>CAZUHH010000008.1:0-294096 GCA_964620755.1 uncultured Bacteroides sp.
AAGACTATCATAAAACTTTTGTACATAATTTTCAAAGAACAATAAACAAAATATTATAATTAATATTATAATGATAATATTACTGTCATTTTAATGAAGTAAATATATACAAATATTTTTATTATTTGTAATATAATTTTTAAAATAATTTAAAAAAAAACATGAATTTATTTAATGAGATAAAAAACATTTTATTTTTTTATAACAATTAATAGAACAACATCCATTCATTTTATTATTACAAGAATAACATTGTACAATATGTTTATTACATGTTACATTATAACAATTAATCATTGTATCTGTTAATGTTTTACATGAAAAACATCTAGAAATAATATTATGATTATATTGATTTATTGATATTGATATTCTTTGATCAAAAACATAACATTTACCATCAAAATTACATCCATTAGTTTGCATCCCATATTTGATAATTCCTCCGTATAACTGATATACATTTTTAAATCCTTTATATATTAAAAAAGAAGATGCTTTTTCGCATCTAACACCTCCTGTACAATAAGTAATAATTGTATTATTTTTATATTGATTAATATTATCTACTTTAGATGCAAAATCTCTAAAATAATTTATATTTAAAGATATAGCGTTTTTAAATCTTCCTAGATTATACTCATATTGTGATCTAACATCTAAAAATATAATGTTTTTTTTATCAATAATTTTATTTACATCATTTGCATAAATATATTGAGCTTTTTTAATAATTTTTAAATTTTTATAATTAATATAATTATTAATTATTCCTGAATTAACAATTTCTTCTTTAAGTTTAACTTTTAAACTTTTAAAGGGTATTAAATGATATTTTTGTATTTTAAAATCTATATCAACAAATCTATTATCATTTTTTATAGAATTTATATATTGAAAACAATCATTATGATTTCCAGCAATTGTTCCATTAATACCTTCTTTTGATATGATAATTCTTCCTTTTAAATTCAAAGATTTACAAAAATTTATATGACATTTTTTAAATTCAAATTCATTTTCAATATTACTATAACAATAGTATAATAGTATTGTATAATTATTAGCACTAACTAACATATAATAACCATATTAAATTTATTATTTAATAAATAAAAAAGTTATATTTTTTTTCTTTTTTTTTTACAAGATCCATAAAAAGTTAAATAATGTTGAACTATTTTTATATTAAATAAATTAGAAATAGTATTTTTAATTTCATTAATTCTAGGATCACAAAATTCTATAACTTTACCGCAATTAAGACATATTATATGATCATGTTGTTTAAATCCATATAAACGTTCAAATTGCAAAATATTTTTACTATTATTAGTTTGTATTTTTGAAATAAGATTACAAGTTAATAATATATTTAATGTATTATATATAGTTGCTTTACTCATATTATATTTACTATTTTTCATATACATATATAAATAATCAACATCAAAATGTGATTTTATTTGATAAATAGCTTCTAAAATTGCAAATCTTTCTGGTGTTTTTCTAAGATTATTTTTATATAAATAATTAATTAAAATATTTTTAACTTTTATAAATATTATATCTTGAGACATTTGATAAATATATTTTATTAATAACAATTTAAATAAATTTAAAATAAAAATAATATAATATTACAAATTATAATATATTATTACATTCAATTATAATATTGTTAAAATCTTTAGGTAAAGAAGAAGTAAAATACATAAATGATTTCTTAATAGGATGAATAAATCCTATATCTTTTGCATGCAACATATGCCTGTCATAACCTCGTAATAAATTATTGATATGTATATTGTTATGATTGTTATTTCCATATAATTGATCACCTAATATAGGATTATTAATGTATTCCATATGAACACGTATTTGATGTGTTCTACCTGTCAATAATTTACATTGTAATAGTGTCACAAAGCCAAACCTTTTCTTTACACTAAAATGAGTTTTAGACCATTTTAATTTATTATTTATATTACTTTTGTACAATATCATTTTATGATTATATTTACCCATATATCCCGTAATATATCCTTTATCTATAGAAATATCACCTATTACTAGAGCTATATAATTTCTTATAATACTTCTATTATAAAATTGGTTTGATAGAATATTAGCTGATCTAATATTTTTAGCCAAAATAACTAATCCTGAAGTATATTTATCTAATCTATGTATTAGGCATATTTTATTATCATTAATATTATATGTATTGTGATAATTAATATCCATTGTATTTATAGATAAATGATGCATAACTGCATTTAGAAGAGTATGATTCCAATTACCATTCCCTGGATGAATAACCATACCTGCTTTTTTATCAACAATTATAATATCTTCATCTTCGTATACTATATTAATAGGAATATTACTTGAATATATTTTATTATCATTAATAACATTACAATTAATATTTAATTGTATTGAATCATTATTTTTAACTATATAACTAGACTTTACATATTTATTATTTACTAGTATTTTTTTATTAATTATTAACTGTTGAATGAAATTCCTAGAATATTTATTTAAATATTTAAATAAATATCTGTCTAATCTAATTGAACAATTATTATAATCAACAACAATAATATTATTATTTAACATATATATTTATAATAAAATAAATTGTATAATAATAAAAATTAATATATATATATTTAATTAAAATAATAAACATTTTTCTGTTATGTTAAAATATAGCAAAGAAAATCATAATGATTTTTTTAATAAAATTTTACAAAGTCACAATATATTAAATAATATCGTAAAATATACTCCTTTAGAATTCATTGAAAGATTATCTAATAAATATAAAGCAGATATATATTTAAAAAGAGAAGATCAACAAATTGTGAGATCTTATAAAATTAGAGGTGCATATAACAATATGATTAATTTAAATAAAAATGAAAAATTAAAAGGTATTGTATGTGCAAGTGCTGGAAATCATGCACAAGGTGTTGCTTATAGTTGTAACAAATTAAAAATATATGGATATATATTTATGCCCAAAATAACATCACAACAAAAAATAGATAAAGTAAAATATTTTGGATCAGAATGGATTCATATTGAATTATTAGGTAATAATTATGATGAATCTTATAGTGAAGCAATTAAATTTTCAGAATTAAATAATATTTATTTTATACATGCATTTGATAATATCAATACTATTATAGGTCAAGGTACAATAGGAATTGAAATTATAAATAGTATTCCAGATGCAGATGTAGTAATAGTACCCGTTGGTGGTGGTGGATTATTAGCGGGAATATGTTTATCAATAAAAAAAATTAAACCTAATTGTAAGATTATAGGAATAGACCCTTTAGGTGCACCTAAAATGTTATTAGCTTTAAAAAAAGGAAAACCTGTATTGTTAAATCATATAGATACATTTGTTGATGGAGCAGCAATTAAACAAGTTGGCAAAATTACATATGAAATAATTTCACAATATATAAATAACATATTAACAGTTCCAGAAGGTAAAGTATGTGATACAATAATTGATTTATATCAGCATGAAGGTATTATAGTAGAACCTGCAGGTGCATTATCAGCTGCAGCATTAGATCAAATAAAAAATATTATTAAAGGCAAAAAAGTAGTTTGTATAATTAGCGGAGGTAATAATGATATTAAAAGATATACAGAAATTATTGGTAGAAGTTTAATATTTAATAAAATGAAATATTATTTATTAATACACAATATAAAATTAAAAGAAGAATTAAAATATATTTTTAATAATTTATTACCTAATAAAGATAAAATATATATTATTGATACTGCAGAAATAGATCAAAATAAATGTTTATTTGCAATAGAATTATCTAATTCTAATAATATTAAATTAATAACTAATTATTTAAATAAACATCATATTAAATATGATGATATTACAAGTAAGTATTTGTTTTGAAAAAATAGTATTATCTAAGAAATAATAATTCCCTATATTTAGGAACAGGCCATAATTGATCATCTATTATAGTTTCTAATTTGTCAATATTATATCTAATAATACTAAAATATTTAAGAATATTAATATCATAGTAATGAGCCATTTTGGTTGTACTATTAATTTTATTAGCTATTTTACGTTCATTAGTCATATCAATGATATATTTTTGTATATTATTAACATAGGTAGATATTTTTTTTACTAGATATATTTGATTATTATAATATTTATTTTCTAAATTTAATTTTTTTATTCCTAAAATATTATCTATTAATTTGTTTTGATAATCAATTGCTGCAGGTATTATATGATTTTGAGATAAGTCATTGAGAATTCTGCTTTCTATTTGAACTTTTTTGATAAAAAGTTTTAAAAAAATATCATACCTTGCTGTTAACTCTCTTGATGATAAAATATTCATATCATTAAATAATTTTTCAGATTTTTTACTGATATAATATTTTAACATTTCTGTAGTGTATTTTACACATGGCAACCTTCTTTTTTGTGATTCCACATACCATTCATTACTATAATTATTACCATTAAATATTATATTTTTAGATTTTTTAATATATTGACGTATTATTTTTATTATTGCTATTTCTTTTTTCTCTCCCAAAATAATTGTTTCATTAACTTCTTCATAGAATTTTTTAAATTGATATGATATTATAGATGATAAAGTAGTAATAGGTCTTGCACAATTTTCAGATGATCCTATTGCTCTAAATTCAAATTTATTACCAGTAAATGCAAATGGTGAAGTTCTATTTCTATCTGTATTATCAAATGATATATTAGGTATAATTGGCAAATTAATATTTATATTATTTTTAATATTTTTATCATATTGGATAGCATCGCCATTTTCTATAGAGTTTAATAATTCTTGTAATTGATTTCCAATAAATATTGATATTATATTAGGGGGGGCTTCATTACCACCTAATCTATAACTATTTCCTAAAGATGCTATACTAGCTAATAATAAATCAGAGTAATCATGTACTGCTTTAATAATACTCACAAAAAATGATAAAAACATTAAATTAGATTTAATATCTTTTCCTGGTATTAATAAGTTAATATTATCATCTGTTATAATAGACCAATTATTATGTTTTCCAGATCCATTTATATCATGAAAAGGTTTTTCATGCAATAATGCTTTAAAATTATGTTTAAGTCCTATTTTATCAATTAAATTCATTAATAATTGATTATGATCTATAGCTATATTAACAGGTTCATAAATAGGAGCACATTCAAATTGTCCAGGGGCTACCTCATTATGTCTTGTTTTTAATGGAATACCTAATTTAAAAGACTCAATTTCTAAATCTATCATAAAATTTTTAACACGTTCTGATATGGAGCCAAAATAATGATCTTCTAATTGTTGATTTTTAGCTGATTGATGTCCAAATAATGTACGTCCTGTTAAATATATATCAGGTCTTGCATAATAAAATGCTATATCAATAAGAAAATATTCTTGCTCTATACCTAGAGTTGAATATACTTTTTTAATTTTATTATTAAATAAATGACATATTTTCAACGCATTTTCTTCTAATGAAATTACAGATTTTATTAGTGGTGTTTTATAATCTAATGATTCTCCTGTATATGATAAAAAAATTGTTGGGATACATAAAATAGCAGTATTAGATAAAGAATTTTTAATTATAAAAGCTGGTGATGTAGGATCCCATGCTGTATATCCTTTTGCTTCAAAATTAGTTCTTAATCCTCCACTAGGTAAACTGGAAGCATCAGGTTCTTGTTGTATTAATTCAGTGACATTAAATTTTTCAATACCATTACTATCACCTATTTTTTCAAAAAATGTATCATGTTTTTCAGATGTATTACCTGTTAAAGGTTGAAACCAATGTGTATAATGAGTTGCTCCATTATCTATAGCCCATGATTTCATAGCAAATGCTATTTTCTCTGCTATTTCATGACTCATAGTCTTATTATTATTTATATAATACTGTAATGATTTAAATGTATCATGAGAAGTATACTTTTTAATAACATCATTGTGAAATACATTTTCAGCGAAAAATGTGGATATTTTATTAGAAATAATATCAACTTTAATAGATTTTCTATTAATAATATGATTGAAAATTTGAAAACGTAAGGATTTCATTATAATATTAATTATTTATTAATTAATTGTTTTTATATTTTTCATAATAAAATTACAATGTATATTCAATTTAATAAATAAAATTGACACTTGTATTAAGGATATTAAAAATATATTATAATTTTATATATAAAAAAATAAATTATAAAAAAATAATAAATGATTAAATTTCAATTAAAAATATTAGGTAATAATGCTGCTATACCATCACTTAATCGTGCAACTAGTTCACAAATTTTAAATATAAATGAAGAACTATTTTTAATAGATTGTGGTGAAGGAACACAAATACAATTGATGAAATATAAAATAAAAATTAATAAAATAAAGTGTATTTTTATAAGTCATTTACATGGAGATCATTACTTTGGTGTTATAGGATTATTATCTTCTTTAAACTTAAATAAAAGAAAATGTCCATTGTACTTATATGGACCTCCTGGATTAATAGATATTATAAGTATTAATTTTAAATATTCTAAAACAAACCTTAAATATCCTTTATTATTTTACCCAATTGATGATAATAATAAAGTTATATTTGAAAATGATAATGTTATAATAAAAACAATTCCATTAAAACATAATATATTATGTAATGGATTTTTATTTATAGAGAAAATAAATATTAAAAATATAAAAATTGATCAAATAAAAAAATATAACATTTCTATTAATGAAATAAAAAATATAAAGAAAGGACATAATTTAATAAGAAATTCTAAATTAATTCATAATAATGAATTAACATTTCAAAAAAATAATATAAGATCATACGCTTATTGTAGTGATACTATCATGTGTGAAAATATAAAACAATACATTTATGGAGTAAATTTATTATATCATGAATCTACTTTTATGGATAATATGAAAATAAAAGCTAATAAGACACATCATTCAACAACTATACAAGCAGGATATATAGCTAAAATAGCTAAAGTTAATAAATTAATTATCGGACATTTTTCATCAAGATATAGAAATTTAAATCTGCTATTAAATGAAAGTAGACAAATTTTTGAAAATACACATATAGCAATAGAAGGTAATTTATTTAACATTTAATATTAAATATTAAATAATAATAAACTTTTTATTTGATGGATTAAAATCTAAATCAATTTTATATTTATTGTGATGATATAATAAACAAGTATATTTATTATCGTATATTTTTTGTGTCAAATTATTTCTTAATTTTAATGATTTATAGCTATTAAAATCATAATTTGTTTTATAATACATATTTATATGCTTTGGTATAGCAATAATATCACCACCAAATATATATTTATGGTTATTATAATTAATCCAAAATATTTGATGAAATTGTGTATGTCCACCAGTAATTTCATAATTAACAAATTGATCAATTTTACCATTATGATCATTTAATAAAATTGTATTTTTATGATTATAAAGCATGATTAATAATTGTGAATACAAATGATCTTTATAATATAAAATATAATTTTCAATTTCATGTTTTTGTATATAATGTATTGAATTACAAAAATTTAAAATATATTTTTCATTATGTATTTTTCTAAATAATCCTCCAAAATGATCAGGATGTAAATGACTAATTAATATTTTAGATATATCATTACACTTATATCCATATTTACTTATATTATTTAATAATATATTTTTATTATTATTAATAAATCCTAATCCAGTATCTATAAGATATACATTTCCTTTTATTTCAATTAAAAATGGCTGTACTGTAACAATATTATTTTTATTAACTGTATCATTATTAAAAAACTTATTAATATAATTAAATTTTTTTTTATTATTGATACTATAATAACCTTCATTTAAAGCAATTAATTTCAATTTTTAATATTTTTAATATAAATTATGAAAAACAAAATATTTATTTTTGATGGAACAATGTTATTATATAGAGCATATTATACTTTTATCAAAAAACCTATAATCAATACAAATGGATTTAACATATCTGTTATATTTGGATTTATAAATTCATTAATACATATAGTTAATAAAAATAATCCTACTCACTTAATAATAATATTTGATAGCGGCAACAACAATATAAGAAAAAATATTTATAAATATTATAAATCTAATAGAAAAATAATACCTAATGATATAGTTACATCATTACCAATTATTTGTGATATAATTAAATATTTTAATATTCAAAGTTTTTTTTCTAATGAATATGAAGCTGATGATTTAATTGGCTCAATAGCATTATATCTTGAAAGTAATTATTATAATATTTATATAGTAACTAATGATAAAGATATGGATCAATTATCTTCTAAAAATACTTACATATATAATTTAAAATCTCAAGTTAGAAATTATCAACAAATAATTAATAAATGGAATATTAAATCTCCTAAACAAATACCTGATATTTTAGGATTAGCTGGAGATAAAATAGATAACATTCCTGGTGTTCCAGGGATCGGTATTATAACAGCACAAAATATTATTAAAAATTATGGGTCTATAGAAAATGCTTTATGCGATAATGAAATAAAAATTAAGGGTCAAGATAAATTATTAAAACATCACAAATTAGCATTAATATCTAAAAAACTAGCAACTATATTCACAGATATAAAAATAAATATTAAGTTAGATAAACTAAAAATTAAAAAATTTGATTTGCATATAATACGTAATATATTAAAAAATATCAATCATAATCAATATGAAACATATTTTAAGTTTTACAGTCATATTTTTTAGATAACAAATATTTAACTATAAACATTGCATTATTTTAACAAATTCAATTAAATCAAGAGAAGATTTTCCTAAAATAATTCCATTTAAATTATTTAAAATATTATGTGAATTTTTATGATTACAACTACCTCCATATATAATAGCAACATTATCTACAATATTTTTATCAAAATACTTATACAATATTTTCTTAATAAAATTATATATTAATTGTATTTCTTTAATAGAAGCACTATTATTAGATCCTATTGCCCATATAGGTTCATATGCTATTATAATTTTTGATAAAAAAAATTTATCTATTTGTATTAACAATTCTACAATTTGTTTTTCAATATACTCATAATATGTATTATTTTGACGATTAATATATGGTTCTCCAATACATAGAATTGGAATTAATTTATATTTAAATAACAAATGTATTTTTTTCAAAATAATATCATTTCTTTCATTAAATATCATTCTTCTTTCAGAATGCCCTATTATAACATAATCAGTATTTATTGATTTAAGCATACCAACTGATATTTCTCCTGTATAAGAGCCATATTCTTTATAAAAACAATTTTGTGCGGCAAATTTTATATTAAATTTTTTAAACTTATTTATTAAAATAGGTAGATAAACAAATGGTGCAGCAATAACAATATCATTATCTATTAATATATTTTTATTAACAGATTTCATAATATTATCAATTAAATTTATACCATTGTTTATACAATTGATATTCATTTTCCAATTACCTATTAATATTTTTTTACTCATAATTTTTATTTTAATATTGCATCAACACCTGGTAATGATTTATGTTCAATATAATAAAGTAATGATCCTCCACCTGCTGATACATAACTCATTTTATCAAAAAAGCCGAATTTTTTAACACATAAAGCAGTATCTCCTCCACCTATTAAAGAATATAATTTATTATGACAAGTATTATAAGATATTGTAGATGCTATCATACGGCTTCCATGGCTAAAATTATCAAATTCAAAAACTCCAATAGGACCATTCCAAATAATTGATTTTGACTTTTCAATAACATTATTAAAATATTGAATACTTTTATATCCTATATCTAATCCATACCAATTATCAGGTATGTTATCAATATCAACAAAATTGAAATTAGCATTATTATCAAATTTATCAGCTATTTTAAAATCTAATGGTAGGAAAATATTAATATTTAAATTTTTAGCTTGTTTTATAATGTTTTTAGCTAAATCAATATAATTATCTTCACAAATTGAATTACCAATTTTATATCCTAAAGATTTTAAAAATGTATATGCCATTCCACCACCAATAATAATATTATTAACTTTATCAAAAATACCTTTAATAAATCCTATTTTATCAGATATCTTTGATCCACCAATAATGGCAGTAATAGGACTATTGCTATTATTAAAACTTTCATTAATGTAGTGTATTTCATCACAAAATGCTAATCCCAGCATTTTATCTTGTTTATTGAAAAATTTAGGAAGCCCAACAATAGATGTATTATGTCTATGTGAAACACTGAAAGCATCATTAATATATACATTTCCATATTGAAATAATTTACGAGCAAAATTAATACTACCTAGTTGTTCTTCATCGTAAAATCTTATATTTTCTAATAATAATATTTCACCATTTTTTAAATTATTACTACATGATAATGCTTCGTCACTCATACAATCTTTAACAAAAAATATTGTATTAGTAAATTGATTATTAAGATATGAGTAAATGTTTTTTAATGAATATTTTTCTTCATAGCCATTTTTAGGTCTTCCTAAATGACCTATTAATATAACAGATCCAAAATTATTTAATACATTTTTGATAGTTTTAATACTTCTATTAATTCTTAAATAATCTGTTATTGTACCATTATTATCAATTGGAACGTTAAAATCTATTCTTATAATAGCTTTTTTATTTTTAAAATTATATTTTAAAATTTTATCATAAAAATCTATCATGTTGTGTTTTATTATAATTTTATACTTTTTATTATACTATTATTTTTATAAAACAAATCATTTTTTACCTGTTTAGTAAAATCACATTTTCCATATGAATTATTAAATATTTTAATATTAAACAATGCTCTTTTTTTTACAATTACATTTTTTCTCTTTTTTCTTTTAAGTCTAGTATATGACATTTTATATGAAATATTTTATATTGAATAATACAAAAAGGCGCCAAGCGGACTCGAACCGCTGTAATAGATTTTGCAGACCCATGCCTAACCCCTCGGCCATAGCGCCATATGAATAATAAATTTAAATAAAAATACTGTAATTAATAATACAATTTTTTATACAAAATATATTTAATAATGATATTAAAAACAAAAAAATTAATTAATATTAATATATTTGAAATTAAATCATTTATAACTTTTTTACTAAAAAAAAATAATTATATAAATAAGTATTACTTTTATATAAAATACTGTATTATTTAAATACATATAATATTTACTTATAAAATAACCAATTTATCAATTGAAGAATATTGTTAAATTCTAATTTAGAATAAACATTGAATAAAATTGCAAATAATATTATTAACACTATTATTTTTTTTATAAAAAGTAAAAAAAATATCATTAATAATAATGATATTATAATAATATAATTAGGAATATATAGAATTATTTTTTGTTGTTTATTATTATATTTTAATAAGTAAAAAATCTTTATTTTATTAAATAATTTAACAATTATTATTGAACTATTTAAATTTTTTGGCAAGTAAAAAACATTACTTTGGTAACCTAATACAAAATCAAAACCATTAATATTAAATTTATTGTTATAATAATTAAATAAATTATTATCTACTTTCAATATTAATTCATTATTTGTACCTAATTTTATAAAAAAATTATTATCATGATTAAAATAAGAAGAAAAAAATAACAATAATATTAACATATAAAAAATATTATTTTATAATTAAGCTTGATTTTTTATATCCTCTATTTTATCAGATTTGCCTTTTACAATATTGTGATTAAATTTTCTTTTAAATGGAAAAGATATTATATTTTGTATGGTGAATTTTATAGAATCTATTATACTCTCTATACGAATTAATTTTATATTTTTTTTCATAAGATCTTTGTTGATATTAGAAATATTGTTTTCTATTTTATTAGAAATAGAACTAAATGATTTTTCCAAATTATTCAATTTATGATCTAAATAATCCATTTTTTTGTTAAAAAAATCAAATTTATTAGTATAATTAATTATAAAGATAAAAATTACAAATAAAATTATAATATTTTGTATTAAAATAAATATCAGCATTATATTAATATTAAAAACTTTAAATTATACATCAAGATATATAAAATAATATTTAATTAATAATATTTATTAATTCATTAACATTATAAATAGTATAATAATTTTTATTTATTAAATTTTTTATTTTAAAGTAATTATTATTCATTTCTGTATTGCCGATAAATATTATATAATTTATTTTTTTATTTAAAGCATATTGAATTGCTTTAGTACAGTTAGTAAATTTTGAATAAAATTGAATATTGATATTAATTTTACGTATATTATTCAATAATGACAATGAATACTCTAAAGAGTTATTATTAATATTAACTAATAATATTTTAATGTTATGTTTAATAACGTCAATATTATTAAACATATTCATATTTTTCATTATATCATATATTCTTTCAATTCCAAATGATATTCCTACTCTTCCCATATTATTTAACCCTATATTACTGTTAATACTATCATATCTACCTCCACCACCAACACTACCTATATTCATATCATTAATAATAACTTCAAATATCATACCAGTATAATAATTTAACCCTCTAGTTAATTTATGATCAAATTTTATATGCTGAGTATTTAAATTAAAATATTGAATATATCTAAAAAAACTTTTAATCTCATTTATTCCTTTTAAATCTAATTTTTTATTTACAAAATCATTTTCTATTATATTTAATAATTGATTGGAGTCTTTTAAATTCATATAATCCATAATAGAATTTATTGTATCTAATGCAATATTGTAAGATGCTAAATTTTTTTTAAATTGCTTAAGACCTATTTTGTTAATTTTATCTATTTCAATAGATATTTCTTTAAATAAATGATCACATTTAGATATTATAAGTATATTATACAATATATTTATATGATTAATATAAAATGTAAAATTTTTAAATCCTAATCTTGTTAAGGCATGATAAAAAATAGATATTAATTCTACTTCATCAATAATACTATTAGATCCTATAATATCAATATCACATTGGTAAAATTCTCTATATCTGCCTTTTTGTGGCTTATCTGCTCTCCAAACTTTTTGTATTTGATAACATTTAAAAGGCAAATTAATATTATTTATATGTCTATGCATATATTGTAATAACGGAATTGTTAAATCATATCTTAATCCTTTATTGCATATTAATTTGTGCAAATATTCAGTATCAAGACATGTATTTATATTAACTTTAGATAAAATATCACCAGAATTAATAATTTTAAATATAAGTTTATTATTATTATTATTTTCTAATAAATTTAAATTGTTGATAATAGGAGTTTCAATATATTGATAACCATAGCTTTTAAATATTTGCTTTAAAATATTAAATATATATTTTCTTTCGGCTAATTCTATAGGAGAAAAACTTCTTATTCCTTTAGGTAAATTATATTTAATCATATTGTCAAAATATATACAAATAAAATAACCTATATATTAAATAGATAGGAGTAATAGGATTCGAACCTATGACCCTCTGCTTGTAAGGCAGATGCTCTAAACCAACTGAGCTATACTCCTGTATTATAATAATAATAAAAATTATATAAAGGCTAATTTAGCATATTAATATTTATTTTACAATAAATATTATTAATTTATTAATATTAAAAATAAAGTATTTAATAAATTTAAATTATCAAATATGAAATTAAAAGATATAATCGCATATTTAGACAATATAGCACCTTTTGAATTACAAGATTCTTATGATAACTCAGGATTAATTTTAGGTAATGTAAATTCTGAAATTAATAAAGCTATAATAAGCTTAGATTGCACTGAGGAAATAATTGATTTTGCTATAATGTCTGAAGCACAATTAATAATATCTCATCATCCAGCTATTATGATCAAAAAAAATAAATTTTTATACAATAATAGTTATGTAGATAACATAATATTAAAAGCTATTAAAAATGATATATCATTAATTGCATTTCATACTAATATTGATTATATGCAATACGGTATTAATAATATTATATGTGATAAAATTGGATTAATAAATAAAAGTATTTTATCTCCACATGAAAATATTTTGAGAAAATTGATTGTATATATACCTAATAACTATGTTGAAATAGTAAGAAATGCAATTTTTAAAGCCGGTGCAGGTAAAATAGGTAATTATACTAATTGTAGCTATAGTTCTAACGGTATAGGAACTTTTATTCCAATTAAAAAGTCTAAACCATTTATTGGTAATAAAAATTTTATTAACAATATTAATGAAACAAAATTAGAAGTTATATTTCCTAAGTATTTCCAAAATGATATATTAGATAAATTATATCAATCACATCCTTATGAAGAAATTTCATATGAAATTTCTTCTATTTTAAATAATAATAAGTATATTGGTGCTGGAATGATTGGTGATTTATATGAAGAAATTGACACTATAGAATTCTTTGCTAAATTAAAAAGTAAAATGGATCTTTCAGTATTTAAACATACAAGAGTTATTAAAAATAAAATTAAAAGAGTAGCCGTATGTGGAGGTAGAGGTGTTTCTCTTATAAAATTAGCAATTAATAATAATGCTGATATATTTATAACATCTGATTTTAAATATCATGAATTCTTTGAAGCTAATAATGATATTATATTAATTGATATAGGCCATTATGAAAGTGAACAATATATAGTTGATTTTTTAATTAAAAAAATTAACAATTATTTTAATAAAGAAATAGCTATTAATAGTAAAATTTGTACCAACCCTATTAAATATTTTTAACTGTGACAAATCAAAATATCAAGGAAAAACTAAAATCTTTATATAGATTACAAATAATACATTCTAAAATTGATAAAATTCATACTATAGAAGGAGAATTACCAAATGAAATATTATCATTAAAAAATGAGTATGAAATTATAAAAAACAATATAAATGATTATAATACACAAATACAAATATTAAAAAATAAAATAGATTTATGTTTAAGCAATAATAATAATATAAAATCATTATTAGCTAATTATAATTATGAATTGAATAATATTAAAAATGATATTGAATTTGTAGATATATCTAAAAAAATAGATAATGCTAAATTAGATATACAAATAAATAATAAAAAAATAAAAGAACATAAAGTTTCTTTATCGGAGAAAGAAAAATATGTATATAAATGTAAAATCGACTATCAAAACAAATATAATGAAATTATTGAAAAAACTAATAAACTAAATAATATTTCAAAAGAAAACTATGAAGAGTCTAATTCTTTACAGTCAATATCATTATTGCAAGAAAATAAAATAGATAAAAACTTATTAAAAATATATAATAAATTAAGAAAAAATTATAAAAATGGATTGGCAATAGTAACTATTGAAAGAGAATCATGTAAAGGATGTTTTAATAAAATTCCTCCACAGAAACAATTGGATATTAAACAATATAAACAACATATTATATGTGAACATTGTGGAAGAATTTTAATAGATAATCAATTAGCAACTGAAGTTTGTAATATTACAAATTAAAATTTTTAATAATTATTAACTTTTATGATTATAAGCCTTACAAGCTTCTTTAAAAATTTCTCCATATGTTGGATGTGGAAATACAATATATTCAATATCATCAGTAGATGCTTTAAAAGTCATAGCTATTGCAACACTAGTAATAATTTCTGATGCACTAGGTCCTATAATTTGTGTTCCTAAAATTTCATTTGTTTTATAATCTAATAAAATTTTTATTGTGCCTTCAACATTATTACTGGTTTGTGATCTTCCATTAATATAAAAATGTGATATAGATTTTTTATATTTAATTCTTTGTTGTATAAGTTTTTTTTCTGTTTCACCAATAATAGCTATTTCAGGATAAATATATACTATATTAGGTATGATATCATAATTAATACGAGAATTAGAATCATAATTAGATATTATTTCTGCTACCGCAATACCTTCATTTTCTGCTTTATGAGCCAACATAGGTCCTTTTACAACATCACCTATAGCATATATATTTTTAATATTAGTTTGATAACAATTATTTATAGGTATGAAATCATTATTAATGTTTAATTTTATACCTGCATTTTCTAGTTTTAATGATTTTATATATGGAGTTCTTCCTATAGCAATTATACAATAGTCACATGTCAAATTTATTATATTATTATTTTTATCATTATTTATAATATTTAATTTAACATATTCGCCAATATTAGTAATGTCTTTTATTGTATAATTACATAAAAAATTAATACGCATTTTTTTTATTAAAATGTTTTTTACTAAATATGACATATCATCATCCATATTTGGCAATATATTTTTTTCATATTCAATAATTGTTACATCAGAACCTAAAGCAGAATATATATATGCAAATTCTAATCCAATAGCACCACCTCCTATAATGACAATTTTTTTATATATATGATTAATATTTAAAGCCTCTGTTGAAGTTACTATTCTCGTTTTATCTGTTGTAACTTGAGATAAAGAACGTGGTTTGGATCCAGTTGCTATTACTATATTTTTAGCACTAATTATATGTTTTATTCCATTATTATTTATTTCAATAGTTGTTGAATTAACAAATGATCCAAATCCTTTATAAATGTTAACTTTATGTTTTTTGAATAAAAATGATATACCATTTGACATTTTTTGAATGATACTTTTTTTATTAAGTAACATCTTTTTTAAATCAATATCAATATTATCAAACATTATACCATTTAATTCAAATTTATATTTAGCATTATAGTATTGATTTGAAGCTTCTAATAAATATTTTGTAGGAATACACCCTACATTTAAACAAGTACCTCCATAAAAATCATATTTTTCTATTAAAGCAGTCTTAAGTCCTAATTCTGAACATTTAATTGCAGATATATAACCACCAGGACCTGAACCTATAATAATAACGTCATAATTTGTCATTTTGTAAATTTATTTTTTGTTTTATTAATAATAATGTGTTTTTTAATAATCCAATGATAGTCATTGGGCCTATTCCTCCAGGAACAGGAGTAATATAAGAAGCCTTTTTACTTACTTCATCAAATTTTACATCTCCAACAACTTTATATTTGTTTATTTTATTACAAAATATACGATTAATACCTACATCTATAATAATAGCATTATGTTTAATCATATCTGCAGTAATAAAATATGGCTTCCCCACTGCAACAACAATAGCATCAGCAAATTTAGTATATTGTTTTATATTGTATGTATTGTTATGAACTATAGTAACAGTGGCATTTCCTATATTAGAATTACTTGATAATAATATACTTATAGGCCTACCTACAATATTACTACGACCAACAACAACACAATATTTTGAATATAATGATATTTTATAATACTGCAATAACAATAATATACCATGAGGAGTTGCAGGTATTATACATGATGGCATTCCTAAAATCATTTTACCTATATTTTGTGGATGAAATCCATCTATATCTTTAATAGGATCTATTGATAGAATAATATTATTTGTATTAATATGTTGAGGTAATGGTAATTGTACTAATATTCCATCAATATTTGAATCTAAATTAAGATTTTTAATAATTGATATTAAATCTTTCTCTTTAATTATTTTTTCACATTTAATTAACTTAGGAATAAATCCTATCATTTTACATATACTTATTTTTTTTTTAATATAAATATTACTAGAATAATCATTACCTACTAAAATAGTTGCTAAACATGGTTTTCTTTTTATTTTTTTAATTATATAATTAGATTCAATTTTTATTTTTTTAATAAAAAAATCAAATACAATTTGACCATTTAACAAATTCATAATTTAATTATTATATTAATCTATTTTTAAAACAGAAATAAAAGTGTTATGGGGAATATCAATATTCCCAATTTTTTGCATTGTTTTTTTACCTTTTTTTTGATTTTCTAAAAGTTTTCTTTTTCTTGATATATCTCCGCCATAACATTTTGATGTTACATCTTTTCTAACAGGTTTAATAGTTTCTCTTGCAATAATTTTATTGTTTATAGATGCTTGTATTTTAATTTCAAATTGATGTCTAGGCAATATTTCTTTTAATTTTTTACATATTTTTTTTCCTCTTCTATAGGCTTCATCAATATGAATTAAAAAAGCAAATGCATCAAGTTTTTTATCATTTAATTTTATATTCATCTTTACTAAATTAGATTTTCTATGCTCAATATAAGAATATTTAAAAGATGAATATCCTTTGGTAATAATTTTAAGTTTATCATAAAAATACAATACTATTTCTGATAAAGGTATTTCAAATATTAGTTCAATATTAGTATTATCAATATATATTTGATCAATTAAATTACCTCTTTTTTTAATACACAAATCAATAACAGATCCAATAAATTCATAAGTTGTAATAATATTAACTATCATAAATGGTTCTTCAATATAGCTATAACTGTCAGGAATATCATTTGGATTATTAAATTTTGTTTTTTGACCTTTATTATTATATATATAATATGATACACTAGGCATAGTCATAATAATAGAAATATTAAACTCTCTTATTAATCTTTCTTTGATAATATCCATGTGCAATGTTCCTAAAAAGCCACATCTTAATCCTAATCCTAAAATTGGAGATTTTTCTATTTTATAATTTAAAGATGGATCATTCAGTTTTAATTGATCTATTACTTTTTTAAAATTACTGTATTCTTTATTATTAACAGGATATATTCCAACAAAAACATTTGGCTTGCTACTAAAATAATTATTTATATCATAATTATTATTATCATTTGCATGAATTATTATATCTCCTATTTTTATTAGTTCAGGGTCTTTAATACCAGTTACTACATATCCAACATTACCGGTGTCTATACTTGTAGTTGCATATCTTTTAATTTTCAAAATTCCTACTTCTTCTGCAGTATATTTATAATTAACTTTATAAAATTTTATTTTATCACCTTTGTTAATTTTGCCTTGAAAAACTCTAAAATATAATATAACACCTTTATAAGAATCATATACAGAATCAAAAATAATAGCTTTTAGTTCATTTTTATTATTATTTTCTGGTGGAGATATATTGTTAATAATAGAAGATAATATCATTTTAACACCTTGACCTGTTTTACCACTAGCTAATATAATATCATTGTCTTTACAATCAATTAATCGTATTAATTGATTTTTTATTGTATCGATATGAAATTTAGTAACATCTACTTTATTAATTATAGGAATTATATTTAATTTATTATTAATTGCTAATTGTAAATTAGCAATAGTTTGAGATTGTATACCTTGAGAAGCATCTACAATTAATAATGCTCCTTCACATACATTGATTGATCTTAGAACTTCATATGAAAAATCGACATGACCAGGTGTATCAATTAAATTTAATATATATTCAATATCATTATAATAATATTTCATTTGAATAGCATGGCTTTTTATAGTAATTCCTCGCTCTCTTTCTAAATCCATATTATCTAATACTTGATTTGGTATATCTTTAAGAGTATTTGTGTATTCTATTAACCTATCTGCTATAGTACTTTTACCATGATCTATATGGGCTATAATGCAAAAATTCCGTATATTATTCATGAAAAATTATGAATATTTTTAATTATTAAGTAATGTCATACAAGATATTAATCTACCATTAATATCGAAATATAAAGATTGTTTAACAGAAAATTTTTTTATTACAATTAAATTATATATTGACATATAATTTTTTTTTATTAAAAAAATCTTGTCTAAAGGATAAAACCAATATTTGCTTTTATCAAATCCAATAAAAATTTCTTCTGGTATTTGATCATATGGTATAATATAATTATTTTCAATAAAATTACCACTATTAGAATAAATACTATAACAATGTGTATTTTGATATATAAGATGTATTTTGTAATAAAAAAAATGCTTTTTCATTAAAAAATCATCAATTTCATGATATCTATTTAAAATATCTTTTTTTATTTTTTTTTCAACTAAATTCATAGCACTAATATTAGTATTTAATAGAAATAAAATTAAAAATAAAACTATATTACTGTATAAATTTGCCATATTAAATTCATGATATAAATTTCAATAAAATAATTTATTTGTTTTATATAAAAAAATATTATATAAAAAAAATTATTAGTATAATATATAATTATTATATTATTTAATATTACTACAATATAAATCTATGATTCAATATTCACATCTACATGTTCATAGTCAATATTCATTATTAGATGGAAGTGCCAATATTAAAGAATTAGCTAAAAAAGCTAAAAATGATAATATGAAAGCAATTTCAATTACAGATCATGGTAATATGTTTGGCGCTTTTCAATTTGCAAGTGAATTATACAAATATAATATAAAACCAATATTAGGATGTGAATTTTATTTAGTAAAGGATAGAAATATAAAATCTTTTACTAAAAATGATCCTGATATAAGATATCATCAAATCTTGTTAGCTAAAAATGTAACAGGATATCAAAATATTATAAAACTTTGTTCATTAGGGTATATAGATGGATTATACAATAAATGGCCAAGAATAGATAAGTCCTTAATAAGACAATATCATGAAGGATTAATTGCTACAACATGTTGTATGAATTCAGAAATATCTAAAAGTATATTGAGTAACAATTTATTACAGGCAGAAAACATATTTAAATGGTGGCTTAGTATTTTTGAAGATGACTACTATATAGAACTTCAAAGGCATAATATAGAAGGACAAAATAAAATTAATCATATTTTAATACAATGGTCTAAAAAATATAATGTAAAAGTAATAGCAACGAATGACGTTCATTATACTAATAAAGATGATTCTGATTCTCATGATAGTCTTTTATGTATCAATACTGGAGCCTTAAAAAAAACTAAAATCGGCAGAGGTAAAAATTATAGATTTGGATTTCCTAATGATGAATTTTATTTTAAAACTCAAAATGAAATGATGTCTATTTTTAATGATATACCTGAAGCATTAGATAATACACAAGATATTGTAGATAAAATCCAAATATATGATTTAAAACGCAATATTACATTACCAAATTTCTTATATCCTAAAAATTTTAATAATTCAGATGATTATTTAGAATATTTAACACTTAAAGGAGCTGAAAACAGATATAAATATATTTCATCTAATGTTAGAAATCGTATCAATTTTGAACTTTTAACAATAAAAAAAATGGGATTTTCTGGATATTTTTTAATTATCCATGATTGTATAAAAGCAAGTATTGATATGGGAGTAATGGTTGGTCCTGGTAGAGGATCAGCTGCGGGAAGCATTGTGTCTTATTGTATAGGAATTACCAATATAGATCCTATTAAATATAATCTTTTATTTGAACGTTTTTTAAATCCAGATAGAGTAAATATGCCAGATATTGATATTGATTTTGATAATGAAGGAAGACAAAAAATTATTGATTACGTAGTTAAAAAATATGGATATTATCAAGTAGCTCAAATAATAACATATGGATCTATGGCAGCTAAAATGTCTATAAAAGATGTAGCTAGAGTAATGGAATTACCAGTTGAAAGATCTAATTATCTTAGCAAATTAATACCTGACAAATTAGGTACTTCTTTAAAAGAAATTTTATTAAATGATAATAAGAAATTAAAGTTATTAGGATATTCATATGAAGAAATAGATAGTATTAATAAAATAAAAAATATTTATAGATATAATAATTTGTCATCTTCTGTTTTAAAACATGCACAATTATTAGAAGGTTCTGTTAGAAATACCGGAATACATGCAGCTGGTATTATAATAGCTCCTAAAAATATAACAAATTATATTCCAGTTTGCACAACTAAAGATTCTAAATATTTAATAACTCAATATGATGGTAAAATAATAGAAAACATTGGATTGTTAAAAATGGATTTTTTGGGATTAAAAACATTATCTATTATTAAGGATACTATTAAAATGATTAATAATAAATTTTTTGATATAAATAGTATACCATTAAATGACAAAAAAACCTTTTTATTATTCCAAAATGGAATGACAAATAGTATTTTTCAATTTGAAAGTTTAGGTATGCAAAAATATCTTAAACAATTAAAACCTGATAAAATAGAAGATTTAATAGCAATGAATGCTCTTTATAGACCAGGACCCATGGAATATATTCCCAATTTTATTAAAAGAAAACATGGATTAGAAAAAATAAGTTATTATTTTCCTGAAATGGCTAAATATTTATCTGATACATATGGTATTATCATATATCAAGAACAGGTGATGCAATTATCACAACAAATTGCAGGTTTTTCAAAATATGAAGCCGATAGATTAAGAAAAGCCATGTCAAAAAAAACAAAAAATGTTTTATTAGAATTGTATAATAAATATATTAAAGGATGTAAAAAGTTAAATAGAAATATTAAAATATGTAATAAAATATGGAATGATTTACAATCTTTTGCTTTATATGCTTTTAATAAATCTCATTCTACTTGTTATGCTATATTATCATATCAAACAGCTTATTTAAAAGCGCATTTTACTCCCCAATTTATGGCATCTGTTTTAAATGTACAAATAAATATTGATAAAATATCTTTCATTATACAAGAATGTATGAAAAATAATATTATAATTTTAGGACCAGATATTAATGAAAGTAATTATAAATTTTCTGTTAATAAAAATAATAATATACGATTTGGATTAATGGCTATTAAAGGTTTAGGAATGAAAGCAGTAGAAAATATTATAGAAGAAAGAAATAAAAATGGATTATATAAAAATATTTTTGATTTTGCAAAAAGAACTTATAGTCGTGTTGTAAATAAAAAATCTTATGAAAGTCTTGTTTATAGTGGATCTTTTGATTGTTTTAATGATATAACTAGAGAACAATTTTTTGCTAAAAAATATAATAGCCAGTATAATGTTATTGAATTATTAGTTAAATTATCTAATGATTATCAATCCAATAAAATAAATAAACAAGGTTTATTATTTGATAATAATGATGTTTTTGAAAAAAATTCTTATTTTAAAATTCCTAACTGTAATCCGTGGTCATTAGAATTAAAATCTGCATACGAAAAAGATATCATAGGTATTTATATATCCAATAATCCATTAGATAAGTATCAATATATTGCTAAATATATTTGTAATTGTTCTATTGATGACATTTCAACAGATAATGAATATGTATTTGGTTATATATTAAAATTATATGGTATTGTAAATGATGTTTATATTACAAATGATAAATATTTCTATTGTAAATTAGTTATAGAATATTATAATAGTTTTATAACTTTAAATATATATGATCATAAAATAAATGAATTCAAACATTTATTAAAAAAAAATAAAATTATTTATATTAAAATGGTTGTTAACCATAGTAAAAAATATTTTAATATTAAATCATATAATATATTATTAATAAATAATATTGAAAATACTATACAGGCAAATATAAAAAAAATAATCATTAAATTTGATAGCAATAATTTATATGAAAAAAAAATAAAAAATATTATTAGTAAAAATGTTTCTGATAATATTCTTTATAAGAATAATTTTGTTGTTTTAATATATAATAATACATCTAAAATATATTGTAAATATTATAATGTAAATATTAGTATTAATTTAATTAATCAGTTAAAAAGTATTGATAAGTTAAAATATTGTTTTGAATTAAGAGATTGAATTTTATAAATTTGTATTGTTAAATTGTATTTATTTAATTAAAATAAAAAAAATAAAATGATATTAGAATTAACAAGTAAGAATTTTAATGATTTAATATTAAAATCTCCAAAATTATGTTTAATAGATTTTTGGGCTGACTGGTGCAATCCTTGTAAGGCTATAATACCAATAATAGATAATATTTTCAAAAAATATAACGATAAAATTGTAATTGGAAAAATAAATATTGATAGTAATATTAATTTAACAGAAGAATATTCTATTCAAAGTATACCTACTATTATTTTTATCAAGAATAGTAAAATAGTACATAGAGATATTGGTATTGTTTCAGAACTTGCTTTAAGTAATGTAATAGATCAATATATATAATAAACTTAAATTTTTATTTATATAAAATGATATATGACACAAATGGTAAAATATTGTCATTAAAAAAACAAATAAAAAAACTTGAAGAAAAATTAAGTGATAGTAATATTTTTTCAGATATACATATATATAAAAAATTACAAAAAAAATATAAAAAAATTAATTTTATATTAAATGAATTAATCAAATATAAATTAATTGAAGATAATATAAATGAAAATAAAGAACTTATTAGAACTGAAGAAGATAAAGATATATGTAAAATGGCCTATGATGAAATTATCAATCTTAATAAATTAAAAATAAAACAAGAAAATATTATTAAAAATATTCTGATACCTAAAGAATATGACGATGATAAAAATGTTATTTTCGAAATAAGATCAGGTACAGGAGGAGATGAAGCTGCTCTTTTTGTAGAAGTTTTATATCGAATATATTTAAAATTTTCACAAAAACGTGGATGGAAAATAGAATTGATTAATGCTACTGAAAATTCATATGGAGGTTATAAAGAAATAATATTAAATATTTCAGGAAATGGTGTTTATGGAGTTTTAAAATTCGAATCTGGAGTTCATAGAGTACAGAGAGTTCCTTTGACTGAAACGCAAGGCCGTGTGCATACATCAGCGGCATCTATTGCAGTATTACCTGAACCTGAAAATATAGATGTTAATATAAAAGAATCTGATTTAAGAAAAGATACTTTTTGTTCATCTGGACCTGGAGGTCAATCAGTAAATACTACATATTCAGCAATCAGATTGGTACATATTCCTACAGGAATTACAGTTCAATGTCAAGATGAAAAATCACAAATAAAAAATTACGACAAAGCATTAAAAGTTTTAAAAGCCAGAGTCTATGAGTTAAATGTTAAGGATCAACAATATAAAATATCTGAAAAAAGAAAAAATATGATTTTAACAGGAGATAGATCTGAAAAAATTAGAACTTATAATTTTCCTCAAGGAAGAGTAACTGATCATAGATTAAATATGACAGTATATAATATTGAATCTATTTTAGATGGTAATATTGATGATTTAATCGAAAAAATAAAACTATTTAATAGCAAAGATTTAATTATTGATAATTTTTTTTAATTTTCTATGCCCAGGTGGCGAAACTGGTAGACGCGTTGGTCTCAAAAACCAATAACATATTTTTGTTGTATCGGTTCGAATCCGATTCTGGGTATTTTTTATTAATATTGTATTAATTAACAACCAACTTACGATAGAAATTATAATTCCTATTAAAGATCCTATATAGATATCAATAAAGAAATGATGAGATAAATACACTCTTGAATATGATATAATACTTGCAATAATCAATATCAATATTGTAATATTGATTTTTTTATCTATTAATATTAAATTGACAATATTCCAAAAAGAAAATGCAATAACTGAATGACCTGATGGAAATGAATTATCATATTTAACATTAATTAAATGATATAATAATTCATTATTATTAATTAATATGATAGGTCTATAATTATTGATAAATATGTAATTCTTCATTATTAATACTGTAATCACACTTATAGCACCTGATAATAACATTGAATAGAAATATTTATAATTATGATATACAATTAATAAGCCAAATATAAAAATATAAACGTTGCCTAAATAAGTAATATATTGTAATATGATATCAAGATATATATTATGAAATTTCTGCATCCAAATATGAATTTTAATTTTATCAAAATTAAATAATGTTAGTATATATATACCATGTAAAAACCATAAAAACAGATATACTATATAATATTTATATGTATTGGTATTAATTTTAAACATATTTTGATTTTTTATTTTCAATAATTAAAAACAAATATATTAATTCTTATATATTATTTTTTATATATAATATTATATTTAGTAAATTAGAAATCATTAATAATTGATTATTTAAATATATTTTTTATATAAAAAGTATATTTTTAATTGATAGTTGTTTATATTTTAAAAAAAGTATTTATGGGTATTTTGATAAATACAAATTCTAAGATTATTATTCAAGGTTTTACAGGTAAAGAAGCCACTTTCCATGCTTTACAAATGATTGAGTATGGTACTAATATTGTTGGAGGAGTAACTCCATATAAAGGTAATAGCAAACATTTATCATTACCGGTATTTAATGATTTAAATGATGCTATAAAAAGTACTAATCCAAATGTTAGTATAATTTTTGTTCCTCCTAAATTTTCGTATGATGCTATTATAGAAGCTATAAATTATAATATTGAGTTAATTGTTGTAATTACAGAAGGTATACCAATTAATGATATGATTTTAATTAAATCAATTTTAAAAAAAAATAAATCTAGCATATTAATAGGCCCTAATTGTCCAGGTATAATTACAGTTAATGAATCTAAAGTGGGTATTATGCCAAATAATATATTTAATAAAGTTGGTAATATAGGTATAATATCAAGATCTGGTACACTTACTTATGAAGTTGCTGATCAAATTAAAAAAGTTGGATTAGGTATTTCAACAGCTGTTGGAATTGGAGGTGATCCTATAATAGGATCTTCAATAATAGATTTATTAAAATTATTTAATAAAGATCCTAAAACTGAATCTGTAATTATAATTGGTGAAATAGGAGGAGATATGGAAATTGAAGCTGCAAAATGGGCTCAAAATAATTTTAATAAACCGATAGCAGCTTTTATAGCTGGTAAAACAGCTCCTAAAGGACGTAAAATGGGACATGCTGGTGCTGTTATAGGTAATGTAAATGAGACCGCTACAGCTAAAATGAATATTATGAATGAGTATGGTATTTATATTATAAAATCAATTGATAAAATAGGAATATCAATGTTAGATATGATATAATAAATATTAAAGAAGAATCTTATGAAGCTTTTAAGAGATAAAGTAGTATTAATAACAGGAGGATCTAAAGGCATAGGTTCATCAATAGTTGATTTATTTTATCAACATGGAGCTTTAATAGCATTTACATATTTTAATACTAAATTAAATTATTTAACAAATAAAAATTATATCAAAGAATTTAAATGTGATGTTGCTTCATTTGAAGAAACATATAAATTAGTAAAAAAAGTTATTTGTCATTTCGGAAAAATAGATATATTAATTAATAATGCAGGTATTATCAAAGATAGTTTATTATTAAAAATGACAGAAAAGAATTGGGATTCTATAATATCTAACAATTTAAAATCTGTTTTTAATGTTAGTAAACATAGTTTAAGACAAATGCTTTTACAAAAACATGGCATTATTATTAATATAAGTTCTATTATAGGTATTTGTGGCGCTAGTGGACAATCTAATTATGCTGCGTCTAAAGCTGGTATTATAGGATTTTCTAAATCTATTGCTAAAGAATTTTCAGGAAAAAATATTAGAATTAATGTTATTGCTCCTGGATTTATATATACAGATATGACAAAAAAACTATTATTAAATAATAATAGTTTTTTAAAGTCAATACCAATTAATCGATATGGCACTGTAGATGATATTGCATATACTGCACTTTTTTTAGCATCTAATTGGAGCTCATATATAAATGGTCAAGTTATATCAGTTTGCGGTGGCATTAATTTATAAATATTAAATAAAGATAATTATTATGCAAAATAAAAATATTTCTAAGGTTAAAATATATCATCCTAATATTGATGAATATATTTATATTTCTACTGGAGAAATTGCCAATAAAGCAAATGGTTCTGTTATATTAGAATGTGGTAATATGGTTATGCTAGCGACTGTTGTAGCTTCAAAAGAAATAAATTTAGAAAACAATTTTTTAAATTTGTCAGTAGATTATCAAGAAAGATTTTCAGCTACTGGTCGTATTCCTGGAGGTTTTTATAAAAGAGAATCTAAATTATCTAATTATGAAATATTAATTAGCAGATTGGTAGATAGAGCCTTAAGACCTAGATTTCCTAGTGATTATTATTATGATATTCATATTAATATTATTCTATTATCAGGTGATAAATTAATTGCACCTGATTGTTTAGCTTGTTTAGCAGCTTCTAGTGCTTTAACAATTAGCGATATTCCTTTTAATGGTCCAATTTCCGAAGTAAGAGTAGTTCTGTATAAAAATGAATTTATTGTTAATCCTCTTATTAATAATGACAATAAATATGAATTAGATATTATAATTGCTGCTTCTATTGAAGATATTATTATGATTGAAGGAAACATGCAAGAATGTTCCATTACAAAAATTATGGAAGCTGTTAATAAAGGCCATAATATTATAAAACAACATATAAATACTCAAAATATATTGTTAAGTAATGTAAAAACAGCGACAAAGCAATTATATAAAAAACCTATTTTTGATCAAAAATTTTATAATGATATGTATAAGAGTTTATATTCAAAAATAGTTAATATTTTTGAATCATGTCATAGTATTGATATAAAAAAAGGCTTTTTGGAAAAATTATATGATCAATATATTATTGATATTAATCATACAAATACATCATATTCTACATATGATATTAAAAAATATTATAAAAAAGTAACAAAATATATAATTAGAAAGTTAATTTTAAATAAAAAAATAAGACTAGATGGTAGAAAATATGATAATATTAGAAATATCAATTCAAAAATTAATATTTTGCCATCTACTCATGGATCATCTATTTTTACTAGGGGAGAAACGCAAGTTATATCAACTGTTACATTAGGATCTAAATATGATGAACAATGTATAGACGGTGCTATGTTTTCAGGATATGATAATTTTATATTACATTATAATTTTCCAGGATTTGCGACAGGAGAAATTAAACCTAATAGACAACCTAGTAGACGTGAAATAGGTCATGGTAATTTAGCATTAAAAGCTATAAAACCTGTATTATTAGATAATTTTTCTTACACTATTAGAATAGTTGCAGATGTTTTATCGTCAAATGGATCATCATCAATGGCAACAGTATGTGCCACCACATTAGCGCTATTAGATGCTGGTATTAAAATAAAAAATTCAGTTGCAGGTATAGCTATGGGATTAATTCAGGATGAAAATAATAACGAAAATTATGTTATACTATCAGATATAACTGGAGAAGAAGATCAAATTGGAGATATGGATTTAAAATTGACTGGTACTAATGAAGGTATAACTGCTATACAAATAGATATTAAAACAAATGCATTGTCACAAAAAATATTATATGAAGGATTAACTCAAGCTTATAAAGGTATCTTATATATATTAGAATCTATGAATACTACAATTAATACACCTAAAAATTCATATAAAGAACATGCGCCTCGTATTTTTAGTAAAGTTATAGATAGTAAATTAGTTGGTATTATAATAGGAACTGGAGGTAAAACTATTAATGAAATACAAAGAAATACTAATACTTTAATAAAAATAGTTGAAAAAAATAAACAAAATATATTGGAAATTTTTGCTCCAAACAAACAAGATTTAGATAATGCTATTCAAATTTTAAATGGTTATATAATATTACCTAAAATTGGAACAATTTATAATGGAATTGTTAAAAATATATTAAAATTTGGTGCTTTTATAGAATTTATGCCAGGAAAGGAAGGATTGTTACATATATCAGAAATATCAAATGATCATATTAATGATATTAATGATCTATTATCTATAGGGCAAAAATTAAAAATAAAACTTATAGATATTGACAAAAAAACTGGAAAATTTCGTTTATCTATAAAAAGAATTAATATAGAATAAAAAAATATTTTAAAATAAATGTTTTTCAGCATGATAAGATGATCTTACTAATGGTCCACTTTCTATGTATTTAAAGCCTTTAGATAATCCTATTTCTTTTAATTTTTTAAATTGATCAGGATGTATATATTTTATTACAGGATGATGATTTTTTGATGGTTGTAAATATTGTCCTATAGTCAATATTTTTACACCAATTTTTAACAAATCATCCATAGTATCAACAATTTCATTTTCTGTTTCCCCTAAACCTAACATAATACCACTCTTTGTTCTTACCCCAGATTTGCTAATACGATTTAAACAATCTAAGCTACGATCATATTTAGCCTGAATACGTATTTTTTTAGTTAATCTTTTTACTGTTTCAATATTATGAGATACAATTTCAGGTTTTTCAGATAATACTAGATCTAAATTAGACCATATACCCTTAAAATCCGGCAATAAAGTTTCTAAAGTTACATTTTTACATATGTTACGTATAGTTTTTATAGTATTAACCCAAACGGATGAACCTCCATCTTTTAAATCATCTCTATTTACAGAAGTAATAACACAATGTTTTATATTCATTAATTTAATAGAAGTTGCTACTTTAAATGGTTCACTCCAATCTATAGCATATGGTCTACCTGTTTTAACAGCACAAAAAGAACATGATCTAGTGCAAATATTACCTAATATCATAAATGTTGCAGTTCCTGCCCCCCAACATTCTCCCATGTTAGGACAATTGCCACTTTGACATATAGTATGAAGATTATGTTTTACAACTAAGTTTCTTATTTCATTATAAGTTTTACCAATTGGCATTTTAACTCTTAACCAATCAGGTTTTTTAATTATATTATTGTTAGTATAATTTTTCATAACAAATTAATCTACATATTGATTAATATATTTTTCTGCATCAATGCCAGCAATACAACCAGATCCAGCAGCAGTTATAGCTTGTCTATATTTACTATCTTGTATATCACCACATGCAAATAAACCGTCTATTTTAGTTTTAGAACTATTATTATATGTTTTAATATATCCTTTATGATCTAATAATATTTCTTTATATTGAGATAATATTTCAGTGTTAGGTTTAAATCCTATAGCTATAAATATACCATTTAAAGCAATATTTATAAATTTATTATTTAAATTATTATATAATATTACAGATGTTACTTTATTTTCATTACCTAAAATCTCATACACTGAATTATTATATAATATTTTAATATTTTTTAATAATGAAACTTTTTTTTGCATGTATTTAGAGGCCGACATATTTGACTTTCTTATTATCATATATATACTTTTACATATTTTTGATAAATAAATAGCCTCTTCACAAGCAGTATCTCCACCACCTATTATTCCTACAATTTTATTTTTATAAAAAAAACCATCACATGTTGCACAAGTAGATACTCCTAATCCAAAATATTTTTTTTCTGATTCTATATTTAACATATTATATTTAGAACCCATAGCTAATATAATAGACTCTGCATGAATATTTTTTTCGTTATCTAGTTTAACTAAAAAAGGTTTAGTATTTAAATTGATATTTACTGCTACATTATTCATAATATTAACATTAAAATTAATTGCTTGTTTTTTAAAATTAATTATTAAATCACTTCCATTTATACCTTTTGGATAACCTGGATAATTTTCAACAATAGTTGTGGTAGTTAATTGACCTCCTGGTTGATAGCCTGTTAAAAGTATAGGGTTTAAAAATGCTCTAGCAGTATATATAGAAGCAGTATATCCAGCAGGACCAGATCCTATAATTAAACATTTAGTATACATTATATTTCTAATTAGTAATAAATCCTCCTCCAATTACATCATCATTTTCATACATTACAGCAGATTGGCCCGGAGTTAAAGCATATATATCATTATTAAATTTTATATTTATAATATCATTACTTACAAGATTAATTGTACTTTCGCTTCCTATATCACCATACCTTATTTTAGTTATAGCCTTTATAGGATTTACAATATTATGATATTTAATAATATTAAATTTTATTATATTGCATTCACGTTGTTTTAAATCATTTTTTGATCCTAAAATAATTTCATTAGTATCAGGTAATATTTTTATTACATACATAACGGATTGTAAATGCAATCCTAAATGTTTTCTTTGCCCTATAGTATAAAAAGGATATCCTTCATGTTTGCCAATAATTTTTCCATTAATATCTATAAAATTACCAGATTTTATTTGTTTAGTACATTTTTTTTTTAAAAAATCCTTATAATTTCCATTAGGAATAAAACATAATTCATAACTTTCTTTTTTATTAGCAATATTATAATGTCCCATATTTCTTACCATATTTTTAATAATATGCTTTTCATATTGCCCCAAAGGAAATTTAGTTCTTTTTAAATTATCTTGTGTCATTCCCCATAAAAAATAAGATTGATCTTTATAAGAATCTAATCCTTTTGATAAAATATATCTATTATTTTCTTTTCTAATATTAGCATAATGTCCTGTAGCTATATATTCACAATCTAAATTATTGGCTTTATTTAATAATAATCCCCATTTAATATTTGTATTACATAAAACACATGGATTAGGTGTTTTACCACCTAAATATTCACTTATAAAATTACTAATTATATATTCTTTAAATTCGCTTTCAATATTTACTACATAATGAATAAAACCATATTTAGATGCTAATAATCTTGCATCATTAATAGAATTAATATCACAACATCCTATTTTTTTCTTTCCACATGTATTATTATAATCCCAAGTTTTCATAGTTATACCAACTACTTCATATCCTGTATTATGTAACATTATAGCTACTAAAGAACTATCAACTCCTCCACTCATAGCCACTAATATTCTACCATTTTTACTCATAAAAACATATTTCTATAAAGTAATAGAATCTTTATTTAGATAATTTTTTGATTCTTCTTCACAATTAAAAGATTCATAATTAATTTTTTTTTCAATTCTATCTAATTTATTAATAATTACAGCTACCATTGCATCACCTGCTACATTAGCAACTGTTCTAAACATATCTAATATTCTGTCTACAGCTAATACTATAGATATGCCTTCTGCTGGTATGCCTAAAGCATTTAACACAATCATTGTCATAACTATACTAGATCCAGGAGATCCTGTAGTACCTATTGATGCTATCCAAACCATAAATATAATAAGTAATTGTTGAGATAAACTTAAATTTATACCAAAAATTTGAGCTATAAAAACTATAGCTATAACTTGATATAAACTAGTACCATCCATGTTAATTGTAGCTCCTAACGGTAATACAAATCTACTAATCTCCTTAGAAACATTTAATTTATTTTCACAACATTCCATTACTATAGGTAAAGTAGCAATGCTTGAACTAGAAGAAAAAGCTAAAAGTTGTGCATCTCCTATGGCGCTATAAAAATTAATTACTGATATATTTCTATCTGTTATTTTCAAAAATAATGGATAAACTAATATCATAAGTAATAATAATCCCAAAATAATAGTTATACTATATATTCCAAGACCTTGTAATAATTTAATAGCATTTTCAATGCTATTGCCTGCTGATTCTACGATAATAGAACTTAATATAGAAAAAACACCTATAGGTGCAAAACTCATTATAATATGAATAATTTTTAAAGATGATTCATTAATAGAATTGAAAATATCAATCAATATTTTAGATTCTTTTTTAGGCATCATGACAAGTGATATACCTAGAAATATAGTATAAAAAATCACTTGTAACATATTATTATTACTACTAAGAGCTTTAAATATATTATCAGGAACAATATTTTCAATAAAAGATAAAGGACTTCTATTGCTATTATCAGATAATAATTTTGACAATTTTTGAGTTTCAAAATTACTACCAATAATATCATCCATCATTTCTAATGGAAAATAATTACCTGGCTTCATAAAATTTACAAGTATCAAGCCAACTATTATAGCCGATAGAGTACTTATAAAATAAATTATTACAGTTTTAATTCCTATTTTAGATAATCTAGTAGCATTATTAACACTTGTAACCCCTATAATAATAGAAGCTATTACTAGTGGCATAGACATTAGTTTTAGTAAATTGAAAAAAATTGTCCCAAAAGGTTTAATCCAATCTATATTTATTGATTTAAGATCATATTTTATTGATATCATACCCCATATAATACCTAATATCATTCCAAAAATTATTTTCCAATATAAAGCTATTTTTGTTTTTTTTCCATATTTCATTGCTATCATATTTTTCAATTTTAAAAATTAATTATAGAAAACATATTTTTTTAAAAAATTCAGTTTATAATAATTAAAAAGTTCAGCATATATTAATCGTAAAAAACATGCGATTTTAATTATTCTTTTTATATATAAAAATATTAATACTATTATAGTACCAAAAAAATTGCTAAATACCATATTTTTATTTTATAAAACTATGACATTTTTTTATTTTTCATATTAATATTTAATATGAAAAATCTTCAATATATAAAACAAATTACTAGAATTTTAAAAATCATAACTGTTATGATTAACATCATTGTATAATTACTATCTGTTAAACAATATTTTACATCAACACATTGTCACATATAGAAATTTTAATGAACAAGTAGTATAAATATACTAAAAAAATATAAATATCAAATTTTTACTGAATATTTAAAAAAAATGTCTTATATATATCGTTTATAAATGAAAATATAGTTATTAATAACAATAAAATCATTCCTACAATTTGTGCGTTACGCATAAAAAGCAAATTAATATTTTTCCTTGTAATAATTTCTACTAATAAAAAAAAAGCATGACCACCATCTAAAGCTGGTATGGGTAAAATATTTATAACAGATAACATAATAGATAATAAGCCTAATAATGATAGGAATTTGTATGTTATATATGTATTACCAAACTGTTGAGCAATACCTAAAGGGCCAGACAATGTTTTTGATATATTTAATTCTCCAAATAAAATCTTTAATAATGATTTAATTTGTATTTTAATAATACTATATAACTTCTTAAAACTTATTTTAAATGATTCATATAGATTATATTTTTCATGAACATATGTTATATCAATATTTTTAACTAAAAAACCTAGTTTATAATCATCATTTAAAATAAGTTTTTTATTTAAAAGAGTTCCATTTCTATTGATAGTAAAATTAATATCTTTATTTTTTATTTTTTGTAGTTCATTTTGGAATTCATCAAAAAAGTTAATTTTAACATTATTAACAGCAACAATATAATCATCAGGATATATACCTGCTAAATAAGCAGGTGTATTTTCAATTACATTATCAATTTTAAATTTAAATCTAGGTTGTATAAAATTATCTATACCATCTTCTAAAATATTATTAAAAAAATTATCAGGAATTTTTATACTAATTTCTTTATTATTTCTGAGAATTGTAAAATATGATTCTTTAAGAAAGATATCTGCATTTATTAAATCTTCATATTTATTAATTCGTTCCTCATTAACTTTTGTAATAATATCTCCATCACAAAATCCTGCTTTTTTACCTAATGTAAGAGATTTTATTCCATTATTCATAAAACTATTTACTGGTATATAATTATATCCTTCGTAATAAGTTAGTATCCAAAAAATTAATAATCCAAATAATAAATTAAAAAAAACGCCAGATAAAATAACGATTAATCTTTGCCATCTAGGTTTAGCATTATAATTATGTGTATCAATTGAAACATTAGGACTTAATGATTCATCTATCATACCAGCTATTTTCACATAGCCTCCAAAAGGCAACCATCCTAATTTATATTCAGTGTTATTATATTGATATTTAAATAAATACCATCCAAAAATATCAAAAAAAATAACAAATTTATCAACTTTCATTCCAAATATTTTTGCTGATATATAGTGACCAAGTTCATGGATAAAAATTAATACAGACAAAGCAAGACACATTTGCAATGTCATAATAGCAATATTATAAATCATAAAATAAATATATAATTTTTATTAAAATACAAATATTAATACTTTAAATAATCAGTGCATTGCGATTACTGATTATAATATGTTTTAATGTAATAAAATTTATTATAAAATACTTTATAAAATATCATTTATTATTTTTTATATTTGAAAAGCACATTATGATGATAAAACTTTATTTTACAATCAGATAAATAAATAGTTTTCATATTTAAAATTTTATAATAAAAATTTACAAAGCAATATTTATGCATGCAATAATTAATATAAAAGGCAAACAATATAATGTTATGAAAAATGATTATATAATAGTCGACTATTTACATAATAATGAAAATGATCTAATATGTATTGAAAATGTTTTATTATTCAATGATAATGATAAAACTATTATTGGAAAGCCGATAATTAAAAATATAAAAATACAAGCTAAAATTGTAAAACACTTTAAAGGTAAAAAAATCATTGTTTTTAAAAAAATTAGAAGAAAATCTTATCAAAAAATAAATGGACATAGATCTTTATTCACTAAGTTATTAATTGAAAATATAATAAATAATAATTAAATAATATAAAATGGCCCACAAGAAAGGTGTTAGTAGTTCTAAAAATGGAAGAGAATCACATAGTAAACGATTAGGTATTAAAATATATAGCAATGCTTATGCAAAATCTGGAAATATTATAGTAAGACAAAGAGGAACAAAATATTATCCGGGTATTAATGTAGGCATTGGAAGAGATCACACTTTATTTGCATTATGTGATGGAAATGTATATTTCACATATAAAAATAATAAAAAATGCTTTGTTAATGTAAAAAACAAGGATTAATGTTTTCTATTATGATATTTATTTCTGTTGCTTTTTAAGTTTGATTTTTCTTTAATAACAATATTATTCAGAACAATTATATCATCTAACACTAATACATTATTAGATATTATTTTTAAATCATTTTTAACAATTTTATCACTAATATATTCTTTGTTACATGTAATATAAATTAATTTCATCCAATTGGCAACATGATATGCAAATGTTCGTCTTTTTGACTGATCAACCATATTTTTTCCTTTTTCAATTATTAATTCTATATTTTTGCCATATTTCTTATATTTTACATTATTTGATTTATATGGTTGTATCAATTTTTTTTTTATTTTAGTATCTTCATAATTTGATGATATTTTATAAGGTATTTCAATATTTAAAGAATAATTTGCTATAATTAACAAATGTGTCCATAATTTGCATTTTAATTCATATGTTTCTTTTAAATGAGGATTCATTTTACCCATTAAATTTATAATTGTATATGATAATTTATTACGTTTTTCTTTAGATTTGATACTAATAACATAATCTACCATATTTTGTATATTTCTACCATATTCAGCTAATTTAAGTAATTTTTTAGTAGTATTATATTCAAATAAACTTTTTATTTTTTGCATATAATTGTTTTTTTATATAAATAAAAATTTGTTGGATTTAATAGAAAATAATTTATAGCTATATATAGCAGTTAAATATTAAAATATATGTAACGTATAAAAACATTCTTTTTTATAAATCATATTGATTATTCATTAATATTTCCAATATTATATACTATAACAACATAACTATCCATTTTAAACATATTTAAATCATATGAAAATTTTACAAAAAAAGAAATAATACTGAGTTTTTGATATAATATCATATTATATAACACAAACCAATATAATATTTTATATAATAAGAAATGCTAAAATTATTTTTTATTTTAATAAATATAATAAAATAAAATTAAATATTTAATTTTATTAAAACATTTAAAACAATTTATTATAATCATATGAATTATTATATACCCATTTTATTACAAATTTTCATAGCTTCTATTTTTTCTATAACAGTTATTGCTACAACTCATTTTATAGGACCTAAAAGATTAAACGTAGAAAAAATGGCTTCATTTGAATCTGGCATTCCCTCTAAAGGAAATGCCAGATTTCCTATTGCAATTAGATATTTTATGATTGCTATATTTTTTGTTATTTTTGATGTAGAAATAATATTCTTATATCCTTGGGCTGTGAATTTTAAAAGCTTAGGCACAGAAGGATTTATACAAATACTAATATTTATATCAGTTATAGTTTTAGCTATATATTATATATTGAAAAAAAATGTTCTTTATTAAGAAGAAAATTTTTTCTCTTTTAAAGAAAAATTATTGTTTATTTGTTTAAATTAAACTATTAATTTATTGATATTATGAATACTAAATATAATAAAATGAAAAATGCCATTAAAGGTTATTATGGTACAGGATTTATGATGACTTTATTGAATAAATTAATTGGATATGCTAGATCTAATTCTATATGGCCACTACCTTTTGCAACTTCATGTTGTGGTATTGAGTTTATGGCTACTTTAGGATCTCATTATGATATAGCTCGTTTCGGCTCAGAAAGACCAAGTTTTTCACCTAGACAAGCTGATTTATTAATGGTTATGGGTACAATAGCAAAAAAAATGACTCCTATATTAAGAGATGTATATATACAAATGGCTGAACCAAGATGGGTAATTGCTGTTGGAGCTTGTGCTGCTAGTGGGGGTATATTTGATACTTATAGTGTTTTACAAGGTATTGATAAAGTAATACCAGTTGATGTTTATGTTCCAGGTTGCCCTCCAAGGCCAGAAGGTATTATTCAAGGAATAATGCAAATTCAAAACATCATAAAAAATGAATCTTTAAGACATAGGAGCTCTGAAAAATATCAAAAAATTTTATCTCAATATGGCATATTATAAAAATTTAATATATCATGTTACATAATGACTATATTCTTAATATATTAAATGAACATTTTTCTAATTATATATACGATATAACATTTCCACATAAATTATTAACAATATCATTAAAAAAAGAAATCATAAAAGATTGTATTTTTTTTTTAAAAACAAATAAAAAATTAAAATTTAATTTTTTAACAGATATTACAGGAATTCACTATCCAGATCAAAAATATAGTTTAGTTGTTGTATATCATTTACATAGTTTTATTAATAATAATAGAATAAGAATTAAATGTTTTTTATCTGAAAAAAATCCAATTATTAATAGTATTACTTCTATATTTAGAAGTGCTAATTGGATGGAACGAGAAACTTATGATTTTTTTGGTATTATTTTTGATAAACATCCTGATTTAAGACGTATTTTGAATGTAGATGATATGGTAGCATTTCCTATGAAAAAAAATTTTCCTTTAGAAGATCCTAATAGGAATGATAAAAATGATTCCTTTTTTGGTAGATAAATTATTATTTTTAATTTCAAATGAAGAAAAAGAATTCAAATATCAAAAAATATAATATTAATACAATTAATTTGGGTCCTACGCATCCTGCTACGCATGGTGTTTTTCAAAATGTATTAAAAATTGATGGTGAAAAAATAATATCTTCAGAACCATCTATTGGTTATATACACAGAGCATTTGAAAAAATTGCAGAACATAGACCATTTTATCAAATTACACCTTTAACTGATAGACTTAATTATTGTTCTGCTCCTATTAATAATATTGGTTGGTATATTACATTAGAAAAAATATTAAATATTAAAATACCAAAACGTGTTGATTATATGAGAATTGTTATTATGGAATTATCTCGTATAGCGGATCACCTAATTTGCAATGGCATATTAGGCGTGGATAGTGGATCATATTCAGGTTTTTTATATCTGTTTCAAGAAAGAGAAAATATATATGACATTTTTGAAGAAATTTGTGGAGCCAGATTAACCACTAATATATGTCGAATAGGAGGTTTTGAAAGAAATTTTAGCAATGTAGCTATTAATAAAATACTTAATTTCATTAATAAATTTCCTACAACAATGAATGAATTTGAATCTCTACTTGTGCGTAATAAAATATTTATGGATAGATGTATTGGAATTAGCAAAATTACTCCTAATAAAGCTTTAAATTATGGATGGACAGGTCCTATATTACGTGCAACTGGAATTGATTATGATATCAGAATAGCAAATCCTTATTCATCTTATGATGATTTTGAATTTGATATACCTACTGGTGTAAATGGTGATGTGTATGATAGATTTATGATTAGGAATGCAGAGATATGGGAAAGTTTAAAGATAATCAAACAAGCAATTAATAAAATATTAAAATTAAATTCTAATATTTATCATGCTGATGTACCTGAATATTATTTACCTAATAAAAATATGGTGTATAATAATATGGAAGCATTAATATATCATTTCAAAATTGTAATGGGTGAAATTAATATACCATCTACAGAAATATATAATGCTATTGAAGGAGCCAATGGTGAATTAGGATTTTATCTAATAACTAATGGGGGAAGAACTCCATATAGATTACATTTTCGTAGACCTAGTTTTATACATTATCAATCTTATCCTGATATTATAGTAGGAAGTTCACTTTCAGATGCAATATTAACAATGAGTAGTATGAATATCATAGCAGGAGAATTAGATGCATAACAATTTAATAAATATTTTTTATGTTAAAAAAAAATGAAAATTATAATGTTGTCTTAACAAGAGATCAATTAAACTGTCTTAAAAATATTATATCAAATTATCCAAGACAATATCGTAAATCTGCATTAATACCTATTTTACATCAATTACAGTCATACTGTAATAATTGGCTTAGTGTATCAACTATGAATTATGCAGCTAAATTGCTAGATATTTCATATATAGAAGTATATGAAGTAGCTAGTTTTTATACAATGTTTAATTTTAAACCAGTTGGCAAACACGTTATTGAAATTTGTCATACTGCTCCATGTTGTCTTATAGGGGCTATAAAAATTAAAAATCATTTAAAAAAGATATTAAATATAAAGATTGGTGAAACTACTATAGATGGGTTTTTTACTCTAAAAAAGGTTGAATGTTTAGCTGCTTGTGGTTTTGGCCCTATAATTCAAATAGGATCTAAATATTATGAAAAATTAAATATAAAAAAAGTAGAAGCAATATTAAATGAATTAAAAAAAGATTATAAAAGATCAACTTATTGCTAAGTATTGATTTTTTATAACAAATTGATATGTAAATATGAAGATTTTAACTCAACATAAAAATATTAATAATATTATAGATTATTTAAAATTTGGTGGATATAATGCATTGAAAAAAGCACTTAAAACAATGAGTCCCAAAGATATTAGAGAAGAAGTTAAAAAATCTAAGCTAAGAGGTAGAGGCGGAGCTGGATTCCCTACTTATTTAAAATGGGAATTTATTACTAAAAGCAATAATGAAAATAAATATTTTATATGTAATGCAGATGAAAGCGAGCCAGGAACTTTTAAAGATAGAGAAATAATGATTCACAATCCTCATATGTTAATAGAAGGCATAATATTATCTAGCTATGCGTTAAATATTAACACTGCATATATATATGTACGTGGTGAGTTTTTTTATATCATTAAAAAATTAAAAATAGCGATTAATGAAGCTTATTGCAATAACTTCTTAGGTAACAAAATATTGAACACAGATTATCATTTGAATATATATGTACATCCTGGAGCTGGAGCGTATATATGTGGCGAAGAAACTGCATTAATAGAATCTTTAGAAGGCAAAAGAGGTAATCCCAGAATTAAACCTCCATTTCCTGCTCAAGAAGGATTATGGGGATATCCTACAATAATTAATAATGTAGAAACTATTGCTAATATTTATTGGATTGTTGTAAATGGTGGTAGTGAATATGCAAAAATTGGCACCAATGCAAGTACAGGAACTAAATTAATATCAGCATGTGGTCATATTAATAATCCTGGTGTATATGAGATAGAATTAGGGTTACCTGTTGAAGAATTTATTTATTCAGAAAAATATTGTGGAGGCATATTAAATAATAAAAAACTTAAAGCAGTAATACCTGGTGGTACTTCTGTGCCAATTTTACCATATAATTTGATTTTAAATACATATCATGGTAATAAAAGATTATTTACATATGAGTCTATGGCAGAAGGAGGTTTACAATACGGATCAATGATAGGTTCTGGAGGATTTATTGTCATGGATGAAGATACTTGTATTGTTAACAACACATTAAATTTAATTAGATTTTATAAACACGAGTCGTGTGGTCAATGTAGTCCATGTAGAGAAGGTACTATGTGGATGGAAAATATATTAAAAAATTTAAAAAATGGTAATAATAATTCTAATACTATAAATTTATTATTAAATATTGCTGATAATATAGAAGGTAATACAATATGTCCTTTTGGTGATGCAGCAGCAGCTCCTGTTATAAGTGCAATTAGACATTTTAGAAAAGAATTTGAAAATAAATGTAAAAATAAATGATTATGAATAATGATATTATTAAAATAATTGTAGATAATATTAGTATACAAGTAAAAAAAGGAACTAATATATTAAATGCTATTAGAAGTATAGGAGGAAAAATAGTGCCTCCTGCAATGTGTTATTATTCTAAATTGTCACATTCTGGTGGAAAGTGTAGAACTTGCCTAGTAGAAATAACACAATGGTCATATAATAATATGAACCCATCATTAAAATTAGTCACTTCTTGTACAACTGAAGCACTCAATGGTATGATAATTAAAAATATAACTTCTGATAAAGTTTTAAAAGCTCGTAAATGGATTGTTGAAATGTTATTGGCTAATCATCCTTTAGATTGCCCTATATGTGACCAAGCAGGAGAATGTCAATTGCAAGATTTATCATTTCAACATGGTTCTATACAAACTAATTATAATTTTAAAAAAAGAGTATTTGATAATATCAACATTAGTAAATATATACAATTACATATGAATAGATGCATATTATGTTATAGATGTGTTTTGGTAGGTGATCAATTAACTCCTAAAAGATTACATGGTGTTATAAATAGGGGAAATAAATCGGAAATTAGTACATATATAAAAAATAATATTGATAATGAATATTCTGGAAATATGATTGATGTATGTCCTGTAGGAGCTTTAACTGATAAAACATTTAGATTTAAAACAAGAGTTTGGTATACTAAACCTATTAAAGCTAGTAGAAAATGCAATCAATGTTGTGGAAAAGTTATACTATGGTATAACGGAGATACAATAGCTAGAATTACTGCCAGAAAAAATAAAAATGGAGAAATAGAAGATTTTATATGCAATAAATGTAGATTTAAAAGCAAAGAAAATCATATATGGAACATAGAAAATATAGATTCAATTGATAATAAATCAGTTATTTCTTCTAATTTATATAATGATGATATAGAAGATATAATAGATAAAAATTAAGAAATAAGTTATATTATTTATTTTATCAGTTTATATATTTAAATTTAAAAGTATTTTTTTAAATATTTGCTCTATTTTAGAGGTATAACTATAATAAATATTCCAAAATATTTATAATTATTTTTATTTATCAATCATATATTAATATTGTTTATTGCTGTTATATTTACAATTTTTCATTTTATATAATTTACTGATATACAATTTTATGAAAAATTTAGTCTTTTTTTTTATAAAAAAACAAATTTATTTATATAATTTAATATTAATTTTACTATAAAAATGTATAATAATAGTATTTTATTGGTTTATTAAAATTAATTAATATTGATAATATTTGATTTATTAAATGACTTTTTTTATAAAAAAAAATATTATATATAATATAATATTATCTATACTAATAGTATTATCATATATACCTCTTATTGAAACATTATATTATTTAAACTTAAATATTGTTAAATTTTTAATGATACAATATTATTGTACTAATACTTTAATTATTGATAGTAATTTTACAAATATTTTATCAATATGTTTTATACCATCTATAATAGAAGAATTAGTGTTTAGAAAAATTATTCAAAACATTATATTAAATTTTAATTATCATAAAAATATTATAATTACTAGTATATTATTTAGTATGTCTCATATGAATATATCATTTTTAATACCATTATTTACAATAAGTGTAATTTATGGATATATATATCATTGGACTAATAAAATATATATTGTTATTATTATGCATTTTTGTCATAATATAATAGCAGTACTATTTTACAAATTATTGAATGAATGCTTATTAATAAATTATATTAATAATTATCAATATTTATATTACGTAATTATATCAACTATTTTACTTCTTTTTTTAGGAAAAATCATATATATATATAATAATTAAATTATATTTTATAAAAGTCATGACAAATAATCTTATAAATAGAATTATAACTAGTATAATATTAGTTATAATGATTTTAATATCAAATTTATATGAAATAACATTTTTAATAATGTATTTTATTATATCAATATGTAGTTTATTAGAATTACAGTTTTTATTAAAAAATACTATTTATAAAAATCAATACAAAATTTGTATTTTAAATGGAATTATAATATATACAACAGTATCAATTATATTACTATATAAAATTTCTAAAATATATATAGTTATGACTATACCATTAATATTTTTTTCTATGATATTATCAATATTAGATGATACAAAATATGCAATTAATAATATATTTGTAAACACGGGAATATTAATATATATAATAATAGGTTTTTTATCATTTATTAATATAAGATTTTTAAATGTTGATGAAGCATATAAAATTACCATGGGTTTACTAATATTAATATGGATTTATGACTCAACATCTTATGTAATTGGAACATTATTAGGAAAAAATATCATATTGAAAAATATATCACCTAAAAAAACATGGGAAGGTATTATAGGTGGTTTGTTAATTAGTATATTGCTAAGTTATAAAATAAATACAATTATAAATTCTGTTTTTAATCAAAGTGACTGGATTATTATTACTTTTATAATAATTATATTTGGTACACTAGGAGATTTTATTGAATCTAATATTAAAAGAAATATTAACATTAAAGACACTAGTTATATTTTACCTGGTCATGGAGGTTTTTTAGACAGATTTGATAGTTTAATTATATCTTCTCCTTTTATTTTGTCATATATAATAATAAAGTATACAAATTTTATATAAAAATGTAATGAACACTAGTATTGTTAATCCTGAAATTGAATATTATGCAGAGAAATATTCTTCAGTAGAAGAAAATATTTTATCAAAAATTAGATGTTATACATTAAACAATTTTAGCAATTCATATATGATGTCAAGTATTTTGCAAGGTAAAATTATATCAATAATTAGTAAAATATTATGTCCTAATTACATTTTAGAATTAGGTACATATACTGGTTATACTACAATATGTCTTGCACAAGGATTACAATCAAATGGTAAAATGATAACTATCGATATAAATAGTAATTTGAATTATTGGTTATATAATAATGTCATTAATTATAAAAATAATATTGAATATCATAATAACAATGCTAAAAATATTATAAATAAATTACATTATTTATTTGACTTAGTATATGTAGATATTAATAAAAAAGATTATATATTTTATTATGAAAATATTTTACCTAAAATGAAAAATAACGGTATTATTATATTCGATAATGTTTTATGGAAAGGTACTGTTATTAAAAAAACTAATAATAAAATTACAAAGTATATGCAAAATTTTAATTTAAAAATCAAAAATGATAAAAGAGTTGACAATATTTTATTGCCAATTAGAGATGGATTAATGATTGCTAGAAAAATTTAATATTATTTAACCCAATTTTAAATAATGCTATATCATATTTAATAGGATCTTTATTATCTATATATCTTAATTTAGATGTTAATTCCAATGCAGAATTCCATTTATTATATTTATTAATTTGACTTATTAAACCAAGTTGATATGCTGCTTTGCTTACATGTAAATCAACAGGACATATTAAAAAATTGGGTTTTATATTATTCCAAATCCCAAAATCTATTTTTTTATTATCTTTTCTTATCATCCACCTTAAAAACATATTTAATCTTTTACATGCAGATCCTTTAAAAGGAGCTGATATATGTTTTTTAGTATGCCCAATTATAAAATTATTGGATTCCCAATTTACTTTAAAATTATTTAATATATGTTCAATTACATTATGACTATTCTGTAATGGATATGTAAAAACTGACTCTAAAGAAGAATATTTTTTATAATGTTGCTTTAAAGCATATATTATATTTTTAATATCATAATTATTAAATGTTCTATGTTTAAAACTATTAAATATTAATAAATCTTTTTCAGTATGATTAATAATAAATTTATATGGCTCATTATCCATAAAATTTATAATTTCATAACATTTTTTTATAATAATATTTCTTCTGCCCCAAGATAAAAGAGATGTTATAAATCCCATTATCTCAATATCTTGTTTAACATTAAATAAATGTGGTATTTGTATTGGATCATTTTTTATAAAATTTTCTCTATCAATATTATCATATATTTCATCAAGAAATATTTTTAATCTATTAAAATTAACTTTCATAAAACTATGATACTAATTTAATTTTTGCTACATATTATAAGGCATTTTAATGCCTAAAATTGTCATTCCTTGTAAAATAACTTTAGCTACTAAATAAGATATTGTTATACGAAATAATTTTATATTGTAAGTTGTATTATTAAGTATAATGCAATTATTATAAAATATATTATATTTTTTTGATAACTCATATAAATAGTTAGTTATTAATGAAGGATTATATAATTTACCAGCTGATATAATACAATCTTCAAATTCACATATAAATATAATTAAATTTCTTTCTTCTATTGTCAATTTAATATTTATAACTTGTGATTTTTTTATGAAATAATCATTGACATTATGCTTACAGGCTTTATATAATATTGATATAATTCTTGCATAAGTATATTGAATAAAAGTAGCAGTATTACCATTTAAATTAATAGATTTATCAATTTTAAATACGATATCCTTTTTAGGATCTATTTTTAAAAAAAAATATTTTATGGCACCTATTCCTATTTTAGAATATATTTCTTTATCATTAATTGATTTATTTAAATTTATAATATATTTTCTTGATTTTTCAATTAATAATTCAATAATATTATCAGCATCTATTATATTGCCTTCTCTAGATTTCATTTTTCCATCAGGTAAATAAACCATACCATATGATAAATGTTCTATTTCACTTTGTTCTCCAAAAATTTGCAAAATTTTTTTCAATACTTTAAAATGATATTCTTGTTCATTGCCAACTATATATAGTGATTTAAATATATCTTTAGTAAATCTAATTTTTGATGCAGCTATATCTTGAGTTATATAAACAGAAGTACCATCAGATCTTAATAGTAATTTTTCATCTAATCCATATTGTGATAAGTCAATCCATATAGAATTATCTTTTTTTTTAAAAACTAAACCTTTTTGTAATGCATCAAAAACAGATTTTTTTCCAATTTTATATAAATTAGATTCAAAATATTCTTTGTCAAAATTAATATCTAATTTTATACACGTTTTATTAAATCCTTCATAAAACCAATTATTCATTTTATTCCATATATTTATAATTTTTAAATTTTGGTTTTCCCATTTTTTTAACATATAAGACAATTCTTTTTCTATTGGAGTAACAGATTTATTATCTAATAATAATTTAACTTGTTTTTGATACTCTTCATTGTATTTAACATAATATTTACCAACAAAATGATCTCCTTTAATTTTAGTGCTATATGGAGTTTGATTATTACCAAATTTTTGCCATGCTAACATTGATTTACATATATGTATACCTCTGTCATTAATTAAAATTACCTTAATAACTTTATATCCAATAAAAGATAAAATATTGGAAATTGCATTACCTAAAAAAGCATTACGTAAATGTCCTAAATGTAATGGTTTATTCGTATTAGGAGATAAATATTCTATTATTACAGTTTTATTATTAAATGGTAATTTTTTATATTTATTTACCGTTAATAATTTTATAAATAAAGAAAGTAAATATTCATTTTTAATAGTTACATTTAAAAATCCATTTATTATTTCAAATTTATCAATAATATTATAATTACATTTTATATAATTACCTATTTTGTAGGCTATATTATATGTATTGTCATTTATTTTAGAATATATACTAAAGAGAAAAATAGTGTAATCACCATTAAAATTTTTAATTGTTTTATTAACATATAAATTTTTTTCTTTAATATTATATATTTTATTTATAGCTTTTATACTATTTAACTTTAAATGTTCTATTATATACATATCTATTATAATTTGTAAAACAATACATTACTTTTTTTTTATATAATGTTTGAATAAAAATTTATTTTGTACAACTTCTAAATTTTCATTTAAAATAATAGAACTTTTTTCCAAATTGGAAATTATATTTTTAATTTCTTTTTTTAAAGAACTATTGTTAATAATATTATCAATATTATGATTGATCTTTTCACTTATAGATTCGACATTTAATACTAATAAAGAAATATTATAGGCAATATTAGCAATTCTTGATGATATATTATTAGTATTTTCAATTAATATTTCATTATTAAAAATAATATCTAAAGATTTAATTAATGTATTACAATTAAACAATAAATTTGATATTTGATTAACTGTTATATCGCTTTGTTCGCTAAATAAATATACATTATGAATAATAGATGATATTTCTTTTACTAAATTAGTATCTTTTAATAATAAATTAATAACATTATTATCATCTAATATATTTTGTGTTATTTTTCTTAAATCATTGGTTATAGTTAATATATTGCTATTATTATTTTGAAATGTTTGTAATATATAATCAGTATCAATATTATCAATTGAATTAATAAAATCATTATTTTGTATACTAATTAGTTTATTATAATCTTTACTATCTTCAATTATTAATATTTTATTTCCAATGATACCATCTGAACTAATTCGTACTTTAGAATTTATATGAATATAATTAATAAATTTTTTATCAATTTGCATATTAACTAATACTTCAGTATTAGGAATAAAATTAATATCTTTAACTGTTCCTATTTTTACACCTAAAAAAAGTATTTTATCTCCTTTTTGAAGACCTTGAACATTTTTAAATATTGTTGTTATATTACAAGTTTTAGAAAAAACACTATTTTTATTACCTAATATTATAACACCTATTATAAGTAATAATATTCCGATAAATACAAAAAAACCTAAAATAACTGACTTTCTATTTTTTAAGACAAAATTCATTAATATTATTATTTATGAGTTAATAAAATTATATCTGTAAAACGATTGTACATTATCATTTTTATTATTAAACACTTGTTGAAATGTTCCTGTAATATAAAAATTACCATTAATCATTATAGCAATTCTATTGCCTACCTTTTTAGCACAAGTTAAATCATGAGTAATAATAATAGATGATTTATTATATTTTTTTTGCAAAAAATTTATTAATTGATTTATAGTATCTGAACTTTTAGGATCTAATCCTGATGTTGGTTCATCATATAACATAATTTCTGGGTTAAGCATTAATGCTCTAGCAATGCTTATTCTTTTTTTTTGACCTCCTGATAATTCCATAGGCATTTTATCAATTACATTTAATAAATTAACTGATTTTAATGATTGTATTGTTTTTTGATAAATATTTTCATCTTTATTATTATTATGTTTTAGCAAAGAGAACTGTAGATTTTCTTTTACGGTCATACTATCATACAATGCGTTATTTTGAAAAGAAACACCCATTTTTAATCTTACTTCATTTAATTCTTTTAAAGATAAATTATGAATATTTTTACCTAATACTGTAACTTTACCTTTATCTGGATATATTAGTCCTGTTATAATTTTTATAAGCACTGATTTGCCTACACCAGATCCTCCTAATATAACTAGGTTTTCTCCTCTATATAAAGACATATTAACATTTTTTAATACATATTCATTATTAAATGATTTTACTAAATTTCTGATTTTAATTACAGAATCTTTAAAAGATATATTATTGATTGACACTTTGATAAATTTAATATTTGCTAAAAATTTTGTATTAAATTAGTTATTTGCAAAACTAATAATTCTTCAAAAAATATTAATAACATAGATACTACTACAGATAAATTAGATGATCTTCCAACTCCTTGAGTGCCATTTTTTGTATAATAACCATTATAACAACCAACTATTCCAATAGTAAAGCCAAACAATACAGATTTTATCATTGTTAAACTTATATCTAATAAAGATATAGAGTCAAATATTTCAATAATAAATAAATTCAAACTTATATTTTCATTATAATGGATATTTAAAAATGCACCAAACAAAGATATAAAAACTGCATATACAGTTAATATAGGTATCATTAGAGTACTTGCCAATGTCCTTGTAACCACTAAAAAATTAAAAGGTTGCATGGCAGAAACTTCCATTGCATCAATTTGTTCTGTTACTCTCATAGATCCCAATTCTGCTGCAATATGTGAACTAACCTTACCAGCGGCTATTAAAGCAGTTATTACTGGTGCTAACGCACGTACTATTGATATAGATATTATAGAAGGCATCCATGAAAGAGCTCCAAAATCTGATAAATAAGGTCTTGTTTGATTACAAAAAACAATTCCTGTTATAAATCCTATTATAGATATTAAAAATAAAGATTTATAGCCAGATTCATAACATTGTTGTATTAATTCTTTAATTTCATAAGGAGAAATCCATATTTCCTTAAAAAATCTTACAATAAATTTATATATATTTAATATAATAATAAAAAAATTGTCTATTTTTTTACCAAATAAATAGTTTAAATTATTATTATTTGTCATGTTAATATTAATTAATAATTTTATATTAAATATGAGTTTATAACAAGTATAGTATTTTTACTTTAAAATATATTATAGATAATTTTAATTAAAAAAATCAACAAAAATATTGAAAAAGTAACTTATTATTATAACAAAGATAATATATAATATTTAATATGCCTAATGTATGAAAAAAGCAAAAATAAATATAGAATGTGAATTAGATAACTATAGAATACCAAAAAGAATTATTTGGAAAGCTACTGATAATAATAATAAAATTGAATCATGTAAAGCTATGTTTTTATATTTTTGGGATCATAAAGATAAAAATGCATTTAATATAAATTTATGGACAAAAGATATGACAATTAATGAAATGAAAATTTTTTTTTATCAAATATTGATAACTATGGCAAATACATTTGAAAAAGCGACAAATGAAAAAAATATAACTGAAGATTTAAAAGATTATTGTAAACATTTTATCGATAAAATGAAAATCAATTCTTAGAAAATTGTTTTATAAATAATATTAATAATATATATTTGTAGTTTATATATATTAACATTGATAAATAGTATCATTGATTTTATTGTATATGTATTGTTTTTAATTATATAATGTTAACACAAAAACTATATTATATCCGCTATGAGTATATTTTACAATAATGTCCTACTTGCAATAATTATATCCGGATTTATTGGATTAATATATATTTTATTAAAATATATATGGATATGCAAACAAGATAAAGGTAATAATGCTATGCAAGAAATTGCAAAACACATAGAAGAAGGTGCCATGACTTTTTTAAAATCAGAATGGCAAATATTATTTTACTTTGTATTGTTATTTTCAATTATTTTAGGTTGGTCTGGTACATTAATAAACAATTCTAGTTATATTATAGGTATTACTTTTATTATTGGGGCTATAGCATCAGCTCTTTCGGGATATATAGGTATGAAAATAGCTACTAAAGCTAATTTAAGAACAGCATATGCAGCTAAATTAAATTTAAAAAAAGCTTTTAATATATCATTTTTAGGAGGATCAGTGATGGGTGTTGGAGTTTCTAGTATTGCTATTATTGGATTAAGTATAATATTTATGATATTATCTAATATATATATTAATTCATCTATAGAATTAAAAGGATTTCAAATAGAAAAAATACTGGAAGTTTTATCTGGTTTTTCACTAGGAGCTGAAACAATAGCCTTGTTTTCCCGTGTAGGTGGAGGTATTTATACAAAAGCTGCTGATGTTGGAGCAGATTTAGTAGGTAAATTAGAGTTTAACATACCAGAAGACGATCTAAGAAATCCTGCATCTATAGCCGATAATGTCGGTGATAATGTAGGAGATATTGCAGGTATGGGAGCTGATTTATTTGGTTCATATGTTTCTACAATAGTTGCTGCAATGATTTTAGGAAAAGAAGTTATATCTGATCAAATAGATAACATAATTCTTGTTATATTGCCTATGATTATAGCAAGTATAGGTCTCATATCTACTATATTGAGTATTTATATAACAAAATTAAAAAAAGAATCTATTGATACAGTTCAAAAAACATTGAATATAGCTAATTGGACATCTATTTTATTAACTATGATAATATTATTTGGTATAATAAAATTTATAATACCATATAATTTACTAATGAGAAATTACACATTTACTAATATGGATATATATTATTCAATGGTAGTAGGACTAATAGTAGGTATATTAATTACTGCTGTAACAGAATATTATACATCAATTAATCAAAGACCTGTTAATTTTATTATCAAACAATCAATTACTGGACATGCTACTAATATTATGGGCGGATTATCTATGGGTATGGAATCTACTGCATTATCAGTATTGATATTATCTTGTGGAATATATATAGCTTATTATTTTTCTGGATTATATGGTGTAGCTATTGCTGCATCTAGTATGATGTCAAATACAGCTATGCAATTAACTATTGATGCTTTTGGCCCAATAGCTGACAATGCAGGAGGTATTATACAAATGAGTAACACAGAACTTATTGCTCGATCTAGAACTGATATATTAGATTCTGTAGGTAATACTACTGCTGCTACTGGTAAAGGATTTGCCTTGGCTTCTGCAGCATTAACTTCGTTGGCATTATTTGCTGCATTTGTAGATATGTCTGGTATTGAAAGTATAGATATTTATAAAGCAGATGTGTTCATTTTATTATTAATAGGAGGCATGATACCTTTTTTATTTTCTTCTATATGTATTTCTGCAGTAAGTAATGCTGCTATGAAAATGGTATATGAAATAAGAAGACAATTTTCTATTAATGATATAATGACATTTAAAAAGAATCCTGATTATAATAAATGTATTGATATTGCTACAAAAGCATCTTTATATCAAATGATTATTCCTGGATCTATAGCATTTGTAACACCTATATTAGTAGGTTTTACAATGGGAGCAGAATCACTTGGTAGTTTAATAGCTGGCATTACAATATCTGGTGTATTATTAGGTTTTTTTCAAAATAACGCTGGGGGAGCTTGGGATAATGCAAAAAAATCATTTGAAAATGGTATTATTATTGATAAAAAAAAATATACAAAAAAATCAAATGCTTATAAGGCATCTATTACAGGAGATACAGTAGGAGATCCATTGAAAGACACATCAGGACCTTCTATGAATATTTTAATTAAAATAGTTTCAATAATAGCTCTTATTATAGCACCTCATATTAAAAGATAATAATTATTTTTTAATTTTATTATTATTACTATTTGTTTCTTTTATACCATTAGATGCATTTTTAAACTCTCGTATACCTTCACCTAATCCTCTCATAAGTTCAGGTATTTTTTTGCCTCCAAATAATAACAATATAGCCATACTTATAAGCAATATTTCTTGTGTGCCTATCATAATTTTATAATATTATACTTGTGTATATTCTATAACATCATTAAAATAATTATTATTTTTAATTTATACAAATTTCATATAAAACATCTTATGGGATTAATCAGATGGCTATTTTTTGTAATAATTAATTTCATTATTCTTATTTTATGTGAATATTTTTTAATAGTACCTATTCTTTGTCCTGGTGATATTAATTCATTTTCAATACAAAGTGTTTTTTCAATATTAGAATATATAGAAAAATATATACCATGTTTTATAATTATAGATATATCATATTTATTATAACTAATAATTTTATATATTACTCCATAAAAAATAGATTGAGCATAATCATTATAATAAGTTGCAATATCAATACCTGGATTATAAAACTGAATATTTTGTAGTAAAAAGTGATTATTTAGTCCAAATGAATTTATAATAAATCCATTGGTAACTGGCCAAAACATTTTACCAAAATTATTAGAAAATTCTTTAGATAATTTTTTTTCATACAAATTGGCATATTGGTGATAAAATATTTTATTTGTATTTATAGATATATTATTTGATATATTATTATATACCATAAAAAATAATATTAAAAATTGTACTTTTAATATAAAATTGAAAAAATATTTAAAATAACTAAATATAGTAGAACATATCATTATTTCAATCTAAAATTTTATATAAATTATTCTTTTCTGTACTATACAGATATAGTATATATAATATTAACAATATATTACTATATATAATATGATAATTAATTAAAAAACATATAATTAATGAAATAATTAAAGCAATTGCAATATGAAGAATATTATTTTTAATATCATATGGTATATAGTATTTTTTATTACCAAAATAATAAGATATAATAGTCATTATGAAATAAGTTATTAAAGAACTCCAAGATGAACCATAATAGCTGTATTTAGGTATTAAAATATAATTTAGAAATAGAGTCAATATTGTTCCTATACATGATATATAAAATCCATATCTAGTACTATCAGACAATTTATACCACATAGAAATATTAGAATATATTCCTAAAAATACATAGCTTAATAATAAAATAGGCACTACTGGTAATCCTTCCCAATATACTACATCTATTAGATATTTTAATATGGAAATATTTGCTATAATAGCAATATAAATAGCACATATTATCATAATAAAATATTTCATTATTATACCATAAAATTTTTTAGCATTGTTAAATTTTAAACAATTAAAAAAAAACGGCTCCATTCCTAATCTAAATGCTTGAATAAATATATTAATAAATATAGCTAATTTAGAACATGCTCCAAAAACACCTAATTCTTGTAAACTTATATTACTAGGTAACATTATACTTATCAAAATACGACTAGCGTTTTCATTAATATTAAAAAACAAATTAACAAATAATAATGGAAAACTGTATTTTAACATCTCTTTTAAGAGCTTTAAATTAATTTTAAATTCAAAATTAATCATTTCATGAATTAATATTACAAATGTAATAAAACTAGCAATAACATTAGAAATAAAAACATAACCAATCCAATTAGATTTATAGTTATTGCTTAAAAAATCATGCATATATAATTTATTTTTAATAATATATGGTATAACTATAATAAATACAGTATTCATTAATATTAATATAATAACATTAGATATTTTAACAATATTATATTTTACAGGTCTTTTTTCAATTCTTATTTTAGCTAAATTTATTATAGATAGAACATCTAAAAAAACAATTATTATTATATATTTTATAAAAGTTTTATATTCTTGTGCACTAATATTTGATTTAGACATTATTCTTGCTATAAAATCAATATTCAAAATACATAAAATTGAAAATATACTAGCTATAAAAAACAAAAATATAAAAATATTGAAATGAACTGATTTGTAATATTTATTTTCTTGTATAAATCTGAAATATGCTGTTTCCATACCAAATGTTAATACAGAATTTATAATAGATATCCAACTATATACTTCTGTAAAAATACCATAAATTTCCTTAGAATATATTCTAGTATATAATGGTGTTAATAAAAGTATTGATAATCTAGAAATAACAGAATATACTATATAAGTACTAGTTTGTTTAAAAAAATCTTTATAAATAAGCACTGTGACAGTGTTTTAATTGCTAATTATTATGAAAATTGATTATTAAATATATAATAATTCATAACTAATCCATAATTAATTTTTTTTAACAATAATTTTTACTTTGCTTTTATTTGTTAACAATATATTATTAGTTATATTAGTTATCAAATTAATACCTGGATTTAATCCTATTTTTAATTTTCCTAAGTCGTTCCATTCAAAAAAATTAGCTGGATTTATAGTACACCATTTTAATAATTGTTCAGTTTTTATAAAAGGATAATAATATTGTAAAGTTATCATTTCAGATAAAATACTTAATTTGTCGTTAGATGCATATCCATCAGTTCCTAATAATATATTTTTATTATTAAACATATATTTAGCAGGTAAAATATTATTAATATATAAATTAGCATTGGGGCAAAAACACCAGTAAACATTACATGTGTTATTAGCAAAAATCATATCATTATAAGATGTGTAAGTATTATGCACTAATAATATTTTACGATTCTTTAACCAATTTAAATATGTTTTTATAGAAGTTTTATTATAAATTTTAATATTATTTATATCATATTTTAATTTTTGATATAAATCTATCATATCTCCCTTTTTATATTTAAATAATATATTTTCTGAATTTGATTCTTGATTATGTATTGTAATGATATTATAGTTAATTAACTTTTTTTTATATGATAAATAATTACTATTATCACCTATATATTTTAACATTTTTTCAGAAACAGAATATGGCGAATGAGGAGTTATAGATATATTTAAGTTACGGCAATTAGTAATATTAAGAAATTTTTTAAATTTATTTTCAATATATAGAGGTATTAAATCAATTATTTCCATAAAAGTGTGATATTTTATTGTTTTTGATTGATTTTTAATTTTGAATGAATCAAGTGTATTTGTAATATCTGCAACAGCTACAATACCTTCTTTTATCATTTCAAGGTGGGCTTTTTCTATATATCTATTTTTATATGCAAAAAAATATTTTTTATTTAAATATTCTTTAATAGAAAGAATAAAATTTTTCAATCCTATATGTTTTTTAATTTTATTTTTTAAATATGATAATTCTATATGACAATGAGAATTTATAAATCCAGGTGTTAATATCCCTTTATAAATTTCTATATTTTTATAATTTTTATAAGGATTAAATGGTAAAATATCAATAATAAAATTATCATTATTAACAACAATAATTTTATTATTAGATATTTTGTATCCATCAAATAAATAATCAGCTTTGATAATTCTCATTTGTAAAAAATAAATTACTATAACAAAATTTAGTATTTATTAGTGTTTTATTTAAAATATTAAACATTTTACAAACAGCATTATATTTAATATCATTATTGCTGATATAATTTTTACTTACATATAACTTTATATATTGATCAATAATATTGATATTATTTATAGAAGATTTTGTTTGTATATATTTTAAAACTTTTCCGTAATGTTTATAACTATATTGTAAACTATCATTAATCATATTATTTATAATATATTTTAGTTTATTATTAATAGATTTTTTGATACATATACACCCTAATGGAATTGGATAATTAGTTTTTTGTGTCCAAAATTGACCCAAATCTATTATTTTAACTAAATTTTTATCTAAATAATTGAATCTAGACTCATGAATTAATAAGCCTAAATCAACATTTTCATTAATAATATTATTTTCTATTTCAGAATATAATATTTCCTTTGTTTTAAAGATTGTACTAAATTTAAATTTTAAAAGGAAATTTGCTGTGGTATATTTACCAGGTATACCTATTAAAATATCTTTTTTATCAAAGCTAAAATTATCTTTTCCAACTAATAAAGGACCATAACCGAATCCTAGAGCACTTCCTGATTTCAATGCAATATATTTATTTAATACATAATAATATGTCAAATAACTAATTTTAGCAATATCTAAATATTCTGTTTTTAAAATTTGATTATTAATAGTTGTAATATCATTGAAGATAAAATTAAAATTTATATTATAATGTTTAATTTTATTTTCTAATAAGCCATAAAATATAAAAAGATCATTAGGACATGTTGATATTGATATGTTAAATTTCATAATTGCATAATATTTGAAATATAATAATGTAAATTTTGAACTGCTAATTTAATATTCCATTTACTAGTATCACGATTTAATACATAATTAGATATACCTCTAATTTGATAGAATAAAATTTTTAAATTCATACATATATAAAAAATAGAAGCACCTTCCATACTTTCTATATCTACTTTATATTGTTGTCTAATTTTATTTATTGTTTTTTCATCACCGCTTGCACTATTAACAGTGATTCCACTAGCTTGTTTACAATCATTTAATAAATTATTATTAAATAATATTTTATTGCAAAATGGAAATTTATTTTTATCAAGTAATTTAAGATCAAAAATATCAATAAACTTATTTTTATTTTCCGATCCTAAATCTGCTAACACTTCACTAGTTACTTGTACTACATCACCTATATTAATATTTTTATTAAAACTACCTGCTATACCAATATTAATTACACAGTCATAATTTTCAGACATTAATTTATGTGTAAGATGATATGTAGTCAAAGTTTGCCCAATTCCTGTTACTAAAGTATTAATATTACGATCATAATATAAATTTGATAATTCATATTTCGTTGCTGCAACAAATAAAATTTTCATAAAAATATATATATTTTATATCTAAAATGTATATATTATTATATAAATTATAATAAAATGAAACATAAAAATGCATTTATTTTTCCAGGGCAAGGAGTTCAATATTTAGGAATGGGAAAACATATGTATAATAATTATTCTTTAGCTAAACATATTTTTGAGCATGCTGATAATATTATGAAATTTAAATTTACTCAAATAATGTTCTCTGCTTCTTTAAACAAATTAACTAAAACCAACATAGCTCAACCAGCAATATTTTTAAATTCTATTATATCTTATTATATTTATATTAATAAAACTAAAATAATACCAGATATGATGGCTGGACATTCTTTAGGTGAAATAACTGCTTTAGTAGCCAGTGAAATTATATCATTTGAACAAGGGTTGTTATTAGTTTGCAAAAGAGCTAATATTATGGCTATGAATTATAATTGTAGTAAATCTTTGATGGCTGTAATTATTGGATTACATTATATATCAATTCAAAATATATGTAATATTATTAATAAACATTATAAAAATTTAATTGTTGTAATAGCCAATTATAATTCTTGTAAACAAGTTGTTATATCAGGTACAGAATTAGGAGTTAAAAAATTATGCGAAATATTAAAATTTTATAAAATTGCTAAATATTTTATTTTAAATGTTGATAAGGCATTTCATTCGCCATTAATGTATTATCATAATATAATTTTTAAAAATTTTTTACAAAATATTAAATTTAAAAAACCTAAATGTGAGATTTATCAAAATATTAGCGGTAAAGGAACTTATAATACAAATTTAATAAGAAAAAATCTTTTTAATCATTTAGTTTATCCAGTACAATGGTACAAAACTATTAATAATATGATAAATAATGGAGCATATAATTTTTATGATGTAGGGCCTAAAAAAATATTATTTAATATTACAAAAGATATTTCTAGACATATTAATGCTTATAGTATTAATGATATATTAAATAATATTTAAAATGATAAAAAAAATTATTTTCTTTTTATGTAAAAAAAAATATAAATATACCTTAATATTATTTTTTATATGGATTTTAATATTTGATAATAATAATTTATTTAATCAATTAAATAAATTATATATAATTAATAAATTATCAAATCAAAAAATATATTATATAAACAAAGTCAAAATATTAAATAATAATATTGAATTATTAAAAAGCAATAGTGCTTTAGAAAAATATGCAAGAGAATTGTTTTTTATGAAAAAAGATAATGAAGATATATTCGTTGTATTGTATCAGTCTAATGATAATGAATAAATATTTATTTTTAATTATAATATAGCAATATTTATTTTGCATTTATATATTTTTATTTATTACCTTTGCTATATTGTATATTTTTGTCTTTTAATATACATAAAATGTGTTTATTAGTTATAATTCCAGAAAATAAATTTTAATTTTTATGTTAAAAAAATCAGAACTTGACAATAAAATTGTTACAGACTTAAGAATTATAGCCAAAAAATTAAATTTAAAAAATTATTTATCACTACGTAAGTCAGATTTAATATTGAAAATTTTAAATTACCAAAATTCAATTGTTAATAATAAACAACAAAATATGGATATTACAAAACATAAATCAAATAATAATTTAAATAAAAATGAAATTGTTAAGACAAATCATACCAAATATAAAAAAAATATTAAAAAACAAGATATAGGCAATACTAATTTTATTAACCATAACAATTCTTCTAACAATATTATTAATAATATTGATTTTTCCGACTTTGATAATATTATTAGCAATGAAGGTGTTTTAGAAATAATGCCTGATGGTTATGGATTTTTACGCTCTTCAGATTATAACTATTTAAATTCACCAGATGATATTTATGTTTCGCAATCCCAAATAAAGCTTTTTGGATTAAGAAATGGTGATACAATAAAAGGTAACATAAGACCACCTAAAGATGGTGAAAAATATTTTCCATTAATTAAAATAGAATTAGTGAATAATTCTGATTTAATATCTATTAGAGATAGAGTTTCATTTGATTATTTAACACCTTTATTTCCTAATGAAAAAATTAATTTAATTACTAGTAAAACAAAATATTCCACTAGAATTATGGATTTAATTACTCCAATAGGAAAAGGGCAAAGAGGTATGATAGTAGCACAACCTAAAACAGGTAAAACTCAATTGTTAAAAGATGTTGCTAATGCTATTTCAATTAATCATCCAGAAATTTATTTAATAATATTATTGATTGATGAAAGACCTGAAGAAGTAACAGATATGTCAAGAAGTGTAAGAGCTGAAGTTATAGCATCAACATTTGATGAACCAGCTGACAGACATGTTAAAGTTGCAAATATTGTACTTGAAAAAGCAAAAAGAATGGTAGAATGTGGTCATGATGTTGCTATTTTATTAGATTCTATTACAAGATTAGCAAGAGCTTATAATACAGTTACTCCTGCATCAGGTAAAATATTATCTGGAGGAGTAGATGCTAATGCATTACATAAACCTAAAAGATTTTTTGGAGCAGCAAGAAAAATAGAAAATGGAGGATCATTAACAATATTAGCATCTGCAATGATTGATACAGGCTCTAAAATGGATGAAGTTATTTTTGAAGAATTTAAGGGAACAGGTAATATGGAATTACAATTAGATAGGAAATTATCTAATAGAAGAATATATCCTTCTATAGATATAACTTCATCTAGCACTAGAAGAGAAGAAATCTTAGTCAAAAAAGAGTTTTTACAAAAAACATGGATTTTAAGAAAATATTTATCTGATATGAATTCTCAAGAAGCAATAGAATTTTTAATATCTCATATGCGTAATACTGATAATAATGAAGAATTGCTAATTTCTATGAACAGATAAAATGAAATTAAAAAAAAATATTGCCAATATAATTTCTTTATTAAATCTATTGTTAGGATTGATTGGTATAAGTTTACTAATGCAAAGTTATTTATTTAGCAGTAATATTATTATTTTAATAACTTCTTTTTTTGATTTTTTTGATGGATTTATTGCTAAAAAATTTAATATTACAAGTAATTTTGGAAAAAGACTAGATACTTTAGTAGATATTATTAATTTTGGAGTTGCTCCAGCATTATCATTATTTACATTATTAAATAATAATTATTTATTATATAATCAGTTTTTATCATATAGTATATTTTTATTTGTAATATGTTCTGTGATTAGATTATCAAATCATCAATTAGTAACATTTAACAATAATTATTTTATAGGTATGCCTATAACCGCTGCAGCTATTTTAATTAGTAGTTTAGTATTAGCATGTTTATCATATACTAAAATTTATTTAGTAGCTATAAATTATTTCTTAGTATATTTGATAATAATCATATTATGTATTTTAATGTTATCCTCTATAAGATTTTTTAAAATTTATTTTAATAAAAATTTATACATTATTATTCCTATATTGTTTTTTTCTGTTTATTATTATATATTTTTATTTATAATAGTTATATTATATATTTTATTATCTATTTTTAATCATTTTTTTATAAAAAAATGTTAGTAGTAAAATTAAAATGTTATCTGAAATAAAAAAGATAAATTTTTATCAAAAATATAATTTTAAAATTAAAAATATTGACAAGTTTAAATTTTATCTTATTAAAATTATTAATGAAGAAAATAAAATATTAATTAATATAAATTATATATTGTGTTCTGACAATTATTTGTTAAAAATTAACAAAAAATATTTGTATCATAATTATTATACAGATGTAATAACTTTTAATAATTCAAATAAGAATAAATATTTAGAAGGAGATATTTTTATTAGTATTGATATGATTAAATATAATGCTTCTTTATTTAAAAATACTTTCAAACAAGAATTGATAAGAGTTATCATACATGGAATATTACATTTATGTGGCTATAATGATAATACTGAATATAACAAATATTTAATGACAAAAATGGAAAATTATTATATAAATAAATTCATCTAACAATTCTCTTTATGAAAAATACTAAAGATATAATAAATAATTTTGGTAATCATATTCAGGACTCAGTTAATAATTATTATCTACATAATATTGATATCAAAAATATTAGCAATATAGTGATATATGGCATAGGAGTTTCATATATATCTGGTAATATAGTATCAAGATATTTTTATAATAAAATATCTATACCAATTAATATTATATCTGATTGTATTGTTCCAAGATATGTTAATAAAAACAGTTTATTAATTTTATTAACTTCTTATATGCAAAATACTGAAATACTTTCAGTATATAATATTTTAATTAAAAGAAAAATATCTAAAATAATTGTTATTAGTTATAATGATAATTTTTTTTCAAAAAATGACTTTATTAATATTATACATTATAAAATACCTTTTGAATATAATAATGATATTAGTATTGGATATTCAATGACATATTTATTTCAGATATTATTTGAATTAATTAATATTTATTGTAAATCAGAAATAAGTAAGATTGCTGAATTAATGTTAAATACTAATAATTATACTATAGAAGCAACTGAAATATGTAAAAATTTTAATACATATATTGGAAATTCTTATATTGTTATATCTGATTTTTTATTTCAATATTTAGGATTAAGATTTTGTCAACAAATATGTAGCAATACTAATATAAATGCTATTAATACTACAATATCTAATTTGGTACATATATTTAAAAATAAAATATTATTTGATAATACAAATTATTTAATCATTAATAGTAGAATTAATGATTTTAATAATCAATGTTTTGGAATAATAAGACAAATATTACAAAAAAGAAGAATAAATATTATTGATATTGTAATTAAAAATAGATCATTATATGATATTTATCATACTTTATATATTTTAGATTGGATAGCTTACTATATTCATATTAATAGTAAATCTTTTAATGAAAAAAAAAATGATTTAAATCTATTAAACGATTTTTTATACAAAAATTGATTATATTAATATTAATTACACTTCTTATATTATTATAATGGAAAAATATATGAAAATATTATCAAATAGAATCAATAAAATTAATGAATCATCTACTATGATAATGGCTGCTAAAGCAAAAAAAATGATGAATAATGGTATTGATATTATTAATTTAAGTATAGGCGAATTAGATTTTGATATAGCACAACATATCAAAGATGCTGCTAAAATAGCAATAGATAATAATATTTCTCATTATTCTCCTGTGCCTGGATATGATGATCTCAGATTGTCTATTGTAAATAAATTAAAAAAAGATAATAATTTAGATTTTGATATAAATAATATTATTGTTAGCACTGGAGCTAAACAATCAATTTTTAACTTAGTTATATCAATAATAAATTGTAATGACGAAGTAATAATACCAAAACCTTATTGGGTTTCATATAGTGAGATAGTTAAAATTGCTAATGGTAAATGTATTTTTATAGATACTAATATTAAAAATAATTTTAAAATTACAAAATATCAATTAGAAAATGCAATAACTGATAAAACTAAGTTGTTTATGTTTTCTTCTCCTGCTAATCCTACAGGTAGTGTATATAATGAAAAAGAATTAGAAGAATTAGCTGAAGTATTTACAAAATATCCTAATGTTTATATCATGTCTGATGAAATATATGAATTTATTTGTTATAAAAATAAACATGTTAGTATTGGACAATATAAAAATTTAAAAGATAGAACTATCATAATAAATGGATGTTCTAAAGGAAATGCAATGACTGGATGGAGAATAGGTTATTTAGCAGGTCCTAAACATATTGTTAATGCTTGTATTAAAATACAAGGTCATTCTACATCAGGAGCTTGTAGCATTGCACAAAAAGCTGCAATTAAAGCTATAGATTGTGGTGTTGATAAAAATATGATTAAAGAGCTTGAGAATAGAAGAAATTTAGTTTATTCAATATTAAGCACTATTAAAGAAATAAAAATTAATAAACCTGAAGGAGCTTTTTATTTTTTTATAGATATTAGTTTTTTTTATGGTAAAAAATATAATAATCATATTATTAATAATGCATGTGATTTTACTGACTTGTTATTAAAATATGCTAATATTGTAGTTGTTAGTGGTAAAGATTTTGGAAATAATAAATATATAAGACTATCATATAGTGTAAATACTATAAAACTTAAAATTGCAATTCAAAATTTGAAATTATTTATTAATAATATTAAGTGAATTATTTATATATAATACCATATACTACCTTTTTTATTATCTTCAATTTGTATACCTTGATCATTTAATTTTGAACGTATAATATCAGATAAGATAAAATCATTATTAGATTTTATTTTATTTCTTATATCAATTATTAAATCTACAATAGAAGAAATATCAATACATTCGTTGTGTTTATTTGGTGACAATCCTAAAATATCTATTAAGAAAATATGATATATTTTTTTTAATTTATTTAAATCAATATCTGTAATACTATCTATTGAATTATAAATAGAACTTATTATTCGAGCTATTTTAAATAAAACATCAATTAACATAGATGTATTAAAATCGTTATTAATAGCATTATAACATTCATTATTAAGGTTATTTATATCTATAGTAGATATTAAAGACGTTTTTAATAAATTTAATAAATTATTTGCAATAAATAATCTTTTGAGAGATATATAAGCCTTTTGCAAATTTTCATTTGAAAAATTTAATACATTGTGATAATTATGTTTAAGAATTAAAAATCTAATTGTCATAGGATCATATTTTCTGTTTAAAATTGATTTTTTATTTATAAAACAATCTTCTATACTAATGCTATTATGTAAAGATTTACTCATTTTTTTATTGTTAATCATTACCATTTCATGATGTATCCAATAATTTGCTAAGCTACTATTATAACATGATTTTGCTTGAGATATTTCAGATTCGTGATGTGGAAATATTAAATCTATTCCTCCGCCATGAATATCAAACAATTCACCTAAATATTTAACACTCATAGCAACACATTCTGTATGCCATCCTGGATATCCATAACCCCAAGGAGAATTCCATTTAATAATATGTTCTTTAGAAGCATTTTTCCATAAAGCAAAATCTATACTATTTAATTTATCATATTTGTAATTTAGTAAACGAGAATATATATTATTATTATAATTAGAAAAATTTCTTTTTGATAAACTACCATATTGATAATAATTATTAAATTTTTTTATATCAAAATACACTGAATTATTATTAATATAAGCATGACCTCTTCTAATAATTAATTTAATTAAATCAATTTGTTCAATAATATGTCCAGATGCATTGGGTTCTATGCTAGGTTTTAAAACATTTAACTTGCTTAAAACATTATTATATTGATTTGTATAATATTGAGATAATTCAGCAGGACTAATATTTAATTTTATAGATGCTTTAATAATTTTATCTTCTTCAATATTGTCATTGTTATATAAATGACCAATATCTGTTATATTGCGCACGTAACATATTTTATATTTTAAATGTTTAAAATATCTATAAATTATGTCAAAAAATATAGCTGATCTAGCGTGACCTAAATGAGAATAATCATATACTGTAGGTCCACATACATACATTTTTACTTCTAACTTTTTAATAGGTTGAAATTTTTCTTTTCTTTTGGAAAGTGAATTATAAATACACAAGTTATTCATTTAATTATATCTTAATTTTACGTTTTATGATAAACCTATCTAAAAAAAATAAAAATAACAAATGTTACAATTATTCCTTATATTATATTATTCAAAATAATAATTTATTGTTAAAATAATAAACTAATAGTTTAGTTATATAATTATTCATTATAATACAATATAATATGCAATTTAATAAGATAGCTATTAATAAAAATACATATTCATTAATTATAATAAGTATTTTATTTTTTACTTTTGGTTTTATCACTTGGTTAAATGCATTGTTAATACCATTTTTAAAATTAATATGTCAATTAAATGAATATGAAGCATATTTTGTTACATTTTCATTTTATATTTCTTATTTTATAATAGCATTACCATCATCTATAATGATATATAATATAGGTTATAAAAACAGTATTATAACAGGATTATTAATCATGAGTTTAGGATTAATAGTATTTATACCAGCAGCTATCTTGCATTTTTATTTTATATTTTTAATAGGTCTTTTTTTACAAGGTATCGGTATTGTAATATTACAAACCGCCATTAATCCATATATAACAATATTAGGTCCTATTAAAAGTGCAGCTAGAAGAATTAGTATAGTAGGAATATGTAATAAATTAGCTGGTATTATAAGTCCATTAATTTTTGCTAATATACTATTAAAAGACATAGATTTTATAAAAAATAAAATATCAAATTTATCAATAATAGAACAAAACATAATTTTAAATGAATTAAGTAAAAAAATAATATATCCATATTTAATAATGGCATTAACTATTTTAATATTATGTTTAATAGTTCGGAATTCAAATTTACCGAAATTAGATAATAACAATTGTAATAATATAACTTCAATAAAAAAAATTTATAAATATCCTAATTTGATAGGAGGAGTAATATCTTTATTTTTTTATGTAGGTGCAGAAGTTATAGTTATTGATTCTATAATATCATATGCTCAATGGTTAGGCATAAATATTAAATATGCTACATTATTACCTTCAATAGCATTAATTTTTATGATATTAGGATATTTAATAGGTATTATAGTAATACCTAAATATTTTAATCAAAATACTGGATTAAAAATATGTTCATTATCAGGTTTTTTTATATCATTATTTGTTTGTTTTATGCCTATAAGTACTATGAATAGTAAATTTATCAATGTTGTGATATTATCTTTTTTAGGTATATCTAATTCTTTAATATGGCCTATAATATGGCCTTTATCACTTAATAAATTATATAATTTTACAAAAATAGGATCTGCAATATTAGTTATGGGAGTATCAGGAGGCGCTATTATCCCACTTATATATGGTAAATTGTCTTTGATATTTGATCCTCAAAAAGGATATATAATTTTAATTTTATGTTATTGTATAATATTTATTTTTTCAATGAAAGAATGGAAATAATAATAATAATATTTTCATATTTTTTTAAATAATCTATTATGTAGTAAATTCATAGTTTGATATTTATTATTAGTATCAATTAAAAATGAAATATTATTTTTGCTACCTCCATAACATATCATATGTAAAGGTATATTTTTAACAGCTTCTAATGCATTGATTGCTATTTGAGATTTAAGATTAATTAAATCTCCTACTATACATATAATTGTTTGATTTTCGTTAATTTCTATTTCACCATAATTTTTAATATCATTTTGAATTTTATTAATGAATTTATTATTATCTATAGTCAGTGATATTGCAATTTCAGAGGTAGTTATCATATCTATAGGAGTTTTATATTTATCAAAAACTTCAAAAACTTTTTTTAAAAAACCATAAGCCATTAACATTCTACTAGATTTTATATTAATAAAAGTTATATTATCTTTAGCAGCTATTGCTTTAATAATTCCTATTCTTCTTTCAGAATTAATTAATGTTCCAGGTAAATATGTTTTCATAGTATTTAATAATCTAATAGGAATATTATTTTTTTGAGCTGGTAATACACTACATGGATGCAAAATTTTTGCACCAAAATATGATAATTCAGCTGCTTCTTCAAATGATAATTGAGGTATATAGCTTGTATTTTGAACTATTCTAGGATCATTATTATGCATACCATCTATATCAGTCCATATTTGGACCTCAGAACTTTGAATAGCCGAACCTATTATAGAAGCTGTATAATCGCTTCCACCTCTTTTTAAATTGTCAATATCATTATTGATATTTCGACATATATATCCTTGGGTAATAAATAATAAATTTGTATCAGTAATTTTACTTATAAGTTTTTTAAGATTAATTTTTATATAATCAAATATAGGTTCATTATTTTCGTCAATTTTCATAAAATCTAGTGCAGGTAACAGGTAAGATTTAATTCCTATTTCATGTAAGTATAAATTAAATAAATTAGTAGATATCAATTCACCTTGAGCCAAAATAATATTTACTTGTTGTTTATTTAAAAAAGCATTATTGAATGATTTTATAATATCAAAATGATATTTTATGATTAATAATGATTTATTAAAATAAAATGAATTATTGTATAATTTTTTGTTTAATAATATATAATCGTCATATAATTTATTAATGAGTTTATTTTTTTTATCTTTTATGTTATAATAACGTATTATTTCTAATAATGTATTAGTAGTTCCTGCAATAGCTGATAATACAATGATACTTGATTCATGTAAATTAATAATATTAATCAAGTTTTTAATCCTAGATGCCGTACCAATAGATGTTCCTCCAAATTTTAATACTTTCATAAACAATTTATTTAACAATAACTTAAATTATTTTATTATAATAATCAGTATTATATAATATTAACAAGTTTTATATAAATAATTAATATTAAAAATTTGCATTTATATATTAGAATGATCCCGAGAGGATTCGAACCTCTGACCAATTGCTTAGAAGGCAATTGCTCTATCCTGCTGAGCTACGGGACCTTAATTATTATTATTAATTAATGATAATATTCCGTCAAATATACGCAAAAACTATATAATTATTAGTATTATACTATATATACAAAATATATTATATTTTGTCAATTGTAAACTGTATTTAATTGAAAAAAAATCCTGTTTTAAAAGATATAAAATTATTAGATTTGATTGTGTATTTTTTTTTATAGACTTGTAGCTTAATTGGATAAAGCACCTGACTACGGATCAGAAGATTAAGGGTTCGAGTCCCTTCAAGTCTGTCATGATGTTTATTTTTTATTTAATTTATGTTGAATATTATTTTAATGGGCCCTCCAGGATCAGGTAAGGGCACTCAAGCTAAAAATATTTATAATTATTATAATTATAAACATATTGATATTGGTAATATATTACGTAATAATATATTGAATAAAAATATTACAAGTAAAATATTATTAAATAATATTAATAATGGTGTATTAATAAATGATGATTTTATAATAAAAATAGTAAAAGAAAATATAAATTTTAATAAAGGTTATGTGTTTGATGGTATTCCTAGAACTATAAATCAAGCCGTAATGTTAAATGATTTATTGCATAGTAAACAACAATTTATTGATCTGGTTTTATTATTTAATATTGATTACGATAATATATTATACCGTATTTTTAACAGATTAAAAATTGAGAAAAGGAAAGATGATAATAATGATATTGCTATTAACAATAGAATTAAAGAATTTTATGATAAAACATTTCCTATAATAAATTTTTATAAAAAGAATACTGAAGTGTTCAATATTAATGGCAATAAATCCTCTTCTGAGATTTTTAATAAAATAATTAATATTATTGACGATAAATTAATAAATAAAAATGCAAAGTAATAAACTTGTTGACTATGTAAAATTATATTGTATATCGGGTAATGGTGGTGATGGAATAATTAATTTTAGAAAAAGTTACAAAAATTCTAGAGGAGGTCCTGATGGAGGCTCAGGAGGTAAAGGAGGTAATATAATGATTAAAGGAAATAAAAGTTTAAAAAATTTAAACCATATAAAAAAATATAAAGGTATTGTTAAAGCACAATCTGGTTTTATAGGAAAAAAAAATCTAAAAAATGGCAAAAATGGTAATAATACTATTATTGATGTTCCAATAGGTACAATTGTTAAGAATTGTAATAATAGTATTAAATTTGAAATTGTTAATTCATTAGATTGCAAAAATTTATTAAGTGGAGCTAATGGTGGAAAAGGAAATTATAATTTTAAAACATCAATTAATCAATCACCTATATTAGCTGAAAAAGGTAAAATTGGATTAAAAAAAAATTATATTTTAGAATATAGAATGCCAATTAATTTAAGTATAATAGGATTACCTAATACAGGTAAATCAACTTTATTATCTATTTTATCAAATGCAAAACCTAATATATCATCATATCCTTTTACTACAACATCACCTAATTTAGGTATTATGTATTGTAATTGCTATAATAATATTATTATAGCAGATATGCCAGGTATAATATCAGGATCTGCTAATGGAAAAGGTAAAGGATTGCAATTTTTAAAGCATATTGATAAATGTTGTTTGTTAATTTTTTTAATTTCATTTGATAGTTATAATATAGAATCGGATTATAAAATATTATTAAATGAAATAAAACAATTTAATAAATCATTATTATTAATACCTTATATAGTTGTTGTTAATAAATATGATTTATTAACAAATGATGATATTATCAAAATCAATAAAATATATAATAATCCTTTATATATTTCATCAAAAAACAATACTGGAATTAAATCTTTAAAAAAAATTATTTGTAATAAAATATGTTAAAAATGTATATCATTCCATATCTTCCATGAATAATCTGCTTGTAATGACAACATTTCCATACCATTTTTTGTTTTAGCTCCCATTTTTTTTCCATTAATTAAAAACAATGTTTCATTGGGGTTATATATTAAATCATATAAAAAATGGCCTTTAGTAAGATAATTATAAGGTATATTAGGATATAATGATATATTGGGATACATTCCTAATGGAGTTGTATTAATAATTAATTTATACTCTTCCATAATTGTTTTATTAATATCTTGATACCTAATTACATTTTCAAATTGTTTATTATATCTAGATACTAATAGATATTTTATTGCCATGCTTTTTAAAACAAATTGAACAGCTTTTGATGATCCACCTGTACCCAAAATTATAGCTTTTACTTCTTTATTTGTAGTTATAAAATTGATTAAAGACTTTTTAAATCCTATTGTATCTGTGTTATAACCTATATAGGTACCATTATTGATTTTAATAGTATTAACAGTATTGATTGATAATGCATCACCTTTTAATGAATGTAAATAATTTATAACAGATTTTTTATAAGGTATAGTTACATTTAATCCTATAATTGATTTATCTTTATATATATTTTTAATATCTTTAATGTCATATATTTCAAATAAATTATAACTATAATTCTTAATTTGATTAAGATAAAATTTTTTTTCAAAATACAATTTTGAAAAAGAATGTTTTAAAGGATATCCTATTAATCCTAATTTAAATAAATTGTAAATCATATTAATGCTATAGAAATTTTTTATTTAAAATTAATTTACTATTCAATTTTGAAATATTTATATATATTAACAATTATTAACATCATTAAATTATTAATAAATAACAAATTATGCAAGACAAATTGATATTTGATTTAATAGAAAATGAAACTAATAGACAAATTAATACAATTAATTTGATAGCATCTGAAAATTATGTTAGTAAAGAAGTTATGAGAGCTCAAGGTTCATGTTTAACAAATAAATATGCGGAAGGTATGCCATATAATAGATATTATGGAGGTTGTGAAAATATTGATATAATAGAGCAAATATGTATAGAAAGAGCTAAAAAGTTATTTAAAGTTAAATATGTTAATGTGCAACCACATTCAGGATCACAAGCTAATGCAGCAGTTATGTTTGCAGTTTTAAATAAAAATGAAAATATTTTAGGTTTGGATTTAAAACATGGAGGACATTTAACTCATGGTTCACCTAAAAATTTTTCTGGTAAATTTTACAATTCTTTTTTTTATAAAATAAATGTTGATAATGGATGTATTGATTATAATGATTTAAAAACAAAAGCATTAACATTTAAGCCAAAATTAATAATTTGCGGTGGGTCATCTTATGTTAGAGATTGGGATTATCAATTTATAAGAAAAGTAGCAGATGAAATAGGAGCTATTGTTATGGCAGATATTTCACATATAGCTGGATTTATTATATGTAATTTATTAAATAATCCAATTCCCCATTGTCATATAATAACATCTACAACTCATAAAACTTTAAGAGGCCCTAAGGGAGGTATTATAATGATGCAAAATGATTTTTTAAATCCTTGGAATATAAAAGATAGAAATAAAAATATCATTATGATGTCCACATTAATAAATAATGCTGTATTTCCTGGAATTCAAGGAGGACCTTTTGAGCATATAATAGCAGCTAAAGCAGTATCATTTTTAGAAGCTAGTTCAAAGTCATATTTTAATTATATAAATCAAGTAAAAATAAATGCAAAAGTTCTATCAAAAAATTTACTTGAAAATAATTATAAAGTTATTTCTGGTGGTACAGATAATCATATTATTTTAATAGATTTGAGTAATAAAAATGTTGATGGCATAACTGCTGAAAAATCTTTAGAAAAAGCAGGTATTATAGTTAATAAAAATGTTATACCTTACGATAGTAAATCACCTCAAATTACATCGGGCATTAGAATAGGTACATCTGCTGTTACAACAAGAAATATGAAAGAAACTGAAATGATTCAGATAGGATTTTTTATCAACAATGTAATTAACAATTACAATAATTTAAATATAATTTTAGAAACAAAAAATAAAATAGTTAATTGGATAAAAAAATTTCCTATTTGTTAATAAAATAAAACAATGCAATTAATTAAAATTCATAAAGAAGGTAAAAATATTATCTTATTTATTTTGTTAATATTAATTATTATCAATTATTCAATATATTATTTTTTTTCCAATATTTTATTGACTATATCAATTTCTGTAATCAATTTTATAATATTAATATTTATAATATCATTTTTTAGAAATCCAGTAAGATATATTAAGAGATCTGATAATTATATATTATCACCATCTGATGGTAAAATTATTTTAATAGATAATAATTATTATGAAGATGAATATTTTTATGATTTTCGTATAAAAATATCTATTTATATGTCTCCTTTAAATATTCACGTTAATAGAAGTCCTATTAGTGGTATTGTAGAATATATTAAATATCATCCTGGAAAATACTATATTGCATGGTATAATAAGTCATCACTTAAAAATGAATATAATACTATTGTTATTAAAAATAATTATGGTAATAAAATTTTATTTAAACAAATAGCTGGTTTTATAGCAAGGAGAATTAAATGTTATATAAGAAAAGGTAATAAAATTTTACAAGGCAATGAAATAGGATTTATAAAGTTTGGATCCCGTGTGGATATTTTTATTCCTTTAAAAAGTAAAATTAATGTACAAATAAATGAAAAAGTTTTAGGGGGTAAAACTATAATAGCTTTTTTTAAATAATTAATTTTATAATTATATCAGGGTGAGAGGATTTGAACCTCTGATCCCCAGCACCCCATGCTGATGCGATAACCAAACTACGCTACACCCTGTATAAAAAATTTTTAAAATTTTAATGAAAAATTTATTAATAAATAAAACAATATTATTAGTATTAATATTATTATTATCAATAATAATAATATATTATTATATATCAAATATTAAAAACAATTTACAATATAATACAACAATTCATATAAAAAATAATTCCACTATTGAATATATTACAGATACTTTATATGAAAAAAAAATTATTCGCTTTAAAAAAGCTTTTATTTTATTATCAAATAAAATGAAATATACTTATAATATAAAACCAGGAATATTTCAAATTTCAAGAAATATGAGTTATTATAAAATAATAACACATTTAAGATCCGGAAATCAAATTCCTGTTAAAATAACTTTTAATAGCAATAGCACTCATCAAGAAATTTTAAATTTAATTACTTCTAAACTAGATCTTAATATTGATACTTTAAATAAATTACTAAATAATGATATATTTTTAAGTAAATATAATTTTAACAAAGATAATATATATTGTATTTTTATTCCTAATACTTACTATTTTAATTTAAATATTACTGAAGAAAATTTTATAAATAGAATGTATAGAGAATACAGTATATTTTGGAAAAAAAATTTTAAAAAAATAGATTATTATTTAGATTATAAAAAAATATATATTTTAGCTTCAATAATATCGAAAGAAACAAATAATATTGATGAAATGAAAATTATTGCCGGAGTATATATTAATAGATTAAAAAAGGGATGGAAATTACAAGCATGCCCTACAATAATTTATATATTAGAGAAAAATAATATAAAAATACATAATAAAAAAGTTTTATATAATCATTTGAAAATAAAATCACCTTATAATACATATTTATTTAAAGGATTACCACCTGGTCCAATATCGATACCAACAATTGATGCTATTAAATCAATTATTTATTATCAAAGTCATAAATATTATTACTTTTGTATAAGTGCAGATAATAATAGTAAACATATTTTTAGTACAAACTTAAAAGATCATAATAAAAATTTTAAAAATTATAAAAAATCAATAAAATTGTATTAATGTAATAGTGTTTGTAAATTTGTTTAATTATTATTAGGAGAGTTGGCAGAGTGGCTTAATGCGGCGGTCTTGAAAACCGTTGAAATTATTTTATTTCCGGGGGTTCAAATCCCTCACTCTCCGTAATTTTTATTAAAAAATATACATTTATATAAACTAATTATTATTGTTATTAACAAATAATTTTTTATTATATAATTTTAATATTTTAATAGATTTTTTTTGTATATAAATATATAATAACTAATTAGAAATTTATTTTTATAACATAAAACACAAATTTGTAAATGTCAGTTAAATTAAGATTAAGAAGATACGGTAAAAAGAATAATCCTTTTTATAGAATTGTAGTAATAAATTCACGAATTAAACGTGATGGTAAATTTATAGATGTTATAGGTACTTATAATACCAATACCAATCCTAGTGATATTAGAATAAATATTGATTTAGCTATTAAATGGTTAAATAAAGGTGCTATACCATCTAATACAGTATATTCAATTTTATCTCAATCTGGGGTTTTATATAAAATATTTTTACAGAAAGGCATAAATAAAAATGTTATAACTCAAGATATAGCAAAAAATAAATTTTCAGAATGGATAAAGAATAAAAAGAATATTACTACTATAGTATAATTATTTTATTGTTTATAAAAAATTATTCAATATTATCATATTTTTAAATATATTCTTAGTAATTACAGTATTAATTTATTATTAGATATGTTATGGTAAAAATTCATAAAAAATCAGATGCATTATTGTTGTTAGAAGATGATAGTGTATTTTATGGCACTAAAAGTAGTATAGATGGCTTTGCTACAGGTGAATTATGTTTTAATACTGGATTAACTGGTTATCAAGAAATGTTTACAGATCCTTCATATTATGGACAAATACTTATAAATACTAATGTTCATATTGGTAATTACGGCATTAAATTTAATGATAATGAATCTAATAAAATACAAATAAAAGGATTAATATGTAAGAAATATGAATTATTATACTCTAGATATGATGCTGATATGTCTTTACAAGAATATTTATTTTTAAATAAAATTATTGTTATATCTGATATAGATACACGTAGTTTAGTAAAATATATTAGTAATAATGGATCAATGAATTGTATAATAGCAACAGGAAACAATATTGATATTGCATTTTATAGAAATATATTAAAAAATCAATTAAATTATATTAACAAAGAATTTGTACCACATGTGAGTACTAAATCCATATATTATTATGGTTCTTCTAATTCTACTTATAAAATAGCAGTGTTAGATTTTGGTGTAAAAAAAAGTATGTTAGAATGTCTATCAATAAATAATATTTATATGAAAGTATTTCCTTATAATACTTTATTTGATGAAATATATAAATGGAATCCTGATGGATATTTTATATCTAATGGGCCAGGTGATCCATCTATAATGATACGATCTATTAACTTAATAAAAAAATTGATTAATACTAATAAAGTTGTTTTTGGAATATGTTTAGGCCATCAATTAATTTCATTAGCTAATGGACTTAAAACTTATAAGATGTATAATGGACATAGAGGAACTAATCATCCTGTTAAAAATATTGAAAACAATACTTGTGCAATAACAACTCAAAATCATGGCTTTGCTATAGATAAAGATAGCCTTAAAAATAATTCTAATATTGTTGTTACACATATTAATTTAAATGATAATACAATAGAAGGTATTAAAATGAAAAATAAACCGGTATTTTCTGTTCAATATCATCCTGAAGCATCACCAGGACCTCATGATTCTAGATATTTATTTAAAAAGTTTTTAACATTATTATGTAATAATAAATAATTCTATAATAAAAATTGATTTTATTTTGAATAAAAAAAAAATTTTTAGAGAATACAAGAATTTATTAAAGTGTTATAATTTTCCTTTAATTCATAAAGATCTATATAATATAAATAAAGCATTTTGTATAGCATTAGAAGCCCATAATAATGTTTTTAGAAAATCAGGTGATCCTTATATATGTCATTCTATATCTGTTGCTAAAATATGTGTTTCTGAAATAGGCTTAGGAATAACATCTATTATATGTTCTTTATTACATGATTGTATTGAAGATAGTAATATAACATTTAATTATATAAAAGATATTTTTGGTGAAGAGAAAGCAAATATAATTGATGGATTAACAAAAATATCTAAAATATTTAATAATGACATCAATAAATTTCAAGTAGATAATTTTCGCAAAATGATGTTATCTATATCAAATGATTTTAGAGTTATATTAATTAAATTAGCTGATAGACTTCATAATATGAGAACATTGCAATATATGCCTAAATGTAATCAAGTAAAAACATCGCATGAGACATTATATATTTATGCTCCTTTGGCTCATAGAATAGGATTATATTCAATAAAATCTGAATTAGAAGATTTATCAATGAAATACACTAATAGTAAACAATACTATATAATTGCTAATAAGCTTAAAGAAACTAAATACGCAAAAAATAAGTTTATTAAAAAATTTATAAAGCCTATAAAAAATTCATTAATATCAAATAATATTCAATATAGTATATTTAGTAGATATAAATCTATTTATTCTATATGGAATAAAATCAACAATAAAGATATTGATTTTTCAGATTTATATGATTTATTCGCTGTTAGAATTGTTATAAATAGTAACGATAAATCAGATTGTTGGAAAGTATATTCAATAGTTACTGATCACTATTACCCTAATACTAATAGATTACGTGATTGGATATCAAATCCTAAAAATAATGGCTATCAATCTTTACACACTACTGTAAGAGGCTATAATGAATGGGTAGAAGTACAAATTAGAACTAAAAATATGGATGAAATAGCAGAAAAAGGATTTGCAGCTCATTGGAAATATAAAGAAAATAATAAAGATTGTATTGTAGAAACATGGATTAATAAGGTGAGATTATTGCTAAATAATAATTTAAGTGATGATGAATTTATTGATAATTTCAAGATAAATTTATTTTCTGATGAAATATTTGTATATACACCAAAAGGTGAACTTATACGATTGCCTAAAAATTCTACAGCTATAGATTTCGCGTTTGAAATACATACATATATTGGAATGCATTGTATAGGAGCAGTAGTAAATTATAAGTTAGTATCTTTAACATATATATTAAAAAATAATGACCATATAAAAATTATTGTATCTAACAAACAAACTCCTAAAGAGGATTGGTTAAATCATGTTATAACATCTAAAGCAAAAAATAAAATAAAAAGTTTTTTGCTATCTAACAAAAATAAATATATACAAATAGGTAAAAAAAATTTGTATAATAAAATGCATGATATAGGTATTAATATAAATAATTATAATTTAAATAAATTATTATCATATTATAAAGTAAATGATTTAGGAAGTTTATATTATAAATTTTATAATCGTAAAATTTTTATGATTCCTAATATTGATAAAAGTATATTTAAAAATATTCATTATAACAATGTAAATAATAATAATAATAATAATAATAATAATAATTTTACTGTTGTAAAGAATAATAATTTAATAAAACATGAATTATCTTCCTGTTGTAATCCTATATTAGGTGATTCAGTATTTGGATTTGTAAGTATTCATCATCATTTAAAAATTCACAGAACAAGTTGTAATAATGCCTCTAGATTGATTTCTAACTATAATTATAGAATAGTAGAAGTTAAGTGGAATTGTAAATGCAATACTTTATTTACAGTAAAACTAAAAATCAATGGAATAAATCAATTAGGCACTATTAATAAATTACGTCAAAAAATATCAGATTATTTGAATATTAATATTAAATGTATTAATATCAGTAATAATAATGAAATTTATAATGCTATTATAATTTTAAAAGTTAAAAATATAAATTCACTAAAAACAATTATACAAACTATCAAAAATATTAATGGAGTTTATTATGTAAATAGATTATAATAATAATTTTTTATTAAAAATATAATTGCTATTTATCATATATAAATAATATAATAGTATTGAATAATATTGTTATATTATATGCAATATAATTTGTAATTATTTATAATTGATATGTCAAAAAATAATCAAGGAACCATAGTTCAAATCATTGGCCCAATAGTAGATGTTGTATTTGAATGTAAAGAAAATTTACCAAAAATTAATGATGCATTATTAGTATATAATAATCAATCTAAATTGATAACTTTAGAATGTCAACAACATATAGGAGAAAATAGAGTTAGAACAATAGCTATGAATTCTACTGATGGATTAAGTAGAGGATTATTAGTAACTAACACAAAATATCCTATTAAAATGCCTGTAGGTGATAATATTAAAGGTAGAGTTTTTGATGTAGTCGGTAATACAATAGATGGGTTAGGATCTTTAAAAAATCATAACGAATATAAATCTATTTATAACAGTCCACCAATTTTTTCTGAATTATCAACAAATGTTGAAATATTATACACAGGTATAAAAGCAATAGATTTGTTATCTCCATATCAAAAAGGAGGAAAGGTAGGTTTGTTTGGAGGAGCTGGTGTTGGAAAAACAGTATTAATTATGGAATTAATAAATAATATAGCTAAAGAATATTCAGGGTTTTCTGTTTTTACTGGTGTAGGAGAAAGAACAAGAGAAGGTAATGATTTATTACGTGAAATGGTCGAATCTCATGTCATTAATTATGGATATAAATTTTATAATGATATTCATCAAGGAGAATGGAATATTAAAAATATAAATAAAGATGATCTTAAAAAATCAAATGCTACATTAGTATTTGGACAAATGAATGAATCTCCTGGAGCTAGAGCTAGAGTTGCGTTATCTGGACTGTCAATTGCTGAATATTTTAGAGATAGAAAAAATAATCAAACAAGTAATGATATATTATTTTTTATAGATAATATTTTTAGATTTACACAAGGTGGTTCAGAGGTATCAGCTTTATTAGGGCGTATGCCATCAGCTGTTGGATATCAGCCTACGTTAGCTACTGAAATGGGTAAAATGCAAGAACGTATTACATCTACTAAAAATGGATCTATAACATCTATACAAGCTGTTTACGTACCTGCAGATGATATTACTGATCCAGCTCCAGCAACTACATTTGCACATTTAGATGCAACTATTGTATTAAATAGAAAAATAGCATCTTTAGGGATATATCCATCTATTGATCCATTAGATTCATCTTCTCATATGTTGTCTAAAAATATTATTGGAGAAGAACATTATAATTGCGCTCAAAATGTTAAAAACATTATTCAAAGAAATAATGAATTGCAAGATATAATAGCAATACTAGGAATTGATGAATTGTCAGAAGAAGATAAAAAATTGGTATATAGAGCAAGAAAAATCCAAAGATTTTTATCACAACCTTTCAATACTGCAGAACAATTTACAGGCATTAAAGGTAAAATTGTTAGTATAAAAGATACAATTAAAGGATTTAATATGATTATAAATGGAGAAATGGATGAATATCCAGAAATTGCTTTTAATTTAAAGGGTTCTATTGATGAAGTTATATCACATGGAAAAAATATATTATCTAATTTATGAACATTGAAATTATTACTTTAAAAAAAAAAATTTGTTTTAAGGATATTATATCAGTAATTGTACCTGGTGTTGAAGGAGTTTTTTGCATTTATAAAAATCATACTAATATAATTTCTTTTTTAAAATCAGGTTTATTACGTATAAGATTTAATGATGGAGAGAAAATATATAAAATTTTAAATGGTATTGTTGAAGTAAACAACAATAATATTAAAATAATGATAGATGATAATATTATTAATATTTAAAAATATATAATATGTCTATTAAAAAATTAATATTATTTATTTTAGATGGATGGGGAATAGGATATAATAATAGGCAAAATGCTATTTATACTGCTAAAACTCCTTTTTATGATAAGATTATTAATTGTTATCCTAATTCTAAACTAAAAACTCATGGTCAATATGTAGGATTGCCAAATAAACAAGTTGGTAATTCTGAAGTAGGTCATATGAATATAGGATCTGGAAGAATATTATCTCAAGAATTATCTAATATTAATAATTATATAATTAAGGGTCATATATATCATAATAACACTCTACATAGAATAATTAATTATATAAAAAAAAGCAAAAAAAATCTTCATATAATAGGATTATTATCGGATGGTGGCGTACATTCTCATATTAACCATTTAAAATCTATTTTATCAGTATTAAATAATAATAATATTAATAACAATGTTTATATACATGGAATAACTGATGGAAGAGATACAAATCCTTGTTCGGCATTAAGTTTTATTAATGAAATAGAAGAACATACAAAAAAGACTACTGGAATATTATCATCTATTATTGGAAGATTTTATGCTATGGATCGTGATATGAGATGGCAACGTACTAAAATTGCATATGATATGTTAGTATATGGAAAAGGACAATTGGTTAACAATATATCAGATTCTATAAAATTATCGTATAGTAAAAATATTTATGATGAATTTATATTACCTATTTTAAAAAAAAATAATCAAGGTTCTCCAATAACAACTATCAAAAATAATGATGCAGTAATATTTTTTAATTATCGTACAGATAGGGCAAGACAAATTACTCAAGCTTTAACACAAAATAAAAATGTATATGAAAATATGATTTCATTAAATTTGTTTTATGCTACTATGACATGTTATGACAAATCTTTTACCAATATACATACTATTTTTCATCAAAATGATATAAATATGACTTTAGGTGAAGTATTATCATTAAATAATAAAAAACAATTACGTATTGCAGAATCAGAAAAATATCCACATATAACATATTTTTTTTCTGGTGGAAGAGAAAAAAAATTTAAAGGAGAAGATAGAATATTAATTTCTTCGCCTAAAGTAAGCAGTTATGATATTATACCTCAAATGAGTATTGAAAAACTTAATATTGAATTAAATAATAATATTAATACTTCATATTATGATTTTATATGTGTTAATTATGCTAATCCAGATATGGTAGGACATACAGGAGTGTTTCAAAGTACTGTATCAGCTATTGAATATGTTGACAAATCATTAAAACAATCAGTTTTATCATCTTTAAAAAATGATTATTCAGTGTTAATAATTAGTGATCATGGTAATGCAGAATATATGATTGATAATAATGATACTCCTTTTACTGCACATACATCTAATCTAGTGCCATGTATTATTATTGATAAAGATATTTCATTTATTAATAATGGGAGATTATGTGATATAGCTCCTACTATTCTTAAAATAATGGACATAGTTATTCCTAAAGAAATGAATGGTAAATCACTTGTTTAATACTTTTTTAATGCCATTATTATTTAATAAAAATTTAAATAAAAATTTAAAATTAGGAATATGGTTTATTAAAGAAGATGACATTTTTATATTGAAAAATATCTTTTTAAATAAAAATCAATTAAAAATATATAATTTGATAAAAAATAATTATAAAAAAAAAATACAATGGTTATCAGCTAGGATTTTAATAAAGAATATTATTAAAAATGACAATATATATTGTTTATTTTATAATGACAATATAGGTAAACCTTCATTCATTAATAATAAATATTTTATTTCGATAAGCCATTCTAAGGATTATGTAATAATTTTATTGAGTGATTTTTTTTCTGTAGGTATAGATATTGAATATATTAACTATAATCGTAATATTATGATAAAAAATAAGTTTCTTAATTTTTTTGAAAAAAAATTATCATATCATAATATGTCAATTGTAAAAATGCATTTATGTTGGTCAATTAAAGAATCAATTTATAAATGCTATAATAATAGATTTATATCATTAAAAAATGATATCACAATACCTTATTTTGAATTAGTTAATTTTGATATTTTAACAGTAAAAGTGTTGGATTTTTTTTTTATAAAAGTATATTATATTATTAATTATAATTATGTTATTACTTGGTGTATAAATTATGAAAAACGTTTATAACTGTTTATATTTATATTGTTTTATATACCAAATATAATAAATATTATTATTTTAATGACAAAATTTATTTTTAATAAACGCAAAAATTTTTCTAAATGGTATAATGATATAATTATTGAAGCTGGTTTAGCAGAACATTCTGATGTAAGAGGTTGTATGATAATTAAACCATATGGCTATGCGATATGGGAAAAAATACAATCTGTATTAGATAAATTATTTAAAGATAGTGGACATGTTAATGCTTATTTTCCTTTATTAATACCTAAATCATTTATATCTAAAGAATCTAAACATATTGAGGGTTTTGCAAAAGAATGTGCTGTAGTAACTCATTATAAATTAAAAAATATTAATAATGAAATTATATTAGATGATGACTATAAATTAAAAGAAGCATTAATTATACGTCCTACTTCAGAAACTATTATTTGGAATACGTATAGAAAATGGATTAAATCGTATAAAGATCTGCCTATATTAATTAATCAATGGTCAAATGTAATAAGATGGGAAGTTAGAACAAGATTATTTTTGAGAACATCAGAATTTTTATGGCAAGAAGGTCATACTGCTCATTCTTCATCTGATGAAGCTATGAAAGAAACTATATCAATGATTGATACTTATGATTATTTTATTAAAAATTGGATGGCTATAGAGACAATTAAAGGAATTAAAACTCATAAAGAAAGATTTGCCGGTGCAATAGAAACTTATTGTATAGAAGCTTTAATGCAAGATAAAAAAGCTTTACAAATGGCAACATCGCATTTTTTAGGACAAATATTTGCAAAGGCATTTGATGTTAAGTTTGTTGATGCTAATAATAAATTAAATCATGTATGGTCTACTTCATGGGGTGTTTCTACAAGATTAATAGGAGCTTTAATAATGTCACATTCAGATGATTATGGATTAATTATACCTCCTAAATTAGCCCCATTGCAAGTTGTTATTATTCCTGTATATAATAGTGATATTATTTTTGACAAATTATTTTCATTTGCACAAAATATTATTAATAAATTAAAAAAAAATAATATTACTGTACTTTATGATGATAAAAAATATCAACGTCCAGGTTATAAATTTGCACATTATGAAATAAAAGGTATTCCAATACGTATTACAATAGGTCCTAATGATATTAAAAATAATACAGTAGAGATTTGTAGAAGAGATACTAGAAAAAAAAATAATATATCAATACATAAAATTGAATATAAAATTGAAGAATTATTAAATGATATTCAAAATAATCTTTTCAATAAAAATAAAAATCATTTGGCAAATAATATACATCATGCAAATAATTATAATGAATTGAAAGATATTATCAATAATAAAGGTGGTATTGCAACAGCTTATTGGGACAATTCATCGGTTATTGAATCTAAAATTAAAGAAGAAACAAAGGCTAATATAATTTGTGTATCCCTAAATAAGACATCTCAATATCAAAAATCTATTATAACTGGCAATTTATCAAATAAAAAAGTTTTTTTTGCAAAATCATATTAATTATGAAAACAAATTCATATAAAACTATACATAACATAATTTATAAAATTATATTACCTAAAAAACAATATATCATAATAGGATTATTATTAATAATAATAAATAAAATTTGTGGATTAGTTTTACCTGGTGCTAGTAAATATATAATAGATAATGTAATTGTTAATAAAGATATTAAAATGTTAAAAATAGTATTATCTATTGTTTTAATATCTATTGTTTTTCAAGCTTTATCATCTTATTTATTAACTAAAATATTAAGTGTTAATGCACAAAAATTAGTTTATGAAATGAGAGTTAATTTAGTAAGAAAAATAATTTATTTACCTATAAGTTTTTTTAATAAAAATACTTCAGGTTCTATTATATCTAGAATAATGAATGATGTAGAGGGAGCTAAAAATTTTATTGGAACTGGATTAGTTCAAATAATAGGAGGTATATTAACAATAATAATATGTTTTTGTCTTTTATTGAGAATTAATTACATAATGACTTTATGTATTATTATTCCAATAATAATATTTTTTGCTATTTTTATCAAATTTTTTGTCTATATAAGACCTATTTTTAAGGAAAAAAGCATTTTGCAATCTAAAATAACCAGTAGATTAAATGAAATGTTAAATGGTATTCATATTATAAAATGTTTTAATGCTGAAGAAAAAGAAATAAATATTTTTAGTAAAAATGCTATTAAACTATTACTAAATATTCAAAAATGCTTAATTATTACTTCTTTTATGAATAGTATTTCAATATTAATTATTGGATTTTCAGTAAATATTATAATGGGTATTGGTAGTTATTTTATTATAAATAATATTATGACATTAGGTGATTTCATTTCATTTACAATGTATCTAAGTTTTATGATAATACCAATAATACAAATAAGTAATATTATAAGTCAATTAACAGAATCAATAGCTGGATTAGATAGGAATGAAGAAATAATGAATATATTCAACGACATTACAATTAAAAAACATAAATTAAATACTATAAAAGGCGATATTCAATTGAAAAATATATGTTTAATTTATGATAATAATAATGTTATATTAAAAGATATATCTTTTAATATACCTGCTAATTCTACTACTGCTTTAGTTGGATTATCTGGTTCAGGTAAATCAAGTATTGCCTATATGATTGCAGGTTTGATATATCCAACTAAAGGTAATATTACAATTGATGGTTATGATCTTAATAATGTAGATTTATATAGTTATAGAAAATATATTGGTGTCGTTCTGCAAAATGATTTTTTATTTGATGGAACCATTAAAGATAATATAGTATTTGCTAAACCATATGCTTCTAATTTAGAAATTGAAAATGCTATTAATAAATCATATGTCAATTTATTTATTAAAGATTTACCTGATGGTATAAATACTACTATTGGTGAAAGAGGTTATAAATTATCAGGAGGGCAAAGACAAAGAATATCAATTGCTAGGGCTATATTAATTAATCCTAAAATTAATATTTTTGATGAAGCAACATCATCATTAGATACCCAAAGTGAATTTTTAATACAAAAAAGTTTATCAATTTTAAAAAAAAATAAAACGACAATTATAATAGCACATAGATTATGTACAATAAAATCTGCTGATCAAATAATTGTCATAGAAAATGGATCAATAGCTGAAATGGGCAATCATAACAGCTTAATGAATCAAAAAGGTAAATATTATAAATTATTTACATATCAAAGTAATATATAAAACTATTACTTATTTATGCATCCATTTTTTTTTATTTAATAAAATATCTCTAGATTCTATGTTTTTTTCATCTATAATACAACATTCTACAGGGCAAACTGCAGCACATTGAGGTTCATCATGAAATCCTACACATTCAGTGCATTTATTAGGAACTATATAATAGTACTCATTTGAAATAGGAGTTTGTAAAACATCACTATTGATAATGTCGTTTTTATAATCTTTTTGTACTCCCTTTAAACAAGTTCCTTTATTATAATTCCAAAATTCTCCTGAATCATAAATGGCATTATTAGGACATTCTGGTTCACAGGCGCCACAATTAATACATTCATCAGTTATTTTTAGAGCCATAAAATAAAATAATTAAAATAGTACCAGCTGGAATCGAACCAGCGACACAAGGATTTTCAGTCCTTTGCTCTACCTACTGAGCTATGGTACCCTAAAATAAATATATAATTAAAATAAAAATTCATAATTATAAAAATAATTTGACTATTTGCAATATAGCTTATTAATCTGAAATTTTATCATATCATTTGTTATTTTTTCAAATAATATTTCAGATTTTTTAATTTTATGTCCATATTTCAACATATTCATATTACCTATTTCAACCCAATTATCAATAGGATTAATATTTAACAAATTAAATATTTTTTTAGCAGTAAATGGTAAAAAGGGATATGACATTATAGCTAAACTAATAATCCAATGTAAACTAATATGTAAAATAGTGTTTACTCTTTTATAATTTGTAGCAACTATTTTCCAAGGTTGGTTATCATTTAAATACTTATTACCATGTCTAGCAACATTTATTAATTCCTTAAGAGCATCTTTAAATAAGAAATTTTCTATTAAATTAGATATTTTATTTTTTGATATAATCATTTTTTCAATATATATATGATCTATTTCATATAGTTTATCGCATTGTGGTACAGTATTATCTAATATTTTATCTGTTAAAACTAAGATTCTATTAATATAATTTCCATATATTGCAATTAATTCATTGTTAACTTTATTTTTAAAATATATCCATTTGAATTCACTGTCTTTATTCTCAGGCAATATAGAACATAAAACATATCTCAACATATCTTCTTTATTTGGCATTTCTTTTAAATATTCATGTACCAATACAGCATGATTTTTAGATTTAGAAATTTTTTTACCCTCTAATTTTAAAAATTCATTTGCAGGTATATTATAAGGCAATATATAATCACCACATGAATATAATATTATAGGAAATATTATAGCATGAAAAAATATATTATCTTTTCCTATAAAATGAATTAATTTAGCATTATTATTAGTATTAGGTTGTATTTTCCAGTATTTAGTCCAATCTTTATTATTACTACTTGCCCATTTAATTGTAGCGGATATATATCCTATTGGTGCATCAAACCAAACATATATTTTTTTATTTTTAAAATCGTAAATTGGTACATCGATACCCCAATTTAAATCACGAGTTACAGAACGAGCTTTTAGCCCAATATTAATCCAACTAACACATTGATGATAAATATTATTTTTCCATATATTATTTTGTTTACTAATCCATGATTGAATCCATTTATGCCATTTTTCTAATGGTATATATAAGTTTTTAGTTAATTTAAGTATTGGTTTTATGGAAGATAAAACTGATTTAGGAGAAATTAAATCAAGAGAATTAAAAGTATTACCACAATTTTCACATTGATCTCCATATGCTTTATCATAATTACATAATGGACAAATTCCTATAATATACCTATCAGCTAGAAATTGATCGTATTGTTTATCATAAAATTGATTACTACTTTTAGATATAAAAAAATTTTTTATAAACAAATTGGTAAATATTTCTTTTACTAATTTATGATGCAATATTTCAGATGTACGATAATATATATCAAAACTAATACCTAATTTTTTAAAAGATTTTTCATTTAAAAAATGATATTTATTAATAATATCTTGAGGTGATTTTTGTTCTTGAATAGCTTTTATACTAATAGCTGCACCATGTTCATCACTACCACATATAAATAATACATTGTTTTTTTTATTCATACGTAAATATCGAGTATATATATCAGCTGGTAAATAAGCACCAGCTATATGTCCTATATGAATAGGGCCATTAGCATATGGTAAAGAAGCAGTTATAGTATAAGTGTTCATAATTTTATATATTTATACTTAATAAATATTTAATGACATCCTTTTTATTATTTTTAATTATACCATTTATAATATTATTCTTTATATCTTTTTTTATTTTGCCAATTATTTTTCCTTCTTTAAGAGATAATAAATTCATAATTTCATTACCATTAATAGGATATTTCCAATTTAACATTTTATCCTTCAATTCTATATCTTTTATTTTATTCATTAAAAATTCAATTTTTTGTCTATGAATTTTTAATTTATATATATTTTTAGTAGTTATATCTGCATTACATAGTATTATTAATTCATTTAAACAATTATTTGAATCTATCATAAACCTGCGAATTGCAGAATCCTTTACTGTATTTTGACACAGTGATAAAGGTCTTAAATGTAAAGCAACTAATTTTTTAACAAATTTCATATTATGATTAAGCGGCAATTTAAGTTTTTTAAATATAGTATATACCATATTAGATCCTATAATATCATGATCATGAAACGTCCAACCATTTTTTTTATCAAATTTTTTAACAATAGGTTTTGCTATATCATGTAAAATTGCAGACCATCTTAACCATATATTACTAGATAATAATGCAACATTATCTAATACTTCTAATGTATGATAAAAATTATCTTTATGATATTGATTATTTATAACATCAATACCTTGTAATTGTGTTAATTCATAAAATATAATATTTAATAATCCAGTATTAAATAGATGTATAAAGCCTATAGATGGTTTATTAGTCATTATTATTTTATTTATTTCATCAGTAATTCTTTCCTGTGCTACAATAGATATTCTATTTTTTAATAAATTAATTGTTTCAAGTGATTCATTAGATAAATTAAAATTTAATTGTGTAGATAATCTAATAGCTCTCATCATTCTTAAGGGATCATCAAAATAAGTTTTATTAGGATTAATAGGAGTTTTAATAATATTATTTTCTATATCTTTAACTCCATTAAATGGATCAATTAATCTTCCAAAATCATTTTCATTAATAGAAAAAGCTATACTATTAATAGTAAAATCACGTCTTTTTTGATCATCATATAATGAACTGTTTGTTACTGTAGGTTTATGCGACATTATATTATATGATTCTTTTCTAGCATTAACAAACTCTATTTTTATATTATTATATTTTAATAAAGCTGTTCCAAATCTTTTTAAAATTTTAATATTAATATTGAGTTTATTAGATAATTGTTCAATAAATTTATATCCATTATCAACTACTACAATATCAATATCATTTGATTTTCTATTTAAAATGTAATCTCTTACAAATCCACCTATCAAATACAATTTACTATCAGTTTTTTTAGCAACATTTTTTATTACGTTAAATATGTATAATGATTTTATTTCATTTTTTAATTTTGATATTCTTTTTGTAATATTCATGGATTATATATTAGTAAAAAAAAAGTTATTTTCTTAAAATTTCATTTAATAATGTTTTTGATCTTGTTGATTCATCTTTTTTCCCAATAATTAATGCACATGGTATATTATAGGTACCAGAAAAAAATTTTTTAGGATAAGTACCTGGTATAACTATTGAATTAGAAGGAATATAATTTTTAAATTCTAATGGAGTATTACCAGATACATCTATAATCTTAGTTGATGATGTTATAATAACATTAGCACCTAACACAGCTCCATTACATATATGTGTTCCTTCAACAATAACTGATCTAGAACCAATAAAACAATTATCTTCTATTACAACTGGATTTGTACCAATTGGCTCTAAAACTCCTCCTATGCTAACACCTCCACTTATATGAACATTTTTACCAATTTGTGCACAAGATCCTACAGTAGCCCATGTATCAATCATTGAATTATCATCAACATACGCTCCTATATTAATATATGATGGCATTAAAACAACATTTTTCCCTATATATGAACCATATCGAACTATTGATATAGGAACTTTTCGAATATTATTATTACCAAAATCAGTTTTTAATGGTATTTTGTCATAAAAAACTAGTTTGTCTAAAGTTATATTGCTAATTTTTCGTATTTTAAAATACAATAAAATAGCTTTTTTAACCCAAATATTTAGTTTTGTTTTATTAATAACCTTTATATAACCTTTATCTAGCAATTCAATAGTTTTATTAATTATTCTACAATTAAATTTTGAATCAATAAAATTATGATCTAAATACATAATATTAATTTGATTTTTTAATTCTTGATAATTCATGATATTAATATATTATTTATTTTATTTTAAAATAAAAAATATTTTTATTATAATATTTTTTAAAATAAACATATATATCAAAATGAAATTATCTCAATTTAATTTTAAATTACCAAATAATTTAATAGCACTTAATCCTTTAAAAGAAAGAAGTCAGGCCAAATTGATGATAATTAATAGAAAAAATAATACTATAAAGCATGATATTTTTAAAAATATTGTAAATTATTTTGATGAAAATGATATAATAATTGCAAATGACACTAAAGTATTTCCAGCAAGATTATATGGTACTAAAGAAAAAACCACAGCTAAAATAGAAGTATTTTTACTAAGAGAATTAAATAAAAAAGAAAGATTATGGGATGTATTAGTAAATCCAGCTCGTAAAATAAGAGTTGGAAATAAAATATATTTTGATACAAAAAATAATTTTACATTATCTGCAGCAGTTATTGATAATACTACATCTAGAGGACGAACTATAAAATTTATATTTAATGGAAATGATGAAGAATTTAAATCAATTATTAATACTATAGGACATACTCCATTACCTGATTATATAAATAGAGCAGCAACAATAAATGATAATTTGAGATATCAAACCATATATGCAAAAAATGAAGGTTCAGTAGCAGCACCTAGCGCTGGATTACATTTTGATTCAGAAATATTAAAAAAGCTGGAATTAAAGGGTGTAATATTTACTAGTATTACTTTGCATATAGGTATAGGTACTTTTAAACATATTGAAGTTGAAGATTTATCTAAACATAAAACTTATTCAGAAAAATATTATATATCAGAAAATTGTGTTAATATTGTTAACAATGCTATAAAATGTAAAAATAATATATGTGTTGTAGGTACAAGTACCATGAAAGCAGTAGAATCTTCTATTTCTGCTGATAATAATTTAAAAATAGCTGATAATTGGACTAATAAATTTATATTTCCTCCATATAAATTTACTATTGCAAATTCTATGTTAACTAATTTTCACCCACCTAAATCTGCATTATATATTATAGCATCAACATTTGGAGGGCATGATTTAATAAAGGAATCATACAATATAGCCATAAAAAATAAATATAGATTTTATAGTTATGGAGATGCTATGTTAATAATATAAAATATTATTAATATTCATCTTCATTGAAAAAAAAATCATCTTTTGTAGGATAATCAGGCCATATATCTTCTATATTTTCATATGTTTCCCCATCATCTTCTAATTCTTGTAAATTTTCAATTACCTCATTAGGTGCGCCAGATCTAATCACATAATCAATTAATTCTTCTTTAGTAGCTGGCCATGGAGCATCCTCTAAATAAGATGCAAGTTCTAGTGTCCAATACATATTTTTATATTTAACTTTTTAAATATTAAATAATTATAATAAATAGTAATTAGTATATAAACTTATAATAATCATTAATAAAATTAAAAATAGAGTTATATTATTTAATACATTATTTGTATTTTGAATACTCATAAATCTATTAGAATATGTTTTAAAATTATTATTGATATTTGATCCAACAGGATTTTGTATTAAAATTATTAATATTATCATTAAGCTTATAAAGATAAGTAAAATATTTATCATTATTTACTGGTTTTTTATATATATAATAAATATGCTATAATTGAATTTTAATTCATTTTTAAAATATATAATTTTAAAATTAAATATAAAATATTATCATTATGTTTCAAAATTTACAAAAACAAATTAATGAATCTCTTAAATTTATTAGAGGAAAACATAAAATAACAGAAATTAATATTGCTCATACTATTAAAAATATAAAAAGATGCCTATTAAATGCTGATGTAGCTTATGAAGCTGTTAATTATATTATTGAAAAAGTTAAGAAAGAATCTATTGGTAAAAATGTTATAAGTGATTTACAGCCTGAACAATTAATGATTAAGATAATAAAAGATGAATTACAAAATATAATGGGTAACAAAGTTACTTATCTTAAATTGATTAACAAACCTACTATAATATTATTAATAGGATTACAAGGAGTCGGTAAAACAACATTTGCAGCTAAATTAGCTTTATATTTAAAAAATAATAACAATAAAAAAATTGCTATTATAGCTGCTGATTCTTATAGATATGCAGCTATTAAACAATTAAGAGTTTTAGGAGAAAAAATTAACATTCCAGTATATTATGATGATCAATTAAAAAAACCAATTGACATTATCAACAAAATTGTTAATATATATCCTAATAATGAAATATTTATTATTGATACAGCAGGAAGATTAGCTATTAATGATGAATTAATAGAAGAAATAAAACATATTCAAAAAAATATTAATATATCAGATATTTTATATATTGCTGATTCAATGTATGGTCAAGATGCAATATTAACTGCAAGAAAATTTAATGAAAAAATAGGATTTACAGGTATTGTAATGACAAAATTAGATAGTGATAGTAAAGGTGGTGCTATGATATCAATATCATATATTACAGGTAAGCCTATTAAATTTATAAGCACTGGAGAAAAGTTAAATAATATTGATTTATTCTATCCAGATAGAATGGCATCTAGAATATTAGGCATGGGAGATATTGTTAGCTTGGTAGAAAAAGTACAAAAAGAGTATAAAAATGATTATAAATCAACATTAAAAAATAAATTTAATTTAAATGATTTTATACATCATATAAATAAAATTAAAAATATAGGTAATATAAAAGAATTAGCTAATATGTTACCTTTAAATAATTTTAATATTAATAATATAGATGATAATATTTTCAATGATTTTAATATAATTATTAATTCAATGACATATAATGAAAGATTAAACCCTAATATTATTAATAAAAGTAGAATTTTAAGAATTGCTAAAGGGTGTGGAAAAAATGTTAATTCCATTGAAAATATGTTAAAATATTTTAATAAAACTAAAAAAATGATGATTGATTTTTCAAATAAAAAACTTAATTTAAATTCAATTTTTCAAAAAGTAAAAAAAGATTTTTTTAAATAAAAAATGCAACCCCAAACTATAGTTTGGGGGGTGCATTTTTATTTAACATTTACAATCAAAATTTACAATGTAATAAAACAATATTATTAAATTACATCATACCACCCATACCTGCAGGATTAGGACCCATTGGAGGTGTATTATTTGATTTATCATCATTAGTATTATCATCAGAAATTACACATTCTGTAGTTAATAACATGGAAGCTATTGAAGCTGCATTTTCTAATGCTATACGAACTACTTTTTTAGGATCAATAACACCAACATGAATTAAATTTTCATATTTATCAATTCTAGCATTATATCCCCAATCATTTTTACCTTGTTTTACATTTTGCACAACAATAGATCCTTCACCACCAGCATTAAATACTATTTGACGCAATGGTTCTTCTAATGCTTTTTTAATAATATTCACTCCAGTTTCTTCATCAGCATTATCTGTATCTATATTATTTAAATTATCTATTGCTCTTATATATGAAACACCTCCTCCAGCTACTATTCCTTCTTCAACAGCTGCTCTAGTAGCATGTAATGCATCATCAACTCTATCTTTCTTTTCTTTCATTTCTGTTTCTGTTGCTGCTCCTACATATAACACTGCAACTCCTCCTGCTAATTTTGCTAATCTTTCTTGTAATTTTTCTTTATCATATTCTGATGTAGTTGACTCTATTTGTGTTTTAATTTGATTTACACGAGCTGTAATATCATTTTTATCACCTAATCCATTAATAATTGTTGCATTATCTTTATCAACAACTATTTTTTCAGCTTGTCCTAAATATGTAAGATCGGCATTTTCTAATTTAAATCCTCTTTCTTCTGAAATAACAGTTCCACCTGTTAAAATAGATATATCTTCAAGCATAGCTTTTCTTCTATCTCCAAATCCAGGTGCTTTAACAGCAACTATTTTTAATGATCCTCTTAATTTATTAACAACTAATGTTGCTAATGCTTCACCATCAACATCTTCTGCAATAATAAAAATTGATCTATTACTTTGTATTACTTTTTCTAATACAGGTAATAATTCTTTCATTGTTGATATTTTTTTATCATATACAAGAATATATGGATTCTCTAATTCAGCTTCCATTTTATCTGAATTAGTTACAAAGTAAGGTGATAAATATCCTCTATCAAATTGCATTCCTTCAACTACATCAACATATGTATCTGTGCTTTTAGATTCTTCTACAGTTATTACACCTTCTTTTTTAACTTTATTCATAGCCATAGCAATTAAATCTCCTATAACTTCATCGTTATTAGCAGATACTGTAGCTATTTGTTTAATTTTATTATTATCATCACCTATTATTGTAGTATTACTATTCAAAAATTGAATAACTGCTTTTACAGTTTTATCAATTCCTTTTTTAATATCCATTGGATTAGCTCCTGCAGTAACATTTTTTAACCCATTAGCAATTATTGATTGAGCTAATAATGTTGCTGTAGTAGTACCATCACCAGCTGAATCCGCAGTTTTGGATGCAACTTCTTTAACCATTTGCGCTCCCATATTTTCCAAAGAATCTTTTAATTCTATTTCTTTAGCTACGGTTACACCATCTTTAGTAATAATTGGAGCTCCAAATTTTTTGTCTATAATAACATTTCTTCCTTTAGGACCCAAAGTTACTTTTACAGCATTAGCTAATGCATCAACTCCTTTTTTTAAAGAGTCTCTAGCTTCTAAATTATATTTAAGTTGTTTTGACATAATTATCTAAATATTGTAATTTTAAAATAAAAACATTTACACCCATAATTATATTATAGCATAAATATCCGATTCACGCATTATTAAATATTCTTTTCCATTTAAATCTATTTCAGTGCCAGAATATTTACCATATAACACAGTATCACCTATTTTAACAGTTAATGGTTCATTTTTTTTACCATTTCCTACTGCAACTATATTACCCTTTTGTGGTTTTTCTTTAGCTGTATCAGGAATTATTATACCTGAATTTGTTGTTTGTTTGGCAGGAGAAGCTTCTATAACTACTCTATCTGCAAGAGGTTTTATATTTAACATTGTATTCTAGTTTTTAAATTTAATAATTTAAGAAAACAATTAAAATATATCATTTTTTATGCCAATAAATATATATTTTTTATAAATATTTTTTTTTTTAAAAAAAATACATTTTTTTTTAAAAAAAGCGTATTATAATATAATAAATAATATAATAATTATTGACGTAATTAATAGATAGACTGACATATTATCATATATTAATTCATAATAAGAATTATTTTATTTTTAATGTATAAATAAACTTTTAATTTAAAATGATTAGAATCGGTATAAATGGAATTGGCAGAATAGGTAAATCTGTATTTAGAGCTGCTATTGATAGAAAAAATATTGAAATTGTATTAATTAATGATCTATGTAATATAAACAGCATAGCAAATTATTTGAAATATGATTCTGTTCATGGAACTTTAAAAAAAGAAATCAAAGTTACAGATAATTATTTGATCATTGATAATAAAAAAATAATTATAGAAAATGAAAAAAATCCTCAAAATATAAATTGGAGAAATGCAAATATAGATATAGTAATAGAATCAACTGGATTATTTCTAAATAGTAAACTTGCTAAAATGCATATTCATGCAGGAGCTAGAAAAGTTATTATTTCTGCTCCGACTAAAGATGAAACACCTATGTTTGTTATGGGGGTTAATCATAATGAATATCATAAAAATATGCACATTATTTCAAATGCTTCATGTACTACTAATTGTTTAGCTCCAATTGTCAAAGTTATACACGATAAATTTGTTATTACAGAAGGCTTAATGTCTACAGTACATGCCACTACTAATAGCCAAAGTTCATTAGATAGAATATCAGATAGCAATAACAGATTAAATAGATCATCTTTAATGAATATAATTCCTCATTCTACAGGTGCTGCTATTGCTCTTGGAAGAATAATACCTAATTTAAATAATAAAATTACAGGTATATCATTTCGTATTCCAACAGCTAATGTATCTTTATTAGATTTTAATTTTAAAACTAAAAATAAAACATCATATGAAGAAATTAAAATTGCAATTAAAAAAGCATCTGAAACTTATTTAAAAAATATTGTTAGATATAGTGAAGAAAATATTGTTTCTCAAGACATATTAGGTGATAAAAATTCTTCAATATTTGATTCTAAAGCTGGCATGTCATTAAATGAATGCTTTTTTAAAGTAATAGCATGGTATGATAATGAGGTTGGATATGCAAATAAATTATTAGATTTAGCTCAATATATTGATAATTAAATTATAAATTGTTATAATTGATAGAAATTATAAGAAAGGAATTGATATTTTTTATTATCTAGCTCCTAATAAATTCCTCTAGGTCTGAGAAGAAGCAAAGGTAGTTAGTTGTAGCAGAGTAGTAAATTATTATCATCCTTTCTTATTTTTAATTTTTACATATGTTATACCTGGATTTTGATAATTTGTTTCTAATTGTAGAGTATTTTTATTTTTATATATATAATTATATAGAACTTTTTTTAAAATACCTTTTCCAATTCCATGAATAAATATAATATTATATATATCACAAGATATAGCATTTTGTATTTCGTTTTTAATAACATATAGAGCTTCTATTCCTGACAATTTATGTAAGTCAATCTCCTTAAAAATAGGATTGTTGTAATTAAAAATTCTTAAATTTTTATTTTTACAATTTAACTTTTTAGGGGTATTACAAATACTTTGTATATTATCATAATTAGTAATTATCTTGCTATTATTGTATTTTAAGATAATTTTTTTCTTTTTTAATTCTATTATTTGACATTTTATATCACCGATTATATTAACATAAAAACCAATTTTTAATAAGTAATTTTTATATATCATATAATAATTTTAGAATATTTTACAAATGAATAATAACTATTTTTATAGTATATATATTGCAAACTCCATTTTTTTTTATCAATAATTGGAAAAAATGTATCACCTTTATAATAATTATTAATATGAGTAATATATAATGTATCCGCTATATTAATAGTTTGTTGATATATTTCACCGCCTCCAATTATAAATATTTTTTGATATTTTTTAACAAAACACAACATGCTTTGTATATCATTAAATATTATGCATTTTTGAGCCACATAGTTCATATTTCTAGTTAAAATAATATTAGTACGATTATTTAATGGTTTGCATAATATTGATTCATATGTTTTTCTACCCATTACAATAGTATGCCCCATAGTAATTGTTTTAAAAAATTGTTTGTCTTTATTAATATTCCATATAATTTTATTATTAAGCCCTATAGTATTATTTATACTAATAGCAGCAATAATTGCAATAGTCATATTTGTTTATAAAACATTAAATTTGTTTTTTAATATAAAAAAATCGATTAATTTTGAAAAATTTAATATTTGAAGATTGGGGAATTATTAATTATAAAGATGCCTTAATAAGACAGAAATATATATTTGATAATATATTAGAATTAAAAAAAAAAGTCATTTCACAAAATGTTCATAATTATATCATATTTTGTGAACATAATCATGTTTATACAATAGGCACTAATGGAAATATAAATAATATTTTAATTGATAAAAATTTTCTGAAAAAACATAAAATACAATTTTATATTATAAATAGAGGAGGCGATATAACATATCATGGACCTGGGCAATTAGTTTGTTATTTAATTATTGACTTAAAGTTTTTTAATTTAAATATTCATGAATATATAAGAATGATAGAAGACAATGTTATTTTGACTTTAAAAAGCTATAATTTAATATCATATAAAATTAATAATATTACAGGTGTATGGGTATCTAATAATTATAAGATTTGTTTTATAGGAGTTTATTGCAGAAAATGGATTACAATGCATGGATTTTCTATTAATATAAATAACAACATTCAGTATTTTAATAATATAATACCTTGTGGAATTAATAATATTAAAATAACCTCATTAAGCAATGAAAAAAAATATTTTGTAAATATGACAATTTTTAAAAATATTTTAAAAAAAAACTTATATCAATATTTCAGTCAATTAAATAATGCATAATTTGTTTTTTTTTAAATAAAAAATATAAAATACTTTGAATAAAGACATTACAATTAACGATACACCAATTATACAACAGTATAATAATATAAAATCTAAATATAAAAATATGATACTATTATTTAGAATAGGTGATTTTTATGAAACTTTTAATGAAGATGCTATTAAAATATCTAATATTTTAGGTATTTTATTAACAAAAAAAAATAATGGTGTAAAAGGTAAAATACCATTAGCAGGATTCCCCTATCATTCATTGAATATTTATTTACCTAAAATTATTAAACATGGTGAAAAAGTAGCTATATGTGAACAATTAGAACAAGCTCAAGAATCTAAAAATATAATTAAAAGAGATGTTGTGGAAATAATTACACCTGGTGTTTGTTATATAGAATTATCAAATACAAATTACAATTATTTGTCTTGTATATATATATCTAACAGTAGAGATATTATAGGTATATCATTTATAGATATTTCAACAGGAGAATTTGTAACACATCAAGGATACGTAAAATCTGTACATAATTTACTTTACATTTACAAACCTTCTGAAATATTAATTTCAAAAAACAAACAAGATGATTTTTATCATTTATTTAAAAATATACAATATAATATAGAAATAATAGATGATTGGGTATTTAATTATTATAATTGCTATAAAATATTGTTAAATCATTTTAAAATAAACAATTTGAAAATTTTCAATATAGATGTTAATTATAAACAATCTATAATAGCCTCTGGTGTTTGTTTACATTATATATATGAAAATCATTATAATAATATATCTCATATTAATAAAATTCAATATTTAAATGATAAAAAATATATGTCACTCAGTGATTTTACAATTAAAAATTTAGAATTAATAAATTCTAATTATAAAGAAGGTATCAGTTTATTTGATACTATTAATAAAACACAATCATATATGGGTGCACGTATATTAAAAAAATGGCTATTAATGCCTTTAATTGATATTAAAAAAATAAAATATCGTCAATCAATAGTCGAGTTATTAATTAATAATAAAGATTTACGATATATACTTAAAACAAATATAAAAAAGATAGGTGATTTAAAAAGATTATCCGCAAAAATATCATTAAAAAAAGCTACATGGAATGATTTTATAGAATTATATTATAAATTATTATGTGTCAATAACATATATAATACTGTTAAATGTACTGATAATAAGGAATTTAAAAATCTAATTTTAAATATTATTGCATGCAATGATATTTTAAATATTATTAATCAATATATTGATATTGAAAATTATAATTATAATTATTATGATTATAATATTATTAAGTCTGGCGCATCTTTAGAATTAGACATATTAAAAAAAAATATTAATAATATACATCATATGATTGTTCAATTAGAACAATTTGAAATTAAAAGAAATAAAATACCATCTTTAAAGATATTAAATAACAATATTATTGGTTACTTTATAGAAGTAAATTCTTCTTATAATAAAAGTGTTCATTATGAATGGATATGGAAGCAAACTTTAAAAAATAAAATTAGATATACTACTAAACAATTACAAAATTATGAAACTAGTATTATTTTTTATAAAAATCAAATATCTATAATAGAAAACAATATTTTTGATAAAATTTTGAATAATATAATAAGCAATATTAATACTATACAAATAAATTCGGACATAATAGCTCAATTAGATGTATTATTATCTTTTAGTTTTAATTCTATTGAAAAAACATATGTCAAGCCAATTATTAATCAAATTGGTGTTATAGATATAAAAAAGGGCAGACATCCAGTTATAGAAAATAATTTATCATCAGGAATATCTTATGTTTCCAATGATATCAGCCTTAATAATGAAAAACAACAAATATTAATTATTACAGGTCCAAATATGTCTGGTAAATCTGCTATTTTACGACAAACAGGTATTATTGTTATTATGTCTCATATAGGAAGTTTTATTCCTGCTAAATCAGCTAATATAGCATTAACAGATAAGATATTTACTAGAGTTGGTGCATCAGATAATATATCTGCCGGAGAATCAACATTTATGTTAGAAATGCATGAAACTTCTAATATAATTAATAATATGTCTAATAATAGTTTGATATTATTAGATGAAATAGGTAGGGGCACAAGTACATATGATGGCATATCTATTGCTTGGTCAATAATTGATTATATTCATAATAATTCTAATATTTTAGCTAAAACTATTTTTGCAACTCATTATCATGAATTAAGTAATATTGCTAAATATTGTAAAAGAGTTAAAAATTATAATGTAGAAGTCAAAAAAATTGATAATAATATTTACTTTTTATATAATTTAATTCCTGGAACTAGTGAATACAGTTTCGGTATTAATGTGGCAAAAATGGCAGGCATGCCTAAAATAATTATTGAAAATGCCAATAAAATATTAGAAATATTAAAAAGATCTAATTGTAGAATTAATTTTGATAAATTGTTAAACTATAAACAAACCTATAAAAATAATTTTTTTTATAAATTAAAATTATTTTTAAAAAATACTTTAATAAAGTAATTATGTTTTATTACTATTAATATCAACGCTTTTATATAGAAAATTCATCATATCAGATTGAATAAATTTTATCATAAAAAATATATATAAAGATGAAGTAAGAGTAATTTTAATAATAGTATCAAGTAAAGTATTATGAGTATTTGGTAATGTTATTCCTATTCCTAATGACAATAATGCTATTATAATAATAAATAAATGTTGAATGGTAAAAGGCTGTAAATTATATTTTCTTTTTAATAAAAACCAACTTATAATATTTCTAATTGATACAACAATCAAATGAACTAATCCGGCACCTATATATCCTATAGAAGGAATTAATAAGATATATAATAATATACATAAAAATGCTACACCTACATTTAAAATGATTATTAATCTATAATATACTGAGCAACTTATAATTTCATTTATTGTTCCAAATGATACATTTATTAATTCAGAAAGTCCTATTATATAAAATATTGCAAAATAATCAGAGTATTCGTTACTAATCAATAAATTAAATAAATTATTTTTATTGATTAATATTTCAATAAATAATAAACCACCTACCATAGTTTGCAGTATAGATGTTTTTTGATATATAGATTTTATCTTATTAAGATTATTTTGATGCCATAATTTTACAATTATCGGATGAAATATAACATTAATAACATTATTAGATATACTTATAACATTTGATATATGAGCAAAACAAGCATAACAACCTATAACTACTGGAGAAATATTATAATAATTTAACATCGATATACTTAATTTATTAATAATAATATATGATATTCCTGATAAAGTATAATACATACCATATACGATAATGTCAATTTTCTCATAATTAGATAATGATATTTTATTGATAAAAATTTTATCATTTTTATATATTGTTATTATAGCAATAATAAGACTTATTATAACAATTAAAAGATATATATGGGCAAATGAATTGAAGCTAATATAATTTTTCCATGACAAAAATAACATTATAGTAGTACCAAGTCTTAATACACAATACTTTATAAAAAGAGCAATATAAGATTTATTAATAGATTTAATCCAAGCATCTAATATATTAAGAATCATATTAAGAGCACATATTATAAGTCCTATATAATAGTTATTATTAAATAAAGTGTTATTCTTATAAAAACTTAATATATAATATTTAAATATTAAATATGAACTAATAAATATTAATAATATTATTATAAAATTAATCAATATAAATGTAGTAAATCCCTTATCATGATTTTTGGATTTAAAAATATTTGAGAAACGCATTATAATAGCATTGAATCCAATAGAAGGTATTTGGGAAAAAAACAATATAGCGCTTAACCAAATTTGAAATATTCCATAATCAGACATAGATAATACATTAATAAAAAGTAATGTATTTAAATATCCTATTATAAGACCTGCATATACAATAATAGAATTTATATAGTAATGGCTAAATATATTCATGAATAATATATATAAATCAAATGTTTGTAAATTAAAAGAAGAATAAATTAAATATCTGAATTTAACAAAAAATATATATCTTAACTAAAATATATATTATTAGTAAATATATAATAATAAAGTTATGTTTTTTATTAAAAATAGAATGTCATAATTTTGTTATTTTTATTATAGAACGTTTTCATCATGACTAATCAACAACAATTATTGATAAAAAATAATGAAATTATAAACTAATATAATATATTAGAAAATTAAAAAGTTATTTTTTGAAAATTAATTGTTCAAATAATTTTTTTATTACTATTATTTTAACAAAAAAAATATAAAATTAGTTAGTAATATATTATGGATAAAAATTCTTTTACAGGAATACTAATTATTTTCCTGATGTTATTAGTATTTTCTTTTTTTACACAACAAAAAAATAATAATGATAAAAAAGAAGATATTATAATTCAAAGTAATAATGACATTATTAATAATAAAAAACCATATTATGATAATGAAATATTGTATGAATTTGAAAATAATTTTTTAAAACTTAAAATAAGTAATTTAGGGGCCAAAATATGTCATGTTGAAATAAAAAATGTAAAAAAATGGAATGCTAAACCTCTAATATTATTAGATAATAATTATAATAATAAATTTGGATTAAATATTGTAAATGATAATAACAGCGTTATTGATACTAATGATAAAATTTTTACTTGTACCATAAATAATAATAAAAATTTACAATTTCAATCATATATTAATAAATACTATTATATAGAATATAACTATAATTTTGAAAATGATAACTCATATCTAATAAATTTAGATGTCAAATTATGCAATATAAATGGAGAAAAAATATCATTAAATGATAATTGTAATATAGCATGGCAGTATAATTTAATACAACAAGAAAAAGATATTTTTAATGAAAAAAACTATTCTAAAATATATTATTCTGATAATAATTTTAACTTAAAAAATAAAAATAATAGTAATAATTATATTGTAGATAATAAAAAAATAAAATGGATATCTTTTAAACAACACTTTTTTACTTCAGCATTAATTGTTAAAGATAATTTTTTAGAAAATACTGAAATGAAAATAATTGATGTTGATAATACAGAAATATTAAAAATAATGTCTATATCATCTTATATTGACTTTATAAAATTATATAATGAGTATTTATTATCTCTTCAATTTTATTTTGGGCCATGTAAATTATCTATATTAAAAAGTGTAGGTTATAAATTTGAAAATCAAATTAATTTAGGCTGGGGACCATTAAAAATTATTAATAAAGAAATTATAATACCATTTTTTAACATTTTAGAAAAAATTAATTTAAATCATGGTATGATAATATTTATAATAACTTTATTATTGAAAATAATTTTATTTCCATTAAACTATTCTGCATATTCATCACAAACTAAAATGAAAATTATTAAACCTCAAATGGATATAATTAAGAAAAAATATAAATCTGATCCTTATATGTTACAACAAGAATATATTAAATTATATCGTACAGTTGGTATAAATCCTTTAAATGGATGCTTACCAATGTTATTGCAAATACCAATTTTATTGTCGTTTTTTTATTTATTTCCATCATTATTTGAACTAAGGCAAAAAAAATTTCTTTGGATAAATGATTTATCATCATATGATGATTTTATAAAATTTAATTTTGAAATCCCTTATTTAGGCAATCATATAAGTTTAATGTGTTTATTGATGACAATTACTACTGTTTTATATGCATATTCAAATAATCAAATTAATAAGAATATATCTAATAATAATGATATTATCCAATATATTGGATATTCAATGCCGCTGTTATTTTTAATATTTTTAAATAATTATCCATCAGGGCTGAATTATTATTATTTATGTTCTAACTTAATAACTTTTATTCAGCAAATTATAATATTTAAAATAACTGATGAAGCACTAATGAGATATAAAATTAAAAAAACAAGAAAAAAAATAAAAAATACAAATATATTGCAATATTTCAATTAAATAGAATTATTAATCAATAAAATATGTATTTTATTGATTAATAATAATAAAATAATATTTTTATTAAATATTTTGTTTGATTTTTATTTATATTTTATATGAATAATTTATATTAATCTATTAATATATTACATATATATAATATATTTACATATAAAAATTTATTTTTAATAAAAAAAAGAAATAGGGCCATATAAAATGAAAAAAAGTATTAATAGTAATAAAAAAAATAATAACAAAAACAATAAAATATCCATTTTTAAAAAAATAAATTTTATGTGGATATATCCTTTTATTTTTGTTATGATTATTGTAATTCAAATATTTAATATAAAGAATTCTCCTATTAGAATTACTGCTCAAAAATTTTATACTATATTAAAATCTAATGATATAGAAAAAATAATTGCATATAAAGAAAATGAATTATATAAAGTAGATGTATATATAAAACAATTAAATTTAACAAAAGAACAACATAAATTTGTTAAATCATCCACTTTTGGAGATAATAAAGGACCACATTATTATTTTAATATATCATCTTATGATAATTTTTACTATAATGTTCATGAAATTCAGAAAAATTATTCAATAAATGATATAATAGATCCTATTTTAGAGCAGCAAAATAATATAATTAATAATATATTATTAACATGGGTATTGCCTATATGTATATTTATTATAATATGGATGTTTTTAATAAGAAAATTAACTGGCAATTCAGGTACACCTGGAAGTCATATTTTTAATATTGGCAAATCTAAGGCTACTTTATTTGATAAAGAATCTAATATGAAAATTACATTTAATGATGTAGCTGGATTAGAAGAACCTAAACAAGAAGTTATGGAAATTGTAGATTTTTTAAAAAATCCTAAAAAATATACCAATTTAGGAGGTAAAATTCCTAAAGGTGTATTATTAGTAGGATATCCAGGTACAGGTAAAACTTTATTAGCTAAAGCAGTTGCTGGTGAGGCTAAAGTGCCATTTTTTTCAATATCAGGTTCTGATTTTGTAGAAATGTTTGTTGGTGTAGGAGCATCTAGAGTCAGAGATCTTTTTAAACAGGCAAAAGCAAAAGCCCCTTGTATTATATTTATAGATGAAATAGACGCCATAGGTAGAACTAGAGGCAAAAATCATATTTTAGGAGGAAATGATGAAAGAGAAAATACTTTAAATCAGCTTTTAGTTGAAATGGATGGATTTGGAACAGATTCATGTGTTATTATTATGGCAGCAACAAATAGACCTGATGTTTTAGATTGTGCATTATTACGACCTGGACGTTTTGATAGACAAATATCTATAGATAAACCTGATATTAATGAGAGAGAATCTATTTTTAAAGTTCATTTAAAACCTTTAAAATTGATAAAAAATGTTAATTATGCCAAACAAATGGCTGCTCAAACACCTGGTTTTGCTGGTGCGGAAATAGCAAATATATGTAATGAATCAGCTTTAATTGCTGCAAGAAATAATAAGAAAAAAATAGATATTAGCGATTTAAATGCTGCTATTGATCGTATTATAGGTGGATTAGAGAAAAAAAATAAAATTATATCTCCAGAAGAAAAACGTATAATAGCATATCATGAATCCGGTCATGCTATTGTTGGTTGGTATTTAAAGTATGCTCATCCTTTAGTAAAAGTTTCTATTATACCCAGGGGGATTGCAGCTTTAGGATATGCCCAATATTTGCCTAAAGAAAAATATTTATATACTACTAATCAATTAATGGATAATATGTGTATGACACTTGGTGGTAGGGCAGCAGAAAAAATAATTTTTAATCAAATTTCAACAGGAGCACAAAACGATTTAGAACGAATAACTAAATTAGCATATGCAATGGTTACATTATATGGAATGAATGATATTATAGGAAATATATCTTACAGTGATAAGAATAAGGAATCAACGTTTAATAAACCTTATTCTGAAAAAACATCAGAAATTATTGATAAAGAAGTTAGACTAATAGTAAAAAAGGCATACAATATTGCTTTGAATTTATTAGAAGAAAAATTTAATAAATTACAGAGTCTGGCAGAAAATTTATTAAAAAAAGAGGTTTTAATGGAAGAAGAGATTAAAAAAATTTTGGGAAGTCATATTGAGTAATAATTTATTATTAAATAATTAAATAAAATAATATGGATTATATTAAAAATGTAAAAGGTAGACAAGTTTTAGATTCTAGAGGCAATCCTACTATTGAGGTAGATATTATAACTTCTAATAATAATACTGGATCATGTATTATACCGTCTGGAGCTTCAAGAGGAAAGTATGAAGCTATAGAATTACGAGATAATGATTTAAATTATTTTAATGGAAAAAGTGTATTAAAAAGTGTAAATTATATTAATAATATTATATCAGAATCTTTGTATAATATTGATATTTATGATCAAAATAAAATAGATAATATTCTATTATCATTAGATAATTCAACAAATAAAGGTACTTTAGGGGGAAATACTATTTTAGGAGTTTCATTAGCATCTATCAGAGCAGCAGCTAATAGTTGTAAAAAACCATTATTTCAATATATAAATAATAATAGTGATACTATTCCTATACCTATGGTTAATATTATTAATGGCGGACAACATGCTAATAATTTATTATCCTTACAAGAATTTATGATAATTCCTCATAAAGCAAAAAAATTTAGTGAAGCATTACATATGGTTTTTAATGTTTTTAATAATCTTAAATTATTATTACATCATGAAGGATATTCTACAAATGTAGGAGATGAGGGTGGATTTGCTCCTAATATTGATTCTAATGAAACAGCAATAGAATTAATATTAAAATCAATTAAAAACTCCAATTATTGCTCTGAAAAAGATATATCTATAGCTATAGATGCTGCTAGTTCGTCTTTTTACAATAAAAAAGTATATAAACTTAATAATGAATATATTCAATTAAATGATATGATTAATTATTGGGTATATTTATGCAATAAATATCCTATTATATCACTAGAAGATCCATTATATGAAGATGATTGGAATGGTTGGAGTTTATTGAATAAAAAATTGGGCAGTAAAGTTAAAATTGTGGGTGATGACTTATTTGTAACAAATAGTAAAAGATTACAAATTGGTCTTGAATATAATAGCGCAAATGCCATAATTATTAAACCTAATCAAATTGGTACTTTTTCTGAAACTAAAGAAGTAATTGATATGGCTCATCTTAATAAATATGATTGTATTATGAGTCATAGATCTGGAGATTCAGAAGATTTTATAATATCTGATTTGTCAGTAGGATTTAAATGTAAATATATTAAGACAGGTTCTTTATCAAGATCAGAAAGAATATCAAAATATAATCAATTATTAAGAATAGAAGAATATTTAGGTAACAATGCAAATTATGCTGCTAATAAAATATAATATTAGTATAAAAACATAGTTTGATTATATTAATATATATTACTATATTTGTGTAGTTATTATTTTATACTTACATTTTTTTTAGGTGTTACTTTTAATATGAATGATGGTAAAAACAAGATTTTTTTTATATGTCAAGAATTAAATCCTTTTGTTAATTTTACTGAAAATTCTATTAATAATATTCAGTTATTAAAAATAATTCAAGAAAATAATTATGATTTGAGAGTTATAATGCCTAAATTTGGTTCCATAAATAATAGAAAAAATAAATTACATGATGTTATACGACTTTCAGGAAGTACAGTTTCTGTAAATAAAAAAAATTATCCTGTTTTTGTAAAAGTAGCTTCTTTTGCTAGTTATAAAATGCAAATCTATTTTTTAGATAATAAATATTTTTTAGATAATAAAAAAAATTTGTTGATTAATGACAATAATTATATAACTGAAGATGAAAAAATGATTTTTTTTTGTAAGGGGGTCATTAAAATAATAAAAAAATTGGGATGGATTCCAGATATTATAACTTGTCAAGGTTATATAACAAGTTTAATACCTTTTCTTATAAAAGAGGTTAATGACAATGTAAAGTATTTTAAAAATACAAAGATTTTATATTCATTGTATTTTAATGAAAAATTGAAGAAATTTTCATATAATGAGTTAATTAGTAAAATTAATAATGAAAAACAAATAGCTTCAAATAATAATACTTATACTAATGATTATAAAATGTTAAAACAATATATTATTAAATATTCAGATGTACTAATAGCAAATAAACTTAGTGATAAAACATTGAAATATTGGAATATGATTATTCATAACAATAAAAAATTGTTTAATATAAAACCATGTAATTTTATATATGAATATATCAATATATATAAATCATTAATCAAGCAACCATAATTTTAATTATAATGACTGACAATAATAAAATTTATTCTGCAAATGATATTAAAGTATTAAAAGGATTAGAATCTGTTAGAAAACGTCCTTCTATGTATATTGGAGATATTGGATTTAGAGGGTTACATCATCTATTACATGAAGTAATAGATAATTCTATAGATGAATGTTTAGCTGGATATGCTAATAAGATTAATGTTATTATTGACAGTAATAATTATATAACAGTAGAAGATAATGGTAGAGGCATACCGGTAGATTATCACACTTCCGAACAAAAATCTGCTTTAGAAGTAGTAATGACTGTTCTTCATTCAGGCGGTAAATTTAATCAAAAAATATATAAAATATCTGGAGGATTACATGGTGTTGGAATATCATGTGTAAATGCATTATCATCTCATTTAATTGTTACAGTATATAGAAATGACAAAATATATATTCAAGAATATAGAAAAGGTAAACCTCAAGATATAGTAAAAGTTATTGGTAATTCTAAATATACCGGAACAACTATTAAATTTATTCCCGATAATACAATATTCAATTCAATTAATTGGAATTATGATATTATTACTAAAAGACTAAATGAATTATCATATTTAAACATGGGTATTCGTTTAAATATTACTGATAATAGAAATAAAGATATAATAAAGAAAGAATTTTATTCTAAAAATGGATTATATGATTTTATATATCATTTAAATGAAAAAAAAAAACATATAATTAAAGAAATATTATATATTAATACTATTAAATATGACATTCCAGTAGAAATAGCATTGACATATAATGATGGCTATTATGAAAATATAATATCATATGTTAATAATATCAATACAATTGAAGGAGGAACGCATATTACTGGATTTAAAAAAGGAATAACAAGAACTTTAAAAAATTACATTGAAAAATATAATATTCTTAAAAATAATAAACTAAATTTTATTAGCGAAGATTATAGGGAAGGATTAACGGCTATTATTTCTATTAAATTATCTGATCCACAATTTGAAGGCCAAACTAAAACCAAATTGGGTAATGATAATATATCTGGTATTATTGAAACTATAATATATGATTCATTTAATACATTCTTAGAAGAGAATCCCAAATGTGCTAAAAATATAGTTAATAAAATAGTATTATCTGCAACTGCTAGACATGTTGCAAAAAAAGCTAAAGATTTAGTATTAAAAAAAAATATACTAGTTAATAGTATATTGCCTGGCAAATTATCTGATTGTTCTTATAATAATCCAAAAACATGTGAAATATTTTTAGTAGAAGGAGATTCTGCTGGTGGAACAGCTAAGCAAGGAAGAAATAAAGATTTTCAAGCTATTTTACCTTTAAAAGGCAAAATATTGAATGTTGAAAAATCCGCTGAACATAAAATATATGATAACGAAGAAATTAAAAATATTTTTAATAGTTTGGGAGTTATTATAGAACCTAATTCTGATACACAAGAAATAAATATAGAAAAAATAAGATATAATAAGATTATTATTATGACAGATGCTGATGTTGATGGATCACATATTAGAACATTAATTTTAACATTTTTTTTCAGGTATATGAAAAAAATAATTGAATATGGATATTTATATATAGCATCCCCTCCATTATACTTAGTTAATTTTGGCAAGGTAAGCAAATATTGTTGGAACGATTTAGAACTTAGTAATACAATAAAATATTATAATAGTGATACTAAAAAAAATATACAAATTCAAAGATATAAGGGATTAGGAGAAATGAATTCACATCAATTATGGGATACAACTATGAATCCTGAAAATAGAATATTACGTCAAGTTATTATTAATGATTTTAATAATTCCAATAATATATTTTCTACATTAATGGGAGATTTAGTTTATCCTCGAAAAGATTTTATAGAAAGAAATGCTCAATATGCTAATGTTGATATTTAGTATAAAACTATATTGATATATATATAATATTATTCTATATTTGAATTATCTTTTAACTTTAGTTTGATTCCGTAGCTCAGCTGGTAGAGCAATACACTTTTAATGTATGGGTCCTGGGTTCGAATCCCAGCGGGATCATTAAATTAATTATAATATAACAATGTCATTAAATGAAAATTCTGTAAGTTTTTTAGAAAAATATATTAACAATTTTTCTCCTGTTAGTAGAGAATATAAAGGTCAAATAGTATGGTTGGAATATATAAAAAAATATATAAATGATCATTATATTGATTTTTATGGCAATACAGTTGGAATTATTAATAGAAATACTGGCTATAAAGTTGTTATAGAGGCCCATGCTGATGAAATTGCATGGTATGTTAATTATATTAGTGATGATGGATTTATATATGTTAATAGAAATGGAGGATCTGATTATAGCATTGCAATATCTAAAAAAGTAGTTATACAAACTAATACTGGAATTGTTAATGGTGTTTTTGGATGGTCTGCTATTCATCTTAGAGATAGTAAAATTAATACTAAGCTATCTTGTGATAGTGTTTTCATAGATATAGGAGTTAATAGTAAAAAAGAAGTTTTAAATAAGGGTATTTCTATAGGTGATATTGTTTTATTTGAAGAACAATTTGCCATTTTAAATGATAAATATTATGTTGGAAGAGCATTTGATAATCGTATAGGAGGATTTATAATTGCAGAAACTGCTAGATTAATATATGAAAGAAAAATTATTTTACCTTTTGATTTGTATATTGTAAATACAGTTCAAGAAGAGATTGGCTTGAAGGGGGCTAAAATGATTTCTAACTATATTAAACCTAATATTGCAATAATAACAGATGTAACTCATGATACATCTACACCTATGATTAACCAAAAAATACATGGTGATATTAAATGTGGCAAAGGTCCTGTTTTGTCTTTTTCTCCTTCAATTCACCATATTTTAAATGATAAAATTGAAAAAATATCGACAAAATATAAAATTCCATTTCAAAAACAAGTATGTTCACAAGGTACTAGTACAGATACTGATGAATTTGCTTATTCAAATAATGGTGTACCTTCAGCTCTTATATCTATTCCATTAAGATATATGCATACTACTGTTGAAATGGTTCATATTGATGATATTAATAATGCCATTGAGCTATTTTTTCATGTATTAACAAATTTAGATATTAAAAACAATTTTAAATATTTTTAGTAATATTACCACTGAATCTATTATATAATACTATCATATATGATAGTATTATCATAGATAATAATTCAGTTATTAATATATAATCTGACATCATAATTTCTCCTAATTTTTCTTTTACATCATTATAAAATATTATATAATTAATGTTATGGATAATTTTATAGTCAATAAAATTAAAATATTGTGTACAATACAATATTTTATAATAAACATACAATAATAAAATCATAAAAAATAGTATTACAGTATAATATTTATTAAATTTGATAGAATAGTTATTTGAATTATGTAAGGACAATATTATTAAAGTAAATAATATGCTCATATTAGTTAGCACATTAATTATTGCTATAAAATGAGCATGACAATTATAATATGTAATAGATAATATTATTAATATTGTTAAATACAAAAATATAGATCTGATATACGATTTATTAAATATTATAATAATTAATAATATTAACAATATTATTATTTTAAACATATATATAAACTTTTAATATTTTATTTAATTTATTTAATTTTCCTTAAATTAAAGTATATATTTTAATAAAGACATTAAATTATTTTTATGAAAAAAATTATAAATTGTAATAAAATATCTAGTCCTGTTGGTCCATATAGTCATGCTATTTTATCTAATGGCTTCTTATATATATCTGGTCAAATAGGTATAAACAAAGATGGTAAATTAATATGTGATAGTATTGACAATGAAACTTATCAAGTTATGGACAATATTAATTATATTTTGCAATCTGCTAAAATGACATTCAATAATGTTATTAAAATGAATATATATCTTATTAATATGGATAATTTTTATATTGTTAATAATATATACAAAAAATATTTTAACATTGCTGAATATCCAGCTAGAGAAACATTACAAGTAGTATCATTACCTTTGCATGCAAATATTGAAATATCTACTATTGCATCAGTTTAAAATATATAAAAACTGTTTTATTAATTAATAATGCTTACTAGAAGGCACCTTAGAATAAGGGTATTACAAATACTCTATGCATATTATCAAAATAATTGCGACAATGTAATATTATTTGAAAGGTACCTATCCAATTCTTTAAAAATAATATATATACAATACTATCAATTATTATTATTATTAATTGATGTAATTAATTTTAATAGAAATAATGATAAAAAAGCAATGTTAATTACTAATGATTTACAATTATTATATATGAATTATTTATTTATATCATTAGATAACAATGTTTTTTTACAAAATCAAATTAAAAAATACAATATAAAAAATGACTTTGATTTAATATCAAGTTTATTTGACAAAATGATTAATAGTAGTGAATATAAAATGTATATGCAAAATGATGTTCCATCTGATAAAAAATTTATAAAATTAATTTTTAAACATATTTTTAAACCATCTATTTTATTAAATCAGTTAATGTATGAACTTAATATGAATTGGTATTTAGATAAAAATATTATATTTTCAATGATTTTTAATACAATAGATAATTATTCAGATAGTAATAAATTATTATTTAATACAAACAAATTAGAATACGATATTGTATTTGTAAAAGGCCTTTACAATAATACTATCCATAACAATTTATTAATAGAAAATCATATTATTAATATAGTACATAATTGGAATTATAAAAGAATAGCACTTATGGATAGTATTATTATAAAAATGGCATTAACAGAAATTATTAATTATCCATTAATACCTTATAAGGTTTCAATAAATGAATATATAGAAATAGCTAAAATATTTAGTGGACCTAATAGTAATTCCTTTATTAATGGAATTATTAATAAAATATATGTATCTTTTTATAAACAAAATTAACACTTTTTAAATAACAATTATGAATATATCCAATATATTATTAAATGCTGTAAATAATAATTATAATATTTATAGCAGTTTATTAATGTTTATATCTATAAGTTTAGTTTTTTATTTTTTTATGATTAAACCACAAACTAAAAAAATTAATGATCATAAATTATTTTTAAAAAATTTAAAAAAAGGAGAAAAAATTATTACATCAGGAGGTATTATAGGTCATATAGAATCTATACATGATAATTTTATTATTATCAATGTATCCAATAATATCAAGATAAAATTTCAAAAAAATTATATAGCATCATATATATCAGAATCAAATGAACTAGTTAATTAATTAATTTAAATCCTGTATATTTTATAAGACATTTAGGAATTAAAATGCCATTATCACTTTGATTGTTTTCCAAAATAGTAGCTATTATACGTGGTAATGCTAATCCACTACCATTAATAGTATGTACTAATTTTTTATTATTAATGTTATTATAAAATATTTTTAATCTATGTGATTGATATGTTAAACAATTAGAAATAGAACTAACTTCCAACCATTTGCCTTGTTTTATACTATAAACTTCTATATCATAAGTAATTGCAGATGTATATCCTAATTCTCCACCACATAATAATAATATTCTATATGGTAATTGTAATTGTTCCAATAAATATTTGATATAAGAAATCATATTATTCATATTATTAAAAGAAGATTCTTGATCGGTTAATTGTACTAACTCAACTTTATAAAATTGATGCAATCTATTCAACCCTTTAGTATTCTTTCCATAAGACCCAGCTTCTCTTCTAAAACATGGTGTGACAGATGTTAACTTGATAGGTAAATTATAGTATTTTATATTTTTATTAGCATATAAATTGATTAATGACACTTCTGATGTTGGTATTAAATACATATAATCTTTTTCAATATAATACATTTGGTTATCTTTATCAGGTATTTGACCTGTACCCCATACAGCATTATTATTAACTAACAATGGAACATCTATTACTTGATAATTTTCTTTAACAGCACTGTCAAGAAAAAAATTAATTAATGCTCTTTGCAAAAGAGCACCCTTATTCTTAAAAAATACAAAACCATTACCTGACATTTTAGAACTTGTTTTGAAATCTATAATATCATATTTTTCTCCTATTTCCCAATGATACAATAAATTATTGACATTAACATCAATTTTTGTTTTTTTACAATAAATGACTTTATTATCAGAATATAAATTTCCATCAGGAACTCTATTATCAGGTAAATTAGGTATTTGAATAATTATATTATTATATATTTTTTCATAATACTTTATATCATTAGATAATGAATCTATTTCTAATTTTATACTTCTAGCATTATTTTTATATAATTGAAATTTTTGTAAATCATATTTATGATTTATGATATATTTTGATATTAAATTATGTTCTTTTTGTTTTAATTGACACTGTTTCTTTTTTTGTACGATGATATCATGTATTTCTAATAATCTATCTATATATTTAATATAATGAAATTTTCTTTTTAGTAATTTATTTTTAACTATTTCAACATTAAGTTTGATATATTTTATTTCTAGCATTATTTTTATTATTTAATTTTCTAAATTAAAATATAATTTTAAAAAAATAAACTTTTATAAAATGATAATATTTTATGGAAAAATAATATACACTGTTATTTTTATTTTGAATAAATAAAAATAAATTTTAATATTGTAAATATTAATGTGTTTTAAATTATTTCATTATTATTAATATGACTGTTTTAGATTTATCACAAGGTGAAAGCGGTATTATTGATTATATTAGTGATAATATAATAGATTGTAAATTGATGGAAATGGGATGTCTACCAGGCGAAATAATAACACTTAATTATTATTCTCCAAATAAAAGTTCTATTGCAATAACAGTTATGAATTATCAATTGGCACTAAGAACAGAAGAAGCTAATAGTATAATTATTAAGTCTATAAAAAAGGTAAAATAATTGAAAAATCATTATAAAATAGTGCTTATTGGTAATCCTAATACAGGTAAATCTACTATTTTTAACAAACTTACAAAACTTAATCAAAAAGTTAGTAATTTTTCTGGTGTTACAACTGAAAAAACTATAGGAAGTTTTTTATATAAAAACTTCCTATATGATATAATAGATTTACCAGGAATATATAGTTTATATTCTGATAAGTCTATCAATGAAAATATCATTTTTAATATTATTTATAATAAAAATGATATTGACTATCCAGATATAGTTATATTTGTTGCAGATTCCACAAATTTAAAACGTAATCTATTTTTATATACTCAAATATCAGATTTAGGCATACCAACATTATTAGTATTAAATATGATTGATACTGCTTATCAAAATGGTATAAAAATAGATTTAGATTATTTAAAAAATAATTTGAATAATAATATTGTTACAACAAATGCAGAAAGTAATAATGATATTTTAAAATTAAAAGAATCAATATTTCAATTTAAAATATCAAATTATAGGTATAAATTAACTAAAAATATAGACCAAATAGAACCGTATTTTATTAATGAAATAAAAAAAAAAATAAATTTATCAAATTTTTATCAATGCTTATATTTTATTAATCATTGTTTCAATTTACAAAAAGTATCTACTAATTATAAAAATATAATTTATAATACAAAAGAAAAATATAATATAATTCCTAAAAGATTAAAGGTTCAAGAAACTATAATAAGATATAAGTTTATAAGTCAAATACTTAAATATTCTTTAGTATATAAAAACAAATTTTCTAAAAATATTCATTTATATAATAAAATTGATATAATTATAACTCATAAAATATATGGAATAATATTGTTTATTTTCATATTATTAATTATGTTTCAAAGTGTATTTATACTATCTAATTATCCTAATAAATTAATTGAACAAATATTTTGTAATATAATTTTCTTTATAAAAAACAATTTTAAAGAAAATTTATTATCTGATTTATTAATAAATGGTATATTACCTGGACTACAAAGTGTATTAACATTTGTACCACAAATAGCAATATTATTTGGATTTATTACTATTTTTGAAGATACTGGTTATATGTCTCGCATTATATTTATTATGGATAATATAATGAGAAAGATTGGACTTAATGGATATTCTATTATTCCTCTCATAAGCAGTATGGCATGTGCAGTTCCTGCTATTATATCAACTCGTAACATTACTAATACAAAAGAACGAATATTAACTATATTAGCAACACCATTAATGAGTTGTTCAGCTCGTATACCTATATATATACTATTAATATCAATTATAATACCTAAACATTATTATTTATATGGATTTAATGGAAGAGGATTACTATTATTTTTAATGTATTGTTTAGGTGTAATATTTATGATAATATATTCGTATATAATTCATATTTTTTGGAAATCTCGTGAATTATCTTCATTAGTAATGGAATTACCTAAATATAAAATGCCTTCATTTATAAGTATTTTTATTTCTGTATATAATAGATCAAAAATATTTATTAAAGAAATTATCAAAATACTTATAACAACAAGCATTATATTATGGGTTTTATCAAATTATGGATATAATGATCAATTTAATATTATCAAAGTTAATAAAATAGAAAATTCATATATAGCTTGTATTGGAAAATTTATGGAACCAATTGTTAAACCATTGGGTTTTGATTGGCGTATTGGAATTTCTATTATTATGTCTATAGCTGCTAGAGAAGTTTTTGTAAGTAGTATAACTACTATTTATAATATTGAATTTAAAAATAATATGTCTTTATTAAGCGATAGTATAAAATCAATAACAGATATAAAAACAGGTTTACCAATATTTAATATTGCAAATGCATCTTCATTATTAATATTTTATGTATTTTCTATGCAATGTATAAGTACTTTATTTATAATATATCAAGAAACAAAAATTATATTTTTACCAATAATATATTTTATTGTAATGACATTACATGCATATGTGTTAAGTTTAATTGTATATCAAGTATTATATTTATATATATAACTTAATAATGTATAAATTTTATTTATTATTATACTTTTTAAGGAAGTCAAATAAAATTTTTTTATATATATCTTTTATAACAATATTTGTCAATATAATAATTATTATATTAATAATAAGCTTGTATAATGGATTTAATTATAAAGTTTTTAGTAATATCACGAATTTTTCAGGACATATTAATATATTGGTCGATAATAAATCAAATATTCAATATCAATTGAAAACAATATTAACAAATAATAAAATTATTAATAATATTTATCCAGTTATTTATCAATATTCTTTTCTGCAAAATAAAGATTATAAACAAAATATAATATTAAAATTTATTAGTCAAAATTATTATAAATCATATTATGATATATATATGATTGATGGAAAATTAAATAATGATAATGATAATAATATTGTTATATCTAAAATATTATCACATAAATTAAATGTTAAAGTAAATGATATTATTAAATTATATTACTTAAATGATATATTATTAGAATATTCTTTTACTATAACTGGTATATATGAAACTGGAATTGATGAGATTGATAATTTATATATTTTATCAAATATAAATTGTAATTCTAAGTTAGAAATTAATAGATATGAATTATATTTATCGTCATTTAATTATAAAAACATTAATTTTATTAAAAGCCATATCAATATTTTATTAAAAAATAATATAAATATTTTGTCAATATATGATATTCATAATAATTTATGGCATTTTATATCTCTTTTATCTAGAAATTATACTATTGTTATAATATTAATTTCTTTAATATCTATTATTAATATAACCTCATCTATTTTTATTTTTATATTAAAAAATGTTTATTTTATTACAATATTAAAAATTTTAGGTAGTAGTAAAAAATTCATTAATAATATTTTTAAATTATATTGGTTGTTTATAACAATTATTTGCATTATCACTGCTAATTGCTTATGCTTATTTATTATATATATTCAAAATATATATAAAATTATCAAATTAGATGCTAGTATATATTTTATAAATTATTTACCTATGTACTATAATATATTACATACAATGATAGTTAATATTATTATTATAATTTTATCATATTTAATATTAAATTTTGCTAATTATATATTCGATAAAACACCAATAAATAATATTTTAAATATTAACAGAAATGATAGTATATAGTTTATAGCTATTATTTTTAATATAAAAATATTTATTTTAATGTTTTGAAATAAAAAATCATAGTAATCATCATTAAAAAATAATTTTTATTTTAATAAAAATTCATTTATTGTTAATCAAATTAAAAATATAATATATTTATGTATATATTGAAATGATATAATCATTATTTATTATAAATCATAATCACTATGAAAATTACTACATATAATAGCTATAATAATATATGTCAAATTATTGCAGATACAATTGTAAAAGAAATTCATTTAAAACCAAATTTAACATTAGGATTAGCTACAGGAGATACATTTAAAGAAGTATATAATCAATTAATATATTATTTTCAAAAAAAAATAGTTGACTTTTCAAAAATTAATACTATTAATTTAGATGAATATATTGGCAACATTTCATATTTTAATACTTACAAGTATTATATGATAAATAATTTATTTAAACATATTAATATTGATATTTCAAATACATATATTCCATCTGGCACAAACGATAATAATAATAATATATTAGAATTTAAAGAAATTTTGAAAAAATATCCTATTGATATACAATTATTAGGAGTAGGATTAAATGGACATATAGGATTTAATGAACCTAATACCAAATTACATGCTGATGTACATATAACTGATTTAAGTGCTACAACAATTAAAAGTAATGCTAGATTTTTTGATTCTGAAGCACATGTTCCTAAAAAAGCTATCACAATGGGAATAGGTGATATTTTAAAAGCAAATAAAATAATATTGCTATGCGATAATATAAATAAAATAAAAGCAATTAAACATCTTTTAAGAGACGATTTAATATATTATAAATGGCCAATTACAATGCTAAAATTACATAACAATTTAGAAATATATATTAATAACAATATTTTTAGAAAAATACATAATATTTATTATTAAATACGGTTCGGACGGGACTTGAACCCGCGACCCCATGCGTGACAGGCATGTATTCTAACCAACTGAACTACCGAACCAAAATGTTACAATATAATCATATGATTTCAAACATATAAAAAAAAATGTATAAAGACAATTATATATTATCAATAATAAAAAATTTCCTAATAAAAGATATTAATGTCAAAAGTAATTTGTAAATTTGCTTCCAGAATAAACTTTTTAATGTTTTTATATTTTAACTGGCATAATGAGACAATTGAAAATCACACAATCTATAACTAATAGAGAGAGTCAATCTTTAGATAAATATTTGCATGAAATAGGTAAAGTTGAATTAATTACAGCAGAAGAGGAAGTTATATTAGCTAAAAAAATTAAAAAGGGTGAACAGGAAGCATTAGAAAAACTTACAAAAACTAATTTAAGATTTGTTGTTTCAGTAGCTAAACAATATCAAAATCAGGGATTAACACTAGGTGATTTGATTAATGAAGGTAATTTAGGTCTCATTAAAGCAGCAAAAAGATTTGACGAAACAAAAGGTTTTAAATTTATATCATATGCAGTATGGTGGATTAGACAATCTATATTACAAGCTATAGCAGAACAATCACGTATTGTAAGATTACCACTTAATCAAGTTGGATCACTTAGTAAGATTAGTAAAGCATATTCTAAATTAGAACAGAAATTTGAACGTGAACCATCACCTGAAGAAATTGCAAACATTTTAGATACTAGTGCAGATAAAATTTCTGACACTTTAAGTAATTCAGGTCGTCATTTATCAATGGATGCACCATTTGTACAAGGTGAAGAAAATACTTTATTAGATGTATTAGAAAATAAAGAAATTCCGGTTACAGATAATGATTTAATAGAAGAATCATTATCTATAGAAGTTAAAAGAGCTTTAAATACTTTAACAGATAGAGAAAATCAAATTATTTTGCTATTTTTTGGCTTATCAGGCAATCAAGCAATGTCTTTAGAAGAAATTGGAGAACAATTTAATCTTACTAGAGAAAGAGTGAGGCAAATAAAAGATAAAGCATTAAATAGATTAAGATATACATCTAGAAGCAAAGTATTAAAATCTTTTTTAGGGTAAATATTTTTTATTATAAAATTAATATATTATTTAATTTTAAATGAATTACTTGAATTTCAAATCATTGTTGTTAAAATATTTTAGATTATATTTATTAATATTAATCGTTATTAATCCACATTTTATTTTAGCAAATAATAATGAATTTGATGATATTATATCTAATGGCAAAATATTATTTAAATCCCATTGTAGTGTTTGTCATGATATAAATAAAAACTTAATTGGTCCTAAATTAAAAAATATTGATAATAAATATAGTAAAGAATGGTTAATTAAATGGATATATGATTCTTCATCAATGATTCAAAACGGAGATGAAGATGCTATAAAAATATATAAAGAATATAAGGAATCTGTTATGCCTTCTTTTACTTATTTATCGAATAATGAAATTACTAATATATTATCATATATCAAATATGAATCTGAATATAATAATAATAATATAATAAACAATACTGATATAAATAATAAAAATATTATCAATAATAATATATTAATAATATTATTTTTATTAATCATAATATTATTTATAATTTATATTCTTTTAAATAAAGTTGTTAATGTTTTAATAAAAATTCTTAAATATAAAAAAGAAATATCCTATATAGATTGTATATTTAAATATTTTATTAAAAAAATAGGTATTTTTTTTAAAAAAAAAATATTTATAGTTTTTACATGTATTTTATTATTTATAATATTTATTGTAATTGGATTGAATACTATATGGAATATAGGTATAGATCAATATTATCAACCTGAACAACCGATCAAATTTTCTCATAAAATTCATTCTGGTATAAATAAAATAGATTGTAGATATTGTCATAATGAAGCATGGAAAGGTAAATATGCAAATATACCATCTTTAAATATTTGTATGAATTGTCATTCAGTAATTGATGGAGAAAAAAGTAATTCACAATTTATGAAAACTGAAATTGAAAAATTATATAAAATATTAGATTTTGATCCTATTACTCAAACTTATGGAAATAACACAACATCTATTGAATGGATTAAAATACATAATTTACCAGATTTTGCTTATTTTAATCATTCTCAACACGTTAATTTAGGATCTGAAGCTATTAAAAAATTATATGGACTTAAGTCTGATGAAGCTGTTTGTTATGCTTGTCATGGTAAAATAGATTCTATGAATGAAGTATATCAAGCAGAAAAACTAACAATGGGATGGTGTATAGAATGTCATAAAAAAGCAAAAATAGATAATATACAAGAAAAAAAATATTATGAAAGTTTATTAGATATTCATCAAAATATAACAAATATTGATAATATCACAGTCGCTACTATTGGAGGATTAGAATGTTCATCATGTCATTATTAATATATCATTATTTATGAAATATCTTAAAAATATAAATTATTGGTCTAATATAGAATTAAAAAAAATAGATAATAAAACTGTTAATATTATAAAAACCACTAAAAATGATGATAGTCAATCTATAACAACTTCTAGGAGAGATTTTATTAAAAAAATTGGTTTAGGTATTGGAATGGCTACTCTATCATCTTGTACAAATACTCCAGTCAAAAAATCAGTATCTTATTTATTTAAAGAAGATAATATAATTTCAGGATCTGCTAAATATTACGCTACAACTTTAAATAGTGGATATAGTGTTTTGGTAAAAACTGTAGATGGTAGACCAATAAAAATAGAAGGCAATAAACAGTGCCCTATATCCCAAGGAGGAGTAGATGCTATTACTCATGCATCATTATTAAGTTTATATAATGATTATAGGATAAAATATCCTATTTACAATGGAGAAAGAATTTCTTGGAATGAAATTGATAATATTATTAAAAAATATCTTCATTCACTAAAATATACAAATAAAAAAGTAATATTTATTTCTTCTGATATTTATAGTCCATCTACAAATGATGTTTTACAAAAATTTGTTTCTAAATATCCTAACATTAAACATATAGTATATAATCCTATATCATATTCTAGTATTTTAATATCCCATAAAAATATGTTTGATAAACCTATAATTCCTAATTATAGATTTGATAAAGCAAATGTTATTGTAAGTATAGAAGCAGATTTTTTAGGAACTTGGATATCACCTGTAGAATTTTCAAATCAATATATCAAAAATAGAAATATTGATAGTATACAAGATCATAATATGATGTCTAAGCATATTCAAATTGAAAGTATATTATCAATAAGTGGATCAAAAGCTGATATAAGAATACCTATTAAACCATCACAAATAAAAAGTTTTGTATTATTATTATATAAAGAATTAATTAATAATTTATATAATAAATGTTATACTTGGGATTCATCTATTATAGAATTATCTGATCATGTAATCATACATATAAAAGAAATAGTAAAATCATTAATTTCAAATAAACAAAAATCTATAGTAATATGCGGATTAAATGATATTAATATACAAAATATAATAAATGCTATTAATTGGCATTTAGATAATTATAACAATAGTATTTGTTTTAATGATGGCTATAATATTAGTATGCAAAATGATAATGTATTAAACGAACTTGTTGAAGAAATGAATGATAATAAAATAGGTGCTATATTTTTTTATCATTCTAATCCTTGTTATTATGGAAATAATAATAAATTATTTACTAAAGCTTTAAAAAATGTTGATATTACTATATCATGTTCAAATGTCATAGATGAAACAACAAAAAATTGTAATATTATAATTCCAGATAGTACTTTATTTGAATCTTGGCATGATATTAATTTCAAAAAAAATGTATATTCAATATCTCAACCAACTATAAATCCATTATTTGATACTAGGCAAATAGAAGTAAGTATACTTAAATGGATAGATTATGATGATTGTGATTTTTATAACTATATAAAAAATTATTGGAAAAATAATATATTTCCATTGTATGAAATAAGTAATCATGTTAAAATTGAAGAACAATGGAATAATTTATTAAGAAAAGGTTTTACTAAATTAAGCCATAATTATTATTATAATCCAAATATTAATTATAAAATTATAAATAATTCTATAATAGATATAGAAAATATGATTATTTTTGATTCAAAAAATAAAATAAAAAATAAAATAGAAATTGTTTTATATCAAAAAGTTAGTATAAAAGATGGAGAATATTCAAATAATCCATTGTTGCAAGAGCTACCAGATCCAATTAGTAAAGTAACTTGGGATAATTATGCTTCTATTTCTCCGTATACATCTTATAAATATAAATTAAATCAAGGTAACATAATTTCAATTCATTATAATAATGAAATATTAGAATTACCAGTTATTATACAACCAGGACAAGCCAATAATGTTATAGCAATAGCATTAGGTTATGGTAAAATTGAATATTATAATAAAATAAATAATTTTACTGGTAAAAATGCATATCCATTTTTAAATCTTGTTAATTCAACATTACAAAATTATAATTTTGTAATGTTGAACAAGACATTGAAAAAATATGAATTTGCTCAAACTCAGATACATCACGATAGTGAACAACGAGGTATTGTACGGGAAAATACTCTTGACAATTATATTCAACATATAGATAGTAATATTAATGATGAACATGAAAATCATTCTTTGTGGCCTGAACATAATAAATCTAATTATCAATGGGGTATGGTTATTGATTTAAATGCTTGTATTGGATGTAATGCTTGTATTATAAGTTGTAATATGGAAAATAATATTCCTGTTGTTGGAAAATCACAAATAAAAAAAAAACGTGAAATGCATTGGATTAGAATTGATAGATATTATACAGATGATGTTCATAATAATGAAAATGTATCAGTAATTCATCAACCTATGATGTGTCAACATTGCAATAATGCACCATGTGAAACAGTATGTCCAGTATTAGCTACGTTACATTCAGCAGAAGGACTAAATCAGCAAGTTTATAATAGATGTTTTGGAACAAGATATTGTGCTAACAATTGCCCTTACAAAGTGAGAAGATTTAATTGGTTTAAATATCATGATAATGATAATTTTAATTATAATATGAATAATGATTTAGGTAAATTAATGCTTAATCCTGATGTTACTGTAAGATCACGAGGAGTTATGGAAAAATGCAGTATGTGTGTACAAAGAATTCAAGCAGGTAAATTAAAAGCTAAAATAAACGATTCAATAATCAATGATGGAGATATTGAAACAGCATGTTCTAGTAGTTGCCCTACAAATGCTATTACTTTTGGTAATAAAAATAACCCTAAAAGTAAAATAAAAAAACTTATAAACAATGATCTTAATTATAATGTTTTAAATGAATTAAATACTAAACCTAATATTTCTTATATAACAATGATTAGAAATAAATAAAATAATATTTCATATGTTTGATGATTTTAATGAAAAATCTATAATCAATGGTAAAGATACTATTAATGATGTTACTGATAGAATCTGTAAACCGATAACCGATAATGCTTCTAAATTATGGTGTATATGCTTTAGTATATCATTTTTAGGGGTTTTATTATGGATTTATGTTATTTTATCAGTATTTTATTATGGTATTGGATTATTTGGTCTTAATAATACAATTGGATGGGCATGGGATATAACCTGTTTTGTTTGGTGGGTAGGAATAGGTCATGCTGGTACATTAATATCTGCTATATTACTTTTATTTAGGCAAAATTGGCGTAATTCAATTAATAGAGCTGCAGAAGCTATGACTATTTTTGCTGTTATATGTGCTTTAACTTATATATTATCCCATATGGGAAGACCTTGGTTATTTTATTGGGCTTTACCTTTACCAAATCAATTTGGGCCTTTATGGATAAACTTTAATTCAGCACTAGTATGGGATGTTTTTGCTATATCAACATATTTTTCTGTTTCTTTATTATTTTGGTATATAGGTCTTATACCTGATTTTGCTATTATAAAAAATAGATCAAATGGCATAAAAAAAAATATTTACAGTTTTTTTAGTTTAGGTTGGGATTATTCTGTTAAATCTTGGGATAGACTTGAATCAGTATCATTAATATTATCAGGTTTATCAACACCACTTGTTATTTCTGTTCATACTATTGTATCATTTGATTTTGCAACATCTATAATTCCTGGTTGGCATACAACAATTTTTCCACCATATTTTGTTGCCGGAGCTATTTTCTCCGGATTTGCTATGGTGCAAACACTATTAATAATTGTTCGAAAAATACTTAATTTTGAAAATTACATTACTATTAGACATATTGAATTAATGAATTTAATTATTTTAGTTACTGGATCTATTGTTGGAGTTGCATATTTAACAGAATTATTTATAGCATGGTATTCATGTTCAGAATACGAACAGTATGTATTTATAAATAGAATTAAAGGACCTTATTATTGGGCTTATTGGATTATGATGTTATGTAATGTTTTATCGCCACAATTAATGTGGTTTGAAAAGATAAGAACAAATTTGAAAATAACTTTTATTATTTCTATAATAGTAAATATTGGAATGTGGTTTGAACGTTTTGTTATTATTGTAACATCTCTTCATAGGGATTTTTTACCTTCTAGTTGGTCAATGTTTTATCCTACATTTTATGATATAGGATTATTTACAGGTTCAATAGGATTATTTTTGTTTTTATTTCTTTTATTTATAAGATATATACCTTTTATTGCTATATCAGAAGTTAAATTATTAATTAAAAATAAATAATATTATTTTTTATATTAAAATATGGAAAAATATATAATAGCATTATTTGATAACGAATACTCTCTTAAAGAGAGTATTAATAATCTTATAAAAAACAAAATTACTATATATAATGTTCATACACCTTATCCTATTCATGGAATAAATAAATTAATAGGAGGCAAAACAACAAAATTACCATTTTTTGCTTTTTTTGGTGCTATTGCTGGTTTAATATTATCATTTTCAATGATGTTTTACATGACTAATAATTGGAATGTTAATGTAGGAGGCAAACCTATAATACCATTTATTAGTTTTATTCCTATATGTTTTGAAGTTATGATATTATGTTCTGCTTATAGTATTGGTATTAGCTTTATAATTTCTGTTATTATATCTTATAAGGATAGAAAAAATTATTTAAATAAATTATCTATAAATGATAAATATGTTATTGTTATTGATATATATAATTGTAATTTTAATAAAAGAAATTTTATATTTAATACATTAAAAATATCCAATCCAATTAATATAACTACAACATAATATGATTATATATAAACTATTATATTTTATAATATTGATATTTTTTTTACAATCTTGCACTTTTATTATTAAAAAGCCTAAAAAAGAACCTAATTGGAGATTTGCTCCTCAAATGTATGATTCAATACCATATAATCATGATGCTTTATTACAAAATAGAATATCACAAATAGCACCTAAAAATACATTAGATATTGAAAAATGTCATTTTACAGAAGAAGATTCTTATTTAAATTTTTCAACAATAGGAATAAAATATATTGAAAATCCTATTATCAATAATGATTTTAATTATAATGAAGGTAAAAAATTATATATATCTATGTGTTCTCATTGTCATGGTAAATACGGTTTTTCAGATGCTGCAATGATTATCAATGAATCGTATCCAATAATTCCTCCAAAATTTAATGATAACACCAATATTAGACAACACGCAAATATACCTATTGCCCAATATACTCCTGGAATGTTATACCATGTTATTACTCATGGATATGGAATGATGGGCTCACATAAAAGTATTATTACACCTGAAGAAAGATGGCAAATAATATTATATGTGCAAAAATTACAGCGAATGTGAATTATATAATTAATATATATGAAAAATATTAGTAACAAAAAATTTAAAATTAAAAATAATTTATATTATATATTTTTTACAATTTTAATCATGGGAATGATAATGTCATTTTATGGGTATATAAAAGATAATAATTATAATCTATTAATAGCTAATTTACTGATTAATTCTTACTATTTTACAATAGTATCATTATTTGGAGCTTTTTTTTATGCTATTCAATACTTGTCTTATTCTAAATGGTCTGTTGTTTTATTAAAAATATCTAATATATATACAAAAATATATCCATATTTTGCTATAATTTTATTATTAATAATTTTATATGGATTATTAAATAATATTATTTATACCAATTGGTCTAATGGTGAATTAATTGATATTTTTAATGATAAATATGACTTTTTAATACATAAAAAATCTTATTTTTTAAATAAAAAATTCTTTTTATTAAGATTGATAACTTATTTTTTAGTTTGGTATTTCTTAATTTTTAAAATTAATAATATTGATAAAAATATATGCAAATACAGTATTAAGGAATTTTTTAATAAAAATATAACATATTCAGCAATATTTTGTTTTATTTTTGCATTTACTTTTCCCTTATTTATATTTGACGTAATAATGTCATTAGAACCTCATTGGTTTAGCACTATATTTGGATGGTATAATTTATCAATATTGTGGGTTAGTGGATTATGTTTTCTCACTTTAACATCTATAATACTAAAAGAAAATGGATCATTTAGCTGTTTTAATAAAAACCATTTAAAAGATTTATCTAATTATATTTTCGCTTTTTCAATATTTTGGATGTATTTATTAACATGTCAAACATTATTAATATGGTATTCTAATATTCCAGAAGAAACTGTTTGGTATATCAATAGATTAAATAACGGTTATAAAAATATATATATAGTTAATATTGTTATGAATTTTATACTTCCTTTACTATTATTATTACACAATTATTGCAAAATTAATTTTAATATTGTTAAGATAATATGTATAATTATAATTATAGGTCATTGGATAGATATATATATTATGATTATTCCTAGTATTGTTGGTATATTTCCTGGAATTGGTTTTTTAGATATAGGAATTTTTATGATGTTTTTCAGTATTTTTATGTTGATGATATTTAATAAAATTAAAAATAAAAATATTTATATAATAAAACATCCTTATTTAATTAATAGCATTAATTATTAATTGTAAACTAATTTATGAATTATTTTGTATATTCAATAGCATTTGTTTTTATTTTTCTTTCAAATACTGTATTATCAAATAATTTAGGAGAATTTTCTAATAAAGAAAGTACTATTTTATCAATTATTTTTGATAATATATATTATATATTATTATTTATCATAATTATATTATTATATAATATTTTAATAAAATCTTTTAAAATATATCAATTAAGCCGTATTACTATAGGTAATCCAATTAAAATAGATTGGAATTATAATACAGGATTAATGTTAATAATATTTTCAATAATAAGTATTATAGCATCTATTTATGAATTTAAAATTCATGGTATAGATTTATGGTTCCCATCTGCTACTTTGCATGGTCAATCATACGATATTATTTTTAAAATAACAACTACTCTAGCTTTAATAGTATTTTTTGTCACACATATTATATTATTTATATTTTTATATAAATATAAACGAAAACATAACAATAAAGCTTACTATATAACACATAATAATAATTTAGAAATATTATGGACCTCTATTACAGCTATAATTCTATCACTTTTAGTAATATATGGAAGTTTTAAATGGTATAGTATTATAAATCCATCTAATGATATGAAAAAGAATGCAATTATAGTAGAATTAACAGGTGAACAATTTAAATGGACTGCTAGATATGCAGGAAATGATAAATTATTAGGTCCTAAAAATTTTAGATTAATAAAAGGTAAAAATATATTAGGTATAGATTTTAATAATGATACTGCAAAAGATGATATTGTAACAAATGAAATTGTATTACCTGTTAATAAACCTGTCAAATTATTATTATCATCAAAAGATGTTATTCATAGTGCCTATATACCAGAATTTAGAATTCAAATGAATGCAGTTCCTGGAATGTATACATCTTTGCATTTTATACCCACTATAACTACTAAAAATATGAAAATTATAAGAAATAATAATAATTTTAATTATATTTTATATTGTAATAAAATATGTGGATCAGGTCATTTTAATATGTGGATTAAAGTATCAATTGTTGATTATTATGAATATAGTAATTGGCTTAATCAACAAAAACCATTTTATGAAATAATTAATAGCTGATTAAATATAAAATTATATGAAAAAATTTATAAATGAATATATCTTTTCTCAAGATCATAAAATTATAGCTAAACAGTTTTTAATAACTGGTATTATGATGGGTATATTAGGAATATTTATATCGATGTTATTTAGATTACAGTTAGCATATCCAAATTATTCATTCAGTATTTTTAAAAAATTATTTGGTAGACATGCTATTGATGGATATTTAGATCCATCATTTTATTTGTCTTTAGTAACTATTCATGGTACTATTATGGTATTTTTTGTTTTAACATCAGGATTAAGTGGCACATTTAGTAATCTATTAATACCTCTTCAAATAGGAGCAAGAGATATGGCATCACCATTTATGAATATGTTATCTTTTTGGTTATTTTTGCTATCTGCTATAATAATGTTGTTTTCTCTATTTATTAGTACAGGCCCAGCAGCATCTGGATGGACTATATATCCGCCATTAAGTGCATTGCCAAAAGCTATTCCAGGATCAGGATTAGGGCAAACAGTGTGGCTTATTAGTATGTCATTTTTTATATTATCATCATTGATAGGAAGTATTAATTATATAACTACTATATTAAATATGCGAACTGAAGGACTTACAATGAATAGATTACCTATTATTATATGGGCATTATTATTGTCTGCGATAATGGGATTACTGTCTTTTCCTGTATTATTATCAGCAGTAATATTATTAATATTAGATAGAAGTTTTGGTACAAGTTTTTATTTAAGTGATATATTTATAGCAGGAGAAGCATTACAATATGAAGGAGGTAGTCCAATCTTATTTCAACATCTATTTTGGTTTTTAGGGCATCCTGAAGTATATATTGTTATTTTGCCAGCTTTGGGTATAACTTCTGAAATTATATCTATTAATTCTAGAAAGCCATTATTTGGTTATAAAGCTATGATATTATCTCTTTTAGGAATATCAGGATTATCATTTTTTGTATGGGCTCATCATATGTTTGTTAGTGGAATGAATCCTATGATAGGAGGAATATTTATGATTACAACATTATTAATTGCTGTACCGTCAGCTGTTAAAGTTTTTAACTATTTAGCTACTATATGGAGAGGTAATATTAGATTTACTACTCCTATGTTGTTTTCTATTGGATTATTATCATTTTTTATTACAGGTGGATTAACTGGTATATATCTTGGTAATGCAGTATTAGATGTTAATTTAAATGATACTTATTTTGTAGTTGCGCATTTTCATATTGTTATGGGTAGTGCAGCTATGTTTGGAATGTTTGCTGGTATATATCATTGGTTTCCTAAATTATTTCAAAAAATGATGAATGAACGATTAGGGCATATACATTTTTGGATAACATTTATAGGTATTTACATAATTTTTTTTCCAATGCATTTTATGGGGTTAAATGGTTTACCAAGGAGATATTATGAATTTAATGCATTTGGATTATTTGACAATTGGATTTTTACTAATAAAGTTATTACTATAGCAACTATTGTAGTGGTGTTAACACAATTATTATTCATATTTAATTTTATTAATAGTATTTATAATGGTAAAGATACTTCTCAAAATCCTTGGCAAGCTAATACATTAGAATGGACAACTTTGATAAAACCTATACATGGAAATTGGATAGGTGATATTCCTAAAGTTTATAGATGGCCATATGAATATAGTAATCCTAAATATGATATGGATTATATGCCTCAATCTATCTGTGAAAAAAAATATAATAATGAAAATTAAAAGTAATATAAATGCACTTAAATTTATAATATGGCTTTTTATTGCAAGTTCTATTATGATGTTTACAGGAATTACAAGTGCATATATTGTTAGTAGAACAGGATTATTAAATCATAATAAATGGCTAATATTTAAATTACCTTTTTATTTTTACATATCCACTTTTATAAGTTTAGTAGGTATTATTATAACACAATATATTTATTTATTAAATAATAAAATCAAATATAAATATTATAAAACATTATTAGTATTACTGTTACTCAATAGTATGTTATTTTTATTTTTACAATTTAAAGGATTGCAAGATATGATAAAAAATAATATTTATTTATCAGGTAATATTGCAGGTTCTTATATATATATTATAGCAGTTATACACGGTTTACATATTATATTTGGAGTAATAGCAATTATATATCATATTTTTTTAAAAGACAATAAAAATAATTTATATAAAGATGTATATTTAAAATCACTAATTATATACTGGCATTTTGTTCATTTATTGTGGATATATTTGTTTGTATTTTTGATTATAAACCGTTAAATAAAATATTATGTATAAGTTATATAACAATGATATAAGATACTTTTATAATTATAAAATTATGATGTGGATATTTCTTTTATCAGATTTATTAACATTTTGTGGATTATTAACAGCTTTTTTTTCATTAAAATATAATAACATATTGTTTTGGCCAAAATCAGAAAATATATTTACATATATTCCATTATTGCCATATAAATTACCTTTAGTTTTTGTTGGTATAATGACACTAATATTAATTGTTAGTAGTGTATCCATGGTTATGACTATATATGAATATAAAAAGAAAAATTATTATTATTCTGTAATATATTTGTTAATTACTATTTTTATAGGTTTATTATTTGTTTTGTGTCAAACATTAGAATGGTACAATTTATATAAAGAAGGATTTTGGTTTGGCTATATATTACATGAATATACTAGTAATTTTAGTAATATTTTTTTTACAATTACAGGATTTCATGGTATACATGTTATTGTAGGTATTATACTTAATATTATAATTTTTATAAAGATAATTAAAAATGAAAATGTAAATTTATATCCTATAATTGATGTAATAGGGTTATATTGGCATTTTGTAGATTTAATATGGGTTTTTATTTTTACTTTTATTTATTTAATTTGATGAATGTTAAAACTATTATAAACATATTTTTATTATTAATATTAATAACTATTATAGAATTTGGTATATCCTTATGTGATTTCAATTATAGTTTTATAAAAAATATTATTTATTTAATATTAACTTTTATAAAAGCTTATTATATATTAGCATATTTTATGCATTTAAAATTTGAAAATTCAATGTTTACACATGCATTATTTGGTACTGTTATTTTATTTTTATTTTTACTATTAATTATTATAATTGACATATCATAAAAATAAAATAATAAATCATATAATTATGTATGTAATATATAAAACATTTTTATTATAAAAATTAATTATTTCATTTAACAATGCCTTTATATCAATTAAATTTAATACCACATATTAATTGTATTATTAATATAATTTGTACTGTATTATTAATAATATCATTTACTGTAATAAAAAAATATAAAAATATTGTTTTACATAAAGTATTAAATTTAATAACATTAATTCTATCTGTAATATTTTTATCATTATATATAATTTATCATTATAATATTCCCCATACTAAATATCCAAATACAAATATTATATATTATTTTTATGTAATTGTTTTAATTACACATATATTATGTGCAATGATAATATTACCTTTAATTTTATTATCGTTTTTTTATGCATTTAATAACAAAGTATCTACTCATAAAAAAATTTCTATTTGGACTTTACCAATTTGGTTATATGTAACTATAAGTGGAATTATAGTATATATGATAATATCGCCTTATTATTCAATAAACATTTATTAATATGAAAAAAGTACTATTTTACATTATAATAATTAATTTTCTTAAAATAAGTAATTTATTTGCGCAATGTGCAATGTGTAATGCATCAGCAGAATCGTCTTATAGAGAAAATAATGGTATATCAAGTGGATTAAATTATGGAATATTATATATGTTTATAATACCATATATATTAATTTTTATATTGTATATAATTTGGAATTATAATAATCTATTTAAAAAGTATAATCATTAATCCAGTCATAAGCATATTAAATATAGATAATGGAATTAATATATTCCATCCTAAATATATCAATTGATCATATCTAAATCTAGGTAAAGTCCATCTAATCCATATAAATAAAAATATAAATAAAAATATTTTTAAAAATAAAAAAATAATTCCTAATATACTTATTATATTAACATTTACATTATATTGATATAATATATTCATGCCTATAAAATTATAACCTCCAAAATATAAAGTTGACATTATAACTGATGACATAAATATATTTATATATTCTGCAAATAAAAAAAATCCTAATTTCATACTGGAATATTCAGTATGGTATCCAGCTATTAATTCTGTTTCACATTCAACTAAATCAAATGGATTTCTATTTGTTTCAGCAAATGAACAAATTAAAAATATTAAAAATCCTAAAGGTTGATAAAATATATTCCAATTTATTGAGTATTGTTGCTCTACAATGTTTTTTAAACTAAAAGTTTCAGTAATCATGATAAGAGATATTAATGAAAAACTCATTGATATTTCATAACTAATATTTTGGGCTACTCCTCTTATTGCAGAAAACAATGAATATTTATTATTAGATGACCATCCTGCCATTATAATACCATATATATTAAGAGATATAATAGCAAATATATATAAAATACCAATATTAATATCAGTTATTTGCAAATCAATAAAACGATTATTAATTAATAATTTATCTCCCCAAGGTATAACTGCGCTACTAATAAGTGCTAATATCATATATATTAATGGTGCACATATAAATAATAATTTATTAGAATTATAAGGAATAATTTCTTCTTTGGTTAATAATTTGATTCCATCTATTATAGGTTGCAAAATTCCATATATACCAACTCTATTAGGACCTAATCTATCTTGTATAAATCCTGCTATTTTACGTTCTGCTAATGTAGTATACATAGCAATTAATAGTGTAATTATAAAAATTACACTTATAAGGATCATCTTTTCTATTATCATATATGTTTTTGGTAATTAAAAAATATACATATTTTTGATTGATATAATGATACAATTTTTTTTTTTTAAATCATATATAATAATAAAATGAAAAAATATAATTTTAGTGCTGGACCTGCTATTTTACCTCAAGAGGTATATGAAAAATTATCAAATTCTATAATAGAATTTGATAATACAGGATTATCTATATTGGAAATATCTCATAGAAGTGATATTTTTAATGAGATAATTTATAATATAAAAAAATTAACCAAAGAAATATTAAATATTAATAATAATTATTCTATTTTATTATTAAGCGGTGGTGCTACTACACAATTTTATATGATACCTTATAATTTTATTGATAAAAATGATACTGCATCATATTTAGATAGTGGATTTTGGGCATATAAAGCTATTGAATATGCTAATTATTTTGGCAATGTTGATATTGTAGCATCTTCTAAAAAGAATGAATATAAAAATATACCAAAAAAATATATTATATCTTCTAAATCTAAATATTTACATTTAACATCTAATAATACTATTGTTGGCACCCAAATAAAACAATACCCTATTTCAAATATACCATTAATTGTAGATATGTCATCTGATATATTTAGCAGAGAAATAGATATATCAAAATTTAATTTAATATATGCAAGTGCACAAAAAAATATTGGTCCAGCTGGCACTACATTAGTTATTATAAAAAATGAAATGCAAAATATTATAAAAAAAAATATTCCTCCTATTATGAATTATAAAGCACATATATTAAATAATTCTATTGTTAATACACCAGATGTTTTAGCAATTTATGGTTCAATGTTAAATTTACAATGGATTCAAAAAAGTGGAGGAGTAAAAATGTTAGAAGAAAAAAATAAAATTAAATATAATATGCTATATAATGAAATAGATCGTAATTCAATGTTTACTAGTATAGCTAATAAAGAAGATAGATCTAATATTAATATTTGTTTTAATACAAAAAATGCATTTTATGAGGAAATATTTAATAAATTATTAGAAAATAATGGATTTTATGGCATAAAAGGTCATAGATTAAAAAAATGTTTCAGGGTATCTCTTTATAATGCTATAAAGTTAGAATATGTAAAATCGTTAATTGATTTAATGCAATTTTTTGAAAATAAATATTCTATATAATATTTATTTATTTTTTTGTATAAAAAATAATATATTTAGTAATTAATTTGTATTGTTTTTAGTTTTCTTTTAGGGCCCTTAGCTCAGTTGGTTAGAGCAACAGACTCATAATCTGTAGGTCGATGGTTCAAGCCCATCAGGGCCCATATTTTTAATTTTATATAAATGATAATTAATAGTTTAAGTAACTATGTTAAATTATTAGAAAGTTGTAATGAATTAATAAGAATTTATGAATATATAGATCCTAATTTAGAAATTTCGGAAATTGTTGATCGTGTTGTAAAAAATAATGGTCCAGCTTTATTATTTCAAAATAATGGAACTAATTTTCCACTATTAATAAATTGCATGGGCAGTTACAGACGTATATGTATTGCATTAAGAGTCAATAATTTAAATGAAATAGAACATAAAATAAATAATATTTTAAATAATTTTATAGGGAATAAACAATATAGCAGTATTTTTGATAAATTAAAATTATTACCTAAATTATTAAATTTGAGCTATTTATTACCAAAGAATTTATCCTATAAAGGTGAATGTCAAGAAATAGTTTTAAAAAATCCTGATATTAATATTTTTCCTATTTTAAAATGTTGGCCTATGGATGGTGGTAATTTTTTAACATTGCCTATGATTCATACTTTAAATCCATATAATAAAATATTAAATGTTGGTATGTATAGAATGCAAATTTTTGGACCAAAATTAACAGCAATTCATTGGCATAAACACAAGGTATCTAAAGAACATTTTAATTATTATAAAAAATTAAAGAAAAAAATGCCAATAGCAGTGACATTAGGAGGTGATCCTATATATACTTATTGTGCAACTGCGCCACTACCAAGTAATATAGAAGAATATTTATTAGCGGGTATATTACGAAATAAGGGCGTTGAGTTAGTTAATTGTTTAACTCAACCAATAAGAGTACCAAGAGATGTAGATATTGTAATTGAAGGATATATAGATCCTTCAGAAGATTATATTTTAGAAGGTCCGTTTGGTGATCATACTGGTTATTATTCTTTAGAAGATTATTATCCTAAATTTCATATTACTTGTATAACACATAGAAAAAATGCTATTTATCCTGCTACTATTGTAGGTATCCCTCCTCAAGAAGATACATGGATTGGTAAAGCTACTGAACGGATTTTTCTATTACCAATTAAGATGAGTATTATACCAGAAATAATTGATATTAGATTTCCTGTAGAAGGTGTTTTTCATAATTTAGTAATTATTAAGATTAAAAAAAATTATCCAGGACAGGCATTTAAAGTTATAAATGCTGTTTGGGGAACTGGTCAATTAATGCTTACTAAAATAGTTATTGTAATAGATGAAAATATAGATTTATATGAAGATTTAACAATTGCAAAAATAATATTTAATAATATCAATAATCAAAATATAATATTTACTAATGGACCAATCGATGTTTTAGATCATGCATGTGATAAGCTTGCTTTTGGTGGAAAAATAGGTATAGATGCAACAGATCAATTATATGAAGAAAAAATATCAAATATTAAAAAATGTTCTTTAACAAAAAAATTATTTCAAGAAATTGATATTAATAATATAAAAAAAATATATCCAGAAATACAAGATATGAAACTGGAATTATTATTAAGTAATGTACCTGTAATTTTTATTGCAATTAAAAAATCATATTATAAACATATATTTTATATAAATAACAGTTTATTTAAGTTAAAATGTTTTAATAATATTAAAACCATTATATATTTAGATTTCTTCTTTAAAGAAGATAATATTTCATCATTGCTTTGGCGTTGCTTAAATAATATAGATCCTAAAAGAGATAGTTATATTATCAACAATAAAGAATGTATAAAAATAGGTTTTGATTGCACTATAAAAACATTAAAAATAGATAAATTTGAAAGAAAATGGCCAAATATAATAACTTCAAATAATAAAACAATTAATAAAATAAATACAATATGGCCCAAATTAAGATTGGGTGAAATAATAGAATCACCTTCTAAAAAATATAAACAATAAATTCATGGTGTTATATTTCCATACATTCTAGGAAATGTAGCTGTTTCTCTAACATGTTCAGATTTGCATATCCAATTAGTAATTCTTTCTATGCCTAATCCAAAACCTGAATGTGGTATTGTTCCATATTGCCTTAAATCAAGATACCATTTAAAATCTTCAACATTTAAATTATTATTTTTTATATTAGTTATTAATTGATTAAAATCATCTTCTCTTTCTGAGCCTCCAATTATTTCACCATAGCCTTCAGGAGCTAATAAATCTACATTATTAACTACGTTTTTATTATAATTATTTTTTTTCATATAAAATGGTTTGATCTCATACGGCCAATGATATATCATTAAAGGAGTATTAAATAATTTCATCAATGAAGTTTCATCTGCGCCTCCAAGATCATTACCATATTTAAATCTTTTAGCTGATTTAATCCATATATGTACATTATTAATATTTTGCACAATATCTTTATATTCTTTTTGTAAGTTATTTAACTTATTAATCAAATCATTTTTATCTTTTTTACTAGTATTATCATTATTAATTAATAATTGATATTCTTTAATATATTCACTAATTTCATTTTGTCTTTCTTTAAATAAAAGAATATCTTTATTTAAAAGATCAATTATATTTTTTGAATTTATATTTTTATGACCATTTAATAATATTATTGCTTCTTTATATGTTATTCTATTAAAAGGTTTTGTAAAACTCTTTAAAACATCAATATCTCTATTTAATAGAGATAATTCTGTAGAGTTATTTTTTATAATATAATTAATAATATATATTATCAATTCTTCCATAAGATCCATAGTCATATTTAAATCATAAAAAGCCATTTCAGGTTCCAACATCCAAAACTCTGATAAGTGGCGTCTAGTTTTAGATTTTTCTGCTCTAAAATTAGGACCTAATGTATATATTTTATTCATTGACATTGCTGCTGCTTCTCCATATAATTGACCAGATTGACTTAAATAGGCATTAACATTATAAAATCCAGTTTTAAATAAACTTGTTGTGTTTTCAACTGAATTATTAGTTAATATAGGAGTATTGACATATACAAACCCTTTTTCATCTAAAAATTTATGTAATCCCAAAAAAATATTACTTTTTATTTTCATAGTTGCCCATTGACGTTGAGATCTTAACCATAAGTGCCTTTTGCTTAATAAAAAATTAATGCCATGTTTTTTTTTTGTAATAGGAAAATTATTACATATTTGATATATGACAATATTTTTTATATAAATTTCATATCCTTTTAATTGTTTATGATTCATTTGTACTGTTCCTAAAATTGATACAGAACTTTCTAAAGTTAATAATTTAACTTTATTAATTATATCAACATTAGAATCGTTTTTTTTTATAAAACATTGACAGTATCCTGTTCCATCTCTCAAGTTTATAAATATAAAGCTTTTTGTTTCGCTTTTACTTTTAACCCATCCTTTTAAATTGATATTTTCATTATATATATTTTGTGATATTTCTGATATGTATGTAGGAAGTTTCATTATTGATAATAAAATTTTAATTTTATATTGTAATATAAAAAAAAATATATTATTAATATATTTATAATATATTAATTAAATAATATGACTTTAAATGTTAAATCAAAAATTAAGCATCAGATTAAAACAAAAATTATCACCTCAACAAATTAAATTTATTAAACTATTACAGGTTCCGGGTTATATGTTAAATGATAGAATAGATAAAGAAATAGAAAATAATCCAACATTAGAAAAAAATGATTTTGATGATAATTTAGATGATAATGATATTAATATCTATAAAAGTATTGATAATTATAGTAGTAATATATATGATTTAAATTATAGTAATAATTATAACAATACATCATTAGATATTAATAATGGTATTATTTCGAAATACAAGATGAATAATATTTATGATTATTTATATGAACAATTAGAGACAATACATTTAAATAATAAAAATTATATTATAATAAAAAATTTAATTGGGAGTTTAGATATAAATGGATATTTATATAGATCATTTATATCTATTATTGATGATATTAAATCGAAATATAATATAATATGTAATACAAAGGATATTGAATATGGATTATCATTGTTAAATAAATTTGATCCTATTGGAGTAGGTGCTAGAACTTTACAAGAATGTCTATCAATTCAGTTAAATTATAAATTATCTATTAATAATAATAATATAATATCTTTAGCTTTAAAAATTGTTAATCATTATTTTTACGAATTGCAATATAAACATTATAAAAAACTAAAATTATTATTATCATGCGATGATAGTATATTGAAACAAGTATTAAAAGAAATTACAAAATTAAATCCTAAACCTGGTAATAATTTATTGGATAAAAATAATGAAAAATTTATATTGCCTGATTTTAAAATAATTAACTCTAATAACAAATTATTTTCAATTATTAATAATAATAACATGCCTAAATTAAAAATTAGCAATATATATGAAAAAATGTTAATTAAGTATAAATTATTATTAAATAAGAATAAATCATATGATATAAATACTATTAATTTTATAAAAAATAAAATAGAATCAGCTAAATGGTTTATAGAAGCTATTAAACAAAGAAAAAAAATATTAGAATTAACTATAAATGCAATAATGAAATATCAATATGAATATTTTTTAACAGGTAATGATATAAAATTAAAACCTATGAATTTAAATGATATTTCTAAAAAAATAAATATGGATGTATCTGCAATTTCAAGAATCATTAATAGTAAATATGTAGAAACATATTTTGGTATTTTTAAATTGAAATTTTTTTTTTCTGAAGGTATTAAAACTGAATTAGGAAATAAAGTGTCCAATAAAAAAATAAAAAAAATATTAGAATTAACTATAAAAAATGAAAATAAAAATAATCCTTTATCAGACAATATGTTAGCCATTTATTTTCAAAAAATAGGTTACAAAATAGCGAGAAGAACTATATCAAAATATAGACATCAATTAAATATCCCAGTATCTAGATTAAGAAAAATGATATAATCAATTTATAATATATCATTATAATATAATAACGATTTTTTAATATTATCTTTAATAGTATATTTATTTATTATTGCTTTGCCTATTGTATTAATAAAAGTAAAATTAATATTATCTGTATTTTTTTTGTCATATAACATTAAATTCATTATTTTATCGAATAACATATGAGGTATTTTTTTTAAAAAAAAAGCTTGTATAAGAAATGTATTAATATTTAATAAATCATTATAATCTAATATTTTTTCTAAATATGCAATATAATTTTCACATATCATACCCATTACTATTGCATCACCATGTGATATTTCAATATTATGATCTAAATAAGAACTTTCAATAGCATGACCTATTGTGTGCCCAAAATTTAAAATTTTTCTAATATTATTTTCATAAATATCTTTCATAATAATATTATTTTTAATATTTAATGATTCATAAATAATATCGTAATCAACATCATTTTTTAATGACACTATTCTTTTAAGTTTATAATAATATTCTTTATCATATATTAATCCATGTTTGATCATTTCAGCAAATCCTGATAATATATGTTCATATTTAAGTGTTTTTAAAAATATGATATCAATATAAACAGACACAGGGTTTTTAAATAATCCTATACAATTTTTTACATTATAAAGATTAAAACCAGTTTTTTCACCAATAGAAGCATCTATTTGAGATAATAAAGTAGTTGGTATATTGATAAAATCAATACCTCTTTTATAAGTTGATGCAATAAATCCTCCTATATCAGTTATTACACCTCCTCCTAAATTAATTAATAAGCTATTTCTATTAATTTTATTATCTAACATATATTTCCAAACTATTATACAAGTATCTATATTTTTATTCTTATCTCCTGGTTGAATATTTATGTGTTTGAAATTGTTAATTCCAGATTTTTTAATAAAAATTGGTAAACAATATTTATTAGTATTACTATCTGTAAAAATAATAATATTAGAATATTTATGTGTTTGCAAATGAATATTTAACATTTCATATATATTGTTCATATATATCATACAATTTTTACTTCTTAAAGTAAAACATTTCATTATAATTGTTTTGATTAATTTTAATATATTTTAATTATATTAAAGTTTATAATAAAATATATATAATGCAAAAAATATTTTTAATATTATTAGTTTTTATATTATCAAGTTGTAATGACAACAATAGTACTAAACTACCTATTTTAGGTAAAAAAATAAATAATAATACAAATCATATAATAGATAATTTCAATTTTATCAATCAAGATGGAATATATATCAATAATAATTTTTTTGATGATAAATTATATATTGCAAATTTTTTTTTCATTAATTGTCCTACTATATGTCCAATAGTAATGAACAATTTATACAAAATTCATAAAAAATACTTAAAAAATCCAAAAGTATCTATATTATCACATAGCATAGATTATAAATTAGATAATACTTTTCAATTAAAACAATATTCAAAAAAATTAAAAATAAATAATAAAAGATGGAATTTAGTTTGTGGAAATAAAGATTTAATATATAATATTGCAAAAGACTCTTATATGTTATTGGTTAAAGAAGATAATAATGAACCAGGAGGATTTTTACATAGTGGATTACTTATTTTAGTAGATAAAAACAGACATATTAGAGGTATATATGATGGTTTGTCAGATAAAGAAATTAAAAATCTTATTAAAGATATTAAAATATTATTAAAAGAATATTAAACAAAATATTATAAGTAATTTGATATATCTGTAATATGGCCTGTTATTGCCGCTACTGCCGCAACAGCAGGACTAGTTAATATAGTACGTGCTCCTATTCCTTGTCTACCTTCAAAATTTCTATTAGAAGTTGAAATACAGTATTCTTGATATGGAATTTTATCTTCATTCATGCCTAAACAAGCTGAACATCCTGGTTGTCTTAAAATAAATCCTGAATTTTTTAATATAATATCTATGCCTTCCTTTACTATTTGAGAAATAACTTTATTAGAGCCTGGAACAATATAAGCTTTTACATTATCAGCTTTCTTATATCCTTTTATTATTTTAGCTACTATCCTAAAATCTTCTATACGTGCATTTGTACAACTACCTATAAATACATAATTAATCTTTTTACCCAATAAAATTTCTCCAGAAGAAAATCCCATATATTTTAATGCTTTTTTAAAACTTTTTTGATTATTTTTTTCAATATCTGATAAACATGGAATAGATCCATTAATTGGCATTCCCATTCCAGGATTAGTGCCATATGTAATCATTATTGGAATATCATCAGCTTTAAAATAATATGATTTGTCAAAAATTGCATTTAGATCAGTATATAAATTAGTCCAATAATTTAGAGCATCATTCCAATATTCATCTTTAGGAGCATATATGCGATTTTTGATATAATTAAATGTAGTTTGATCAGGTTGTATTAATCCTCCCCTTGCCCCCATTTCAATACTCATATTACAAACAGTCATTCTTTCTTCCATGCTCATTTTTTTAAATACAGAACCAGTATATTCTATAAAATATCCAGTACCTCCATCAGATCCAATTTTATGTATTATATATAATATTACATCTTTTGCACTAACTCCTTTTTTTAAATTACCATCTATATTGATTTTCATTTGCATAGGTTTTTTTTGAATAATGCATTGGCTTGCCATAACAGTGGCAACTTGACTAGTTCCAATACCAAAAGCTATAGTGCCAAAAGCTCCATGTGTAGAAGTATGACTATCACCACAAACTATAGTCATACCAGGTAATGTTATTCCTAATTCTGCTCCTATAATATGAACAATACCTTGATATTTATGATTTAAACCAAAAAATGTTATATCATGTTTAAGGCAATTATGAGATAAAGTATTTAATTGTTTTCTAGATAAAATTTCTTTAACTGGTAAATGTTGATTTAATGTAGGTACATTGTGATCTGCTGTAGCTATAATTTGCTTTTTTCGTAGAATAGGCAATTTTCTTTTATCTAATTCTGAAAAGGCTTGAGGGCTTGTAACTTCATGTATAAAATGTCTATCTATATATATAATAGTATTTTCATCAATATTATCTATAATATGAGCATTCCATATTTTATCAAATAAAGTTTTCATTTTATAATCAATTTAAAAATAAAAAATTATTATAAAAAATAATTCATAATTTCATGTAAATCTTCATCAAATATTTTTCTTTTTTTATCTGCGTAGTATATAAATTTATCATATATTGCATTTAAATCATACTTGCTTAAATTATAATGCAAACATTCTAATCTATATTTTAACGCTGCTCTACCACTCCTAGCAGTTAAAATAATAGAAGATTTATTAACACCTACATCTTCAGGATTAATAATTTCATATGTAGATCTATTTTTGATCATACCATCTTGATGAATACCAGAAGAATGAGAAAACGCATTAGATCCTATTATTGCTTTATTAGGTTGAATAGTAATTGACATAGCGTTAGCAACTATGGAACTAGTTTTATATAATAATTTTGTATTTATATTAGTATAAAAATTCATGTTTTTTTTTTGTTTTAATATCATAGCTACTTCTTCTAATGCAGTATTACCAGCACGTTCTCCAATGCCATTAATAGTACATTCTATTTGTGTGGCTCCATTAATAATACCTGCAATAGAATTTGCAGTAGATAATCCTAAATCATTATGACAATGAGTAGATATATCTACTTTATCTATATTTTTTACATTTTCTTTTAAATATTTTATTTTTAATCCGTATTCATCAGGAATACAATATCCAGTAGTATCTGGTATATTTAATACAGTCGCTCCACATTTAATTACTTCCTCACATAATTTAGCCAAAAAGTCATTATCAGCTCTACCTGCATCTTCAGCATAAAATTCTATATCTTCGACAAACTTTTTAGCAAAACTTACAGCATTTTTAGCTATTTCTATAATTTCAGATTTAGTACTATTAAATTTATATTTAATATGTTCATTAGAAGCACCAATACCTGTATGAATACGAGGATATTTGGCATTTTTTAGCGATAGTGCTGCATATTCTATATCTTTTTTAATAGCTCTAGAAAGAGCACATACAACAGTATTTTTAAGAATTTTAGAAATATTTTCTACAGATTTAAAATCTTCAGGACTCGAAATAGGAAATCCTAATTCTATTATATCAACATTTAATGATTCTAGTTGAAGAGCTATTTTAAGCTTTTCATTACTATTTAATTTACATCCTGGCGTTTGTTCACCATCTCTTAATGTTGTGTCAAATATCTTAATTCTTGTTTTCATAGTTAATAATCTAAATACATTGGTATTTCTATATAACTATTTATGATATAGTTATAAAATTATTTTATACAATATTTGACTATAATATAATAAATTCAATTAATAAAATATTGAATAATTATATTTTAAAACTAAAAACAATAATTTTATCTAATTTTAAATAAAATAATATCGCCATCTTTTATTATATAGTTTTTTCCAACTATTTTTTTTCGATATTTATTTAATATATTTTTATCATTATTAATAAATATTTCATTATAGTTATATATCTCTGCACATATAAATCTTTCTTTAAAATCAGAGTGAACCATATTAGCTGCATTTAATATTGAGGATCCATTTTGTAAACTCCAAGAACGTATTTCCTTATTATTTATTGTAAAAAAGACTATTAAATTAAGTAATTTATGTGATTCCATAATTAAATTACTAATTTGAGATGAAGTTTTATATGAAGTATTTTTAATATCTATAGTAATCAATTTATAAATATTTTTTTGTAATTTTGTTCTTGAATAATTAAAAAAGTAGTTATCATGTTCATTTATATTAGCTACATATAATATAGGTTTAAATGTTAATAACAATAACTGATTTATAAATGATTTTTCTATATCATTAAAATCTGTTATTTCATTTAAAGAAATTCCTTTTATTAAGTAAGATCGGCATTTAAGTAGTAAATTACTTTCTTTAACTAAAGACTCAATATTAGATTTGTTGCTATTGATAATTTTGCTAATTTTTGTAATTCTTTTATCAATAATATTTATATCTTTAAACTGTAGCTCTGTATCTATGATTTCTTTATCTTTTATGGGATTTATTTCTTCATACACATGTATAATATCTTTATTATGAAAGCATCTTATAATATGTATAATTATATTAGTTCTTCTTATATCTTCTAAAAACAAATTACCTAACCCTAAACCTAAACTAGAATCTTTAATTAAACCTGCTATATCGATAAATTTTATATTACTATATACAATTTTTTTTATTTTAAATAGATTAGATAACATATTTAATCTATAATCTGGAACATTTACAATTGCAATATTAGAATTTATAGTACAAAATGGATAATTTTCAGCTTTAACATTTTGACCAGATAATTTGTTAAATAAAGTGGATTTTCCTACATTTGGCAATCCAACTATTCCGCAATTTAAATTCATATAATTAATGTAAAGTTAATTATTTAATTACAATATTATACATTTTATATCTATCAATAAGTTTTTTCATTAAAAAATTAACATCAATACTTGTAAGAGTTTTACTTTTAGAATTTAAAATATAGCCTATTGTATATGATTTAATCTTATATTGTAGCTTTATATCATCATATATATCAAAAATAAATATATTTTTTATAATATTATCATTATCAATAGAATAAGCTATATCACATATTTTCTTAAAATTTATATTATATGGAACTATCAAGCATAGATCTCTTCTAATGAGAGGATATTTAGAATAATGATGAAAATTAATTTTATTATTATATAATTTTATCAAATTGTCATAATTTATTTCAGCATAAAATATATCTTGATTTATTTTTGATATATCATTTATTTTTTCATTGATTTTTCCTAAAAATACTAATTCATTTTTGTTATTATCAACAATTTTAATTCCGTAATTCATATAGGAACAACATAAATCATTAACAATAAAATCATTTATATGTAATTTTCTAAAAATAGATTCAATAATTCCTTTTAACACAAAAAAATCATTTTTTTTATTTGAAATATTCCATTGATCATAATAAAGATTACCAGTAATCCATAAAGATATTTTATTTTTTTCTAAATACTTATTATTAATAAAATGATATGTTTTGCCGATTTCGTACAACATAAAACTTTTATGTTGTCTATTTAAATTATGAATAATTGTATTTATAGCACTAATAATCATATTATGACGCATCATATTAAATTCCTTACTGTAATAATTGATAATTTTTACTATATCTGTATGATTTGTATCATTAAATAAATTAAGATATTTCATACTACTAATAGGACAAGTTCTAATTTCAAAGAAATTATTAGATATCAAATAATTAGATATATATTTTATAATTTCATTTTTATTATTATTGATTGATAATACATGATAGGGTTTAATTAAGTTAACACTGATATTATTAATGTTATATATTCTAATAATTTCTTTGAAAATATTTACTTCTCTAGTAATATCGTTTCGATAAGAAGGTATTTTAATATAAAGAAAATTATTTTTTGATTTTAAAATCAAAAAATTTAATTTTTTTAAAATTGTTTTTATTTTTTGGCAACTAATATTTATGCCAAGAATATTATTATTTTTATTTATATCATATAATATTACTTTTGACTTTGAGGGATTAAAATAATAATCTTCTAAAAGTTCGAAACTTACATTTTTATTAACTAATCTTACAATGTAAATAATTCTTTTTATTACATATCCTATTATATTAGGATCAATAAATTTATTATAATTTTTAGAGCAAATAGTAGATATATTATATATTTTAGATATTTTTTTAATAAAAGAATAATTAAAATTAGATATTTCAAATATTACATTTTTACTATAGTTATTAATATTATAATAATCATCAGTAAACATACCTGATAAACTTATTATCCTATTTTTGTCATAAGATATAATATTTTCATTGGAAATATTAATTTTCTCATTATTATATTGTATGTATTTATATAAATTTATATTTTTAGATATATTAATAGAATTACCGTGTATTTTATCTAAATCTATAATATTAATATATTGCCCTGTTTCTAGTAAAATAAAATTTGCAATATCAAATATATAATTGAAACTTTTAATATTAACAGAATGCAAATAATCAATTAACCATTGAGGTGATAATAATTTTAAATCAATATTACGAATAATTAATCCAGTATATCTATTATATAAATATTTCAAATTATTTGAAATATTTATATTAAATTTAGATTTATAATAAAATTCATCATCTATTAAAGGATATATTATATCTTGATTTAATATTATTGATATTTCTCTAGCCATACCAATATATGACGAAAGATCTGACCTATCCGGGGGTATAAAAAATTCAATTGTATCATTATTTATACAAATAGATTCTATTCCTATATTATTTAACTTATTAACTAATTCAACAATAGTAATATTTATTTTTACATATGTTTTTAAATATTTAAAAGATAATATCATTATTACTATATAATGTAAATATTATTTATATATAAAATTATTTATATAACATATTATTTAAATATAAAGTTACTTTAGATTTTTTATTAGCAGCATTATTTTTATGAATTATGCCCTTATTACTTAATTTATCAATCATAGAAATCAATTTTATATAATATATATTAATAACATTTTTATCTTTTATTATAAAAAATTTTTTAATTTGAGTTCTTAATGTTTTAATATAATATTTGTTATATAATCTTCTTTTTATAGACTGTCTAATTCTTTTTAAAGATGATTTGTTATTAGCCATTTGTAAATTTTAATTTTAAAATTAATTATTTTTTTAAATATAAAAAAAGATATATTAATATATTTATATAAATATTATATTGCAAGAGGCATTATTAACATAATTAATTCAATATTATCTTTTTGATTAAATGGCATTAATAAAATAGGATTATCGTTAGTAGATATTTTCATTTTAATATGTGAATCTGATATAACATTAATCATTTCCATTAAAGATTTTGCATTAAATCCTATTTCAATATATTTACCATTATATGAACATCTAATATTTTCACTAGAAGAACTTAGAAATTCTTTATTTTCAGCATCAATAATCATTTTATCATTAGTAATTTTAAAATTTATTTGATAATTAATTTTATTAGAATATATAAATCCTCTTTTTAATGCATTTAAAATTTCATTTTTATTAATTATAATTTCATTATTATTATCAGTTGGTATAACTGCATTATAATTTGGAAAATCTTCTTCTATAAGTCTTGAAATTAATAAAATATTATTAATATTTATTGATAATAATTTTTCATTACAATTTATAGATAAATATTCTTCAATATTTTTATTTATAATATTATATTTTAATGTGTTAAAAACTCTAATTGGAATGATAAAAGAATTAGCAACAGCATTATTATCATTATTAATAGAAAATTTTATTAATCTATGTCCATCAGTACTTACAAAATTTATTTTATTATCTTTTATTTCACATAAAACACCTGATATTGAAGGTCTTAATTCATCATCATTAACAATAAAAGGAACACTTTTGATTATTTCACTAAATAATAAATTATTTATTTTAATTTTTTCATTTAAATCAATGATAGGTGCAATAGGATAATCTTCACCTTTACCAATGGGAATTTTGTAAATACCCATTAAAGATTTTATTTCAATGATATTATTATTTTTTTTAAAATCAATTTCTTGATCAGGCATCGCTTTTAATGTATCTAATAATATTTTAGCAGGAATTACAAATGTGTTATATTTAATAGTATTATTGATATATATATTTGTTGACATATATGTTTGCATATCACTAGATGTTATTTTTAAAATGTTATCTTGACATTTAAAATGAAAATTTTCTAATATCGGATATACATTATTTGTATTAATTATTCCACTTATTTTATTTAAAATATTAAATAAATATTTAGAGTTGATCGTAAAATTCATAATTATTTTTTTTTAGTAAATTAATTATCATATTTTCAAAATATTGTTTACCTTTCAAACATGCTTTAAAAACAGTATATCCTTTAAATAAAAATACTAGCAAACTAGTTGATAACATATTATTAAATAATTGTTTATCATTAATGTTTTTTACAATATTAGAATTAAACATGTAATATTTTTTATGAGTTAAAAGGTAATATTTATAACTTAACTTTTCTAAATTATAGCAATAAACAAAAAAATTGTCAATATAATAATATGAATAATTATTTTGTATACAGCTATGTGACATATAATTATTAATAACTAACATGTTAATGTTAATTTTATTATTATTAATAAATTCAACAATATCATAATCATAACTATTAATATTATTTAAAGATAATAATATATGTACATTAACATTGTTCTTTTTAATAATATTTATTAAGTCCATTATACACATTATATCTAAGTCAGAATTTATTATTACCCATTTTATTGAAAATTTGTTAATAATATTAATTAATTGACGTTTTATAAAACTATATTTTATGATATGATAATTATTATTTTTTTCAATATTATCATTATATATCTTAGTAATTATATAACGAGATTGCAAATTAAAATTTGTAAAAATACTATTATTTAATAATATTCCTAAATTAGGATCAGGATAATAATCTGATATTGCTAATATATATTTAAAAAACATTACGTAAAATATTTATAGATACTTTTTTATTATATTGTACACTTCATGTTTTAATAAAATTACATTATTATTAAATTTATCATTGAAATTATCAATTGCGTTATGTACTATTATATCAATAGTCCCAGGCATTGATCCATAGTATATACCTGTATTATATAATATTTTATATGCATTAATAATTGTAATAGGAATAATAGGTATTTTATGTTTTATTGACAAATAAAATGCACCATTTTTAAAATTAGATAATTTATTATTACACTTAGAAATAGTTCCTTCTGGAAAAATTATAATGCTAATATTATTAATTAATTTATTACTGCATTTTGATAATGCATTTTTTATACTTTGTTTATTTTTTCTATCTACAATTATATCAAGATTTTTTAAAAAAAAACCTACAATTGGTAAATTGATTAATTCCTTTTTAGCAATAAAAAATACATTACCTTTACTTATTGTAAGTAATAAAAAAATATCTAAATAAGATGTATGATTAGCACAATAAATATATACTTTATTTTTTTGAATTTTATTTTTATAACAAATGTTTAATTTTATACCTGATAATAACAAGAATATTTTAGAAAATAATCTTCTTATGTTATTTAATGTTGTATATTTATTTTTTCTATTAAAAAATAATAAAAATGGATAACAAATAATCGACATAAACAATAATATTGTTATAATCCAAATATAATGGATATATCTTAATATATATTTCATATATTCAAAAATAATATATTTTATTAAAAAAAATATTAATTATGAAAACATTAGTAATAGGGATAAGACCTAATGGAGAATTACATTTAGGTCATTATTTTGGTATTTTAAAAAATATGGTTTTAATGCAATATAAATTTAATTGTTATTGTTTTATAGCTAATATACATTCTTTAAACAATAAAATTGATAACAATTTAATTAATAAATATATTACTAAAATAGTAGCACAATATATTGCAGTTGGTCTTAATCCGAATAATGTACATCTTTATATTCAATCCCAAATTGACAATATTTTTGAATTGTATTATTATCTTAGTATAAATACTTATTTGGGAGAGTTAAAAAGAACAAATTCATTAAAAGATATTATTAATAAAAATGGTAATTGTAATATAGCTTTACTAACATATCCAATATTGATGGCAGCAGATATTTTAATACATAATGCTCATTATGCTATTGTCGGTCAAGACCAAAAACAACATTTAGAAATAGCAAAAAAAATAGCAATTAGATTTAATAAATTATATAATGTTAATTATTTTAATTTACCAAATGCATATAATTTTGAATACAATTTAAATAATATTTTAGCATTAGATGGAATTAATAAAATGGGCAAATCTATAAGTAATAATTTAACAATATACTTATCAGATAATCCAGATATTATTAAACGTAAAATACGTAAAGTACCTACAGATAATAGTTTACGTAAACATAATAAACCAATGAATCCTTCTGTTGCTAGTTTATTTCATTTAATGAATTTAACTTCTTCTAAGCAAACTTATAATTTTTTTTCTAATGAATATAAGAAAATGACTATTTCATATAATGATATGAAAAATCAGTTATCTCAAGATATTATAAATTTATTAACACCTATACAAAATAAAACTGAAGAACTATTAAATTATAAAAATAAAATTATAGATATTATTCAAGAAGGTGCTATAAAAGCTAGAGAAAATTCAATTAATACTATTAAAAATTTAAGAGATATTATTGGAATTATTAATTTGTAACACATTAATTTTATACTATTATATGAGTTCACATGACAATCGTCTTAAAAATTTAAACAACTTTTATAAACTTAATATTAATCCATATCCATCACAACAATACAATATCAGTCATTATACTTATGATATTATAAATAATTATAGAAAATTTAATAAAAATGATATCGTATCATTAGCAGGAAGAATAATGAGCAAACGTATTATGGGTAAAGTAATATTTATAAAGCTAAAAGATTCTAAAGAATGTATTCAGCTATATATTAACAAATATAATATATCTAATAATAATGTTACATATGATATAATAATAAAAAAACTGTTGGATATAGGCGATATAATTGGTGTAAGAGGACATGTATTTATTACTAAAACTAATGAAATTTCTATTAAGGTACTTAATATAGAAATTCTTAGCAAATCAATAAAAGACTTACCAATAGTCAAATACGACAAAGAAGGCAATAAATATGATGAATTTAAAAATTTTGAATTGAGATATAGAAATAGACATGTTGATTTAATAGTTAATAATGATATAAAAAAAATATTTTTTATACGTTCAAAAATTATAACTATAATAAGAAATTTTTTAAATAGAAATGAATGGCTAGAAGTAGAAACACCTGTTTTACAGAATATATATGGAGGAGCTAATGCAAATCCCTTTAAAACATATTATAAAGCTTTAGATAGAAATCTATATTTACGTATATCTAATGAACTTTATTTAAAAAGACTTATTATAGGTGGATTTGAAGGAGTATATGAAATTAGTAAAATGTTTAGAAATGAAGGTATGGATTCTACACATAATCCTGAATTTACATCTTTAGAATTATATGTTGCGTATAAAGACTATATATGGATGATGGGATTAGTTGAATCATTATTATATAATATAGTTACAATATTATATAATAAAACAAATATCATATTTAATAATCAAAACATAGAATTTAAGGGACCATATTTAAGAATGACCTTTTTTGAAGCTATTAGAAAATATTGTAAAATTGATATTAATTCATTAAATGAACAAGAAATAATAAATTTTTGTTTAAAAAATCAAATATATATAAAACCTTATTATAGTATTACAAATACTATATCTGCAATATTTGATAAAAAAGTACAACCTTTTTTAATAAATCCAACATTTATAATAGATTATCCTGTTGATAGCACCCCATTAGCTAAAGAACATAGAAATAATAATATGTTGTTAGAAAGATTTGAATTGTTTATTGGTGGTAAAGAAATAGCAAATGCTTATTCCGAAGAAAATAATCCTATTACTCAAAAAAAAAAATTAATGCATCAAATATTACTTTCAAATAATAAATCTGATGATTTAGATGAAGATTTCATATCTGCATTAAGCTATGGAATGCCTCCAACTGCAGGATTAGGTATTGGAATTGATAGACTAATAATGATTTTTACAAATCAAAAATCAATACAAGAAGTTTTATTATTTCCTCATATGAGAAATGTAATTAAATAAAATTTGTTATAATTTTTTTTTTTATTTATTATAAATGTACATAATATATGTATATTTTATTGTAAGAATTTATAATTGAAATAATTAATTTTTTAATAACAATGCCAGAATTTATTGCTAAGTTAAATAATATAGCCAGTCAAATAAGAAGGGATATTTTACGTATGATATATAATGCTAAATCTGGACATCCTGGAGGATCACTAGGCGCAACTGAATGTCTTGTATCATTATATTTTCACATTATGAATCATAATAAAAAATTCTCAATGAATGGCATTAATGAAGATATATTTTTTTTATCAAATGGCCATATATCTCCTTTATGGTATAGTGTTTTAGCAAGATGTGGTTATTTTGATATTAATGAACTAAATACTTTTAGACAAATTAATTCTAAATTACAAGGACATCCAACAAATTCTGAAAATCTGCCAGGTGTTAGAATTTCTTCAGGATCATTAGGTCAAGGGTTATCAGTTGCTTTAGGAGCTGCATTAGCAAAAAAACTTAATAATGATTATTCTTTAATATATAGTATGCATGGAGATGGAGAATTACAAGAAGGTCAGAATTGGGAAGCAGCAATGTTTGCTTCTCATTATAAAATTGATAATATAATTGCTATTATAGATTGTAATAATCAGCAAATAGATGGTAGTGTAGAACAAATTATGTCATTAGGTAATTTATCGGATAAATGGCAATCTTTTGGGTGGATAACAGTAAAATTGCTAAACGGCAATAATTTTGAAAATGTTATTAAAACTATTGAATATGCTAAAACATTATCTTTTAATAAAAAACCTGTAGTTATTTTAATGACAACTAAAATGGGCTATGGAGTGGATTTTATGACTGGAACTAATCATTGGCATGGTAAATCTCCCAATAAAGAAGAGTTATTAAAAGCTTTAAGCCAATTAAAAGAAACTTTAGGAGATTATTAATAATAAATAATTAAAAAGATCATTTTATGAATCAATATAATTTGAAAATAAAAAAAGATACTAGATCAGGTTTTGGGGCTGGATTATTAGAATTAGGAGCTAAATTTAATAATATAGTGGCTTTATGTGCTGATTTAACTACTTCTTTAAAAATGGATGCTTTTAAAAATAAATATCCTGATAGATTTTTTCAAGTAGGTATTGCAGAAGCTAATATGATTAGTATAGCAGCTGGGATGACTATAGGCAATAAAATTCCTTATACAGGTAGTTTTGCTAATTTTTCCACAGGAAGAGTTTATGATCAAATAAGGCAATCAATTGCTTATTCTAATAAAAATGTGAAAATATGTGCATCTCATGCAGGTCTTACTTTAGGAGAAGATGGAGCTACTCATCAGATATTAGAAGATATAGGATTAATGAAAATGTTACCTAATATGATTGTCATATGTCCTTGTGATTACAATCAAACAAAGGCAGCAACTATTGCTATAGCAGATTATTATGGTCCTGTTTATTTAAGATTTGGAAGACCTAAAGTTCCTGTTTTTACAGATGAGAATGCAAAATTTGAAATAGGTAAAGGAATAATTATAAAAAAGGGAGTTGATATTACAATTATTGCCACGGGATATTTAGTTTGGGAAGCTATAATAGCTAGTCAAATGCTTTCAGAAAACGGAATAAATGTTGAAATTATTAATATACATACTATTAAACCTTTAGATGAAACAATAATATTGGATTCTGTATCAAAAACTAAATTAGTAATTGTTGCTGAAGAGCATCAAAAAAATGGAGGATTAGGAGATAGTGTTGCTCAATTATTATCATTAAAAATGCCTACAAAAATGGATATAATTGCAGTTAATGATTCATTTGGTGAAAGTGGGCAACCAGAACTTTTAATGAAAAAATATGGATTAGATAGTTATGCTATTGTTAAATCAGTAAATAATTTATTATTGTATAAATAAATTAATTAATATAAAAATATGTCAATACATATGTTAACTTTTGATAAAGAGCAAAATGTAGTCTATGGGTTAAAAGATAAAAGTGATTTAATAGCCAGCGATATTGTTAATATAATTAACAGTAAATCATCTAATGGATTAAAAACTGTTATAGGTCTTTCTTATAATAAAAACATTCATTTTATATATGATGCATTAATTTTAATGTATAAAAAACACAAAGTTACATTTAATAATGTTTTTATTTTTAATTTAACTGATTTTTACCCAATTAAAACAAATGATTTATATAGTCATTATAATTACATATATAAAAATTTTGTTAATTGTGTTGATATACCATTAGATAATTTTTATACATTTGGTTGTGATAATAATATATCCAATATTGATATTAATTGTGTAAAATATGACAATAAAATAGATTCTTTAGGTGGTTTTGATATTGTATTAACAGATATTGATTTATATAACAATATAGTATGTTTTAATGATGATATAGATAAAAATATTGATTCTGTTACTAGAATTATTAAATTAAATGAAGCAACACAATGTTATATTTTTAATAATTATCTTTATAAAGACATAATATTTGATAAAATTGTAACAGTAGGTTTAAGCAAAATAATGAATGCTAAATTGATTATTGCTTTATCAAATGGAATAGATAATAATACAAAAATAAACAATATATATCAACATATTAATTATTTAACATCAAAACATAATAATATATTTTTCTATATAAATAACATATCATATAATAAAATTAATATAATAAATTCATTTAATCTAAAAAATAGATATAATAATACTGATAAATCCATTATAGAGCTATCTTTTAAATTAAAAAAATCAATATTACAATTAACTCAAGATGATTACAAAAATAATAATTTAAGTTATTGTTTAGAAAAAAATAAAGATTTAAAAACAATTAATACTAAAATATATAATAACATATCTAACACAATTACTGATTATCCCGGTAAACATAATAATACACGTAATTATAATAAAAATATTATAATATTTAGCCCCCATCCTGATGATGATATAATTTCAATGGGAGGAACTATGATTAAGTTACATAATCAAGGATATGATGTTCATGTAGTTTATCAAACATCAGGTAATATAGCTGTCTCTGATTCTAAAGTTTTAAAATATATAGATTTTATTAATGATTATCACAAATTGCTCAATATAAAAAATTATAAAATCGATAGTTTGTATTTAACGATAAATGATTTTTTAAAATCTAAAAAGTATTCTTTAGATAAAGACAGTATTTTAGTACGTAGAATTAAAGGGCTAATTAGAAGAAATGAAGCTAAAGAAACATGTAAATATATTGGTATTGATGTTAAAAATTTACATTTTCTTGATATGCCTTTTTATGAAACAGGAAATATTATAAAAAATAAATTAAAAAATGAAGATATCAATTTATTAATTGATATTATTAAAAAAATAAATCCTATTCAAATATATGCTGCAGGTGATTGGTTAGATCCTCATGGTACTCATAAAACATGTTTTAGTGCTATTATGACAGCTGTTAATTGTTTAAAAAGTTTTAATAAATATATTATATGGTTATATAGAGGAGCATGGGATGAATGGCATATCAATGATATTGATATGGCAGTACCTATAAATAATAACGAATTATTGATAAAAAAACAAGGTATTTTAAAACATGAATCTCAAAGAGATGAAGTATTATTTAAAGGTAACGATAAAAGAGAATTTTGGCTCAGATCTCAAGATAGAAATAAAAAAACCGCCAAATTATATAATAAATTAGGATTTATACAATTAAATGCTGTAGAAGCATTTGCTCAATATCACTACTAAATATATTTTATAAAATATTACGAATAATGTTATCTAAATCTCTTAATTCATTAATATAATGAAAAGATTTTATTTGAGAATTGTTAATTATATCTTTAGCTAATTCATTGTTAGTACCATTTAAACGAATAACAAATGGAATATCTATTTTATTATGTTTTTTATAAGAATTAATAATACCTTTAGCTACTTCATCACATCTTACTATGCCTCCAAATATATTAATAAATACTATTTTAACATTATTGTCTCGTAATATAATATTTAAAGCCTTTTCAACAGTAGATTTATTAGCCACTCCTCCTATATCTAAAAAATTAGCTGGATTTCCTCCTAATAACTTAATAATATCCATTGTGGCCATTGCTAATCCAGCTCCATTAACCATACAACCAACATTACCATTAAGTTTTATGTAATTTAAATTATTTTTACGAGCTTCTGTTTCATTATTATCTTCTTCACTTAAATCTCTTAATAATGCATATTGTAATTGTCTATAAAGTGCATTATCATCTAATGATATTTTACAATCTACTGCATATAAACTGTCTGATCCATTATATAGCCATGGATTTATTTCAATAAGATTTGCATCAATAGAAATATATGTCTTATATATACACTTTATTATTTTAACAGCATTAAATATACTATTTTTAGGAATATTAAGATTAATAGCAATTCTTCTGGCTTGATAATCTGTTAATCCAAGGGAAGGATTTATTGGTTCTTTATAAATTTTATTAGGATATTTAATAGCTACTTCTTCTATAGACATTCCTCCTTCAGGGGAATATACCATAACATTTGATTCAGTTTTACGATCTAAAATTATACTAATATAGTATTCCTTTAATAAATTATAGCAATTAACTGGATATAAATCTTCTGCTATCAAAATTTTATTTACTATTTTGCCTTCTGGACCTGTTTGCTCAGTTATTAATGTTTTATTTAAAAGAGATTTTGCAATATTGATAGTTTCATCTAATGATTTGGCTAATTTAACACCTCCACTTTTACCTCTGCCACCTGCGTGAATTTGAGCTTTAATAATCCAATATTTTGTATTTGTAAGCAATTTAATTTTATTTGCAGTATCTATAACATCATCTATTTTACTAATTATCATTCCTCTTTGTATTGGAATGTTAAATCTAGTTAATATATCTTTTGCTTGATATTCATGTATATTCATTAATATGATAAATTTTTACACTAAATATATAAATACTTTTATATATTGTCAATTATAATATAAATATTTATTTATGTAAAAATATTTATATTATAAAATAATTTATTTAGTATAAAAATTAATATATTTTATATGTTAAATTTAAAAAGACCATTGGTTTTTATAGATTTAGAAGCTACAGGTTTAAATATTGCACAAGATAAAATTATAGAATATTCTTTTTACAAAGTTATTGCTAACAATAATTATAAAATTTTATATGATAGAGTTGATCCTGGTATACCAATACCTATAAAATCATCTAAAATACATAATATATATGATATAGATATTAAAAATAAACAAACATTTAAATATCATGCTAATAAAATATTAGACTTTTTAAATAATTGTGATTTAGCAGGATATAATTGCAATAGATTTGATATACCTATTTTAACAGAAGAATTTCTAAGAATTAATATTGATTTTAAAATTGACAATTATAAAATTATTGATGTGCAAAATATTTTTCATAAAATGGAACCAAGAACATTATCAGCGGCATATAAATTTTATTGTAATAAAGAGTTAATTAATGCTCATTCAGCAAAATATGATAGTATGGCTACATATGAAGTGTTATTAGCACAAATATCAAAATATAAAAATATACAAATTAAAGATAAAGAGGGAATATATTTTAATCCCATCACTAGTAATGTCAATGATTTAAATAATTTTACTACTACTAATAAAAATGTAGATTTAGTTGGTAAGATAATATATAATGATGAAGGAAAAGAAATTTTTAATTTTGGTAAGTATATAGGGAAAATTGTAGAACATGTTTTAGAAAAAGATCCTTATTATTATTCATGGATTATGAAAAGCAATTTTACTTTAAATACTAAAAAAAAAATAACTGAAATAAAATATAGAAAGTTAAAATATAAAAAATAAGCACTAAAATATTTATTAGTGCTTATTATAAAAAGTAATAATACTTTAATTTTTCACTTCTTCATAGTCAGTACTTTTAGTATTATTATTTTCTTCTTGTTTAGTAGCATCTTTTTTAATATTACTTTCTTCTTTTTTATATATATCAGAAGATGCAGCAGCCCAAATATTTGATAGCTCTTTAGTCATTTGTTCAATTTTTGTAATATCACGCTTACTATTTGCTTCTTTTAAATTGTTTAAAGCTGTTTCAATTTTTGATATATTTTCTTTTGAAAGTTTATCTTTATGTTCTTTTAATTGTTTTTCAGTTGAAAATATTAATGAATCAGATGTATTTAATATATCTATTTCGGCTTTTTTCTTTTTATCGCTTTCTGCATTTTTTTCTGCTTCATCCTTCATTTTTTGTATCTCTTCTTTACTTAATGATGAAGATGATTCAATTCTAATTTGTTGCTCTTTGTTTGTACCTTTATCTTTAGCATTAACATGAATAATACCATTAGTATCTATATCAAAAGTAACTTCTATTTGAGGTACTCCTCTAGGAGCTGGTGGAATTCCATCTAAGTGAAATCTTCCTATTGTTCTATTATCTTTAGCCATTGGTCTTTCTCCTTGTAAAACATGAATTTCTACACTTGATTGATTGTCAGCAGCAGTTGAAAAAACTTCACTCTTTTTAGTAGGAATTGTTGTATTAGATTCTATAAGTTTAGTAAAAACATTACCCATAGTTTCAATACCTAAAGATAGTGGAGTAACATCTAACAATAAAACATCTTTTATATCTCCAGATAAAACACCACCTTGTATAGCAGCACCTATAGCTACAACTTCATCAGGATTTACATTTTGTGATGGTTTCTTGCCAAAAAACTTTTCTACTGCATTTTGAATAGCTGGAATTCTAGTGGATCCACCTACTAAAATAATATCATTAATATCATTTATTGATAATTTAGCATTTTTTAATGCAGATTTACAAGGTTCAATAGTACGACTTACCAAATCATCTATAAGTGTTTCAAATTTAGCTCTAGTAAGTGTTTTTAATAAATGTTTTGGCATGCCATTAACAGGCATAATATATGGTAAATTTATTTCTGTAGCATTTGTACTAGAAAGTTCAATTTTTGCTTTTTCGGCAGCTTCTTTCAATCTTTGTAAAGCCATGGGATCTTCTCTTAAATCTAATCCTTCATCATTTTTAAATTCTAAAGCTAACCAATCTATTATTTTTTGATCAAAATCATCTCCTCCTAAATATGTATCCCCATCAGTCGATTTAACTTCAAAAACTCCATCACCTAATTCTAATACAGAAACATCATGAGTTCCACCTCCACAATCAAAAACAATAATTTTACTATATTTATTTTTTTTGTCTATTCCATATGCTAAAGCTGCTGCAGTAGGTTCATTAATTATACGGTCTACTTTTAATCCGGCAATTTCTCCTGCCTCTTTTGTTGCCTGTCTTTGGGCATCATTAAAATATGCAGGAACAGTAATAACAGCTCTATTTACAGATGATCCTAAAAAATCTTCTGCTGTTTTTTTCATTTTCTGTAAAATAATTGCTGATATTTCCTGTGGACTGTAAAGTTTGTTATTAATTTCTACTTTAATGCTATCATTTTTATCTCTTTTAAGAGTATAGCTTACTTTTTTAATATTATTTTCAATTTCACTATATGTATGACCCATAAATCTTTTTATTGAAAAAATAGTCTTTGTAGGATTTGTAATAGCTTGTCGCTTTGCTGGATCGCCAACTTTACGTTCATTATTACTTAAAAAAGCAACTATAGAAGGTGTAGTTCTTTTACCCTCATTATTAGATATTACAGTAGGTTCATTGCCTTCCATTACTGATACACATGAATTAGTAGTTCCTAAATCAATTCCTATAATTTTTGACATAACTTAAAAAAAATTATTAATTTACAATATTGTTAATAAATACTTCAATACTTGTGCCAAGTGTAAATTATTTATTATAATTATATTTCAATATGACTAAATGGCAGTTATATTTATATTTTCATAAAATAAATGATGTAATATTTACAATATATTTTATAAATTGCAATATTATATAAAATATTTCTACCATAATTTATATTATGCTTTTTTTTAGCATTTAATAATAAATATTAATATCATTAAAATATTGACTATACATTTTTATTAAAATAATGAAAGATAAAAATATAAAATCCGTTTTAATTATAGGATCTGGTCCTATAATAATTGGTCAGGCATGTGAATTTGATTATTCTGGATCTCAAGCATCTATGGCATTGAAAGAAGAAAATATTGAAGTATCAATTATTAATTCTAATCCAGCTACTATTATGACTGATAGTATAATATCAGATAATATATATTTAATGCCTATAACAATAGATTCCATTATTGCTATATTAAAAAAACATATTAAAGATTCTAAACCTATAGATTCTGTTTTACCTACTATGGGAGGTCAAACTGCATTAAATTTATGTATGAAAATGCACAATTTAGGATTATGGAAAAAATATAATGTCAATATAATAGGTGTAGATGCTCATACAATAGATATTACAGAAAATAGAGAAAAATTTAAAAAATTAATGACAGATATAGGTATTGACGTTGCTCATTCTTATATTGCTAAATCTTTTAAAGAAGGCGAAACAATAGCTAAAAATATAGGATTACCTTTAGTAATAAGATCATCGTATACTCTGGGAGGCACAGGAGGTGGTATTGTATATAATATTAAAGATTTAAAAAATTCCCTAACAAAAGGATTAAATGCTTCTCCTTCCAATGAAGTAATTATAGAAAAATCATTATATGGTTGGAAAGAATTTGAATTAGAACTTATCAAAGATAAAAATGATAACATTATTATTATTTGCCCAATAGAAAACTTTGATCCAATGGGCATTCACACAGGGGATTCTATAACAGTTGCTCCAACTATGACTTTGCCAGATACATTATATCAAAAAATGCGTAATTGGGCAATTAAAATGACTAAATCAATAGGTAATTTTACAGGGGGATGTAATGTACAATTTGGCATTAATCCTATTAATAATGATATGGTAGCTATAGAAATAAATCCTAGAGTATCTAGATCGTCTGCACTTGCATCTAAAGCAACAGGATATCCGATTGCTAAAATTGCAGCTAAATTATCTATAGGATATACTTTAGATGAATTAAAAAATCAAATTACAAAGAATACATCTGCATATTTTGAACCTACAATAGATTATGTAGTTGTTAAAATTCCAAGATGGGATTTTAATAAATTTAAAGGATGTGACACTACATTAGGATTGCAAATGAAATCAGTAGGAGAAGTCATGGCTATAGGAAGAAATTTTAATCAAGCATTTTTAAAAGCTTGTGATTCTATAGAATCAGATATTTTAAATATTAAATATAGAAATAAAATTGATGATAGTAAAATTATTAGCAATATTAAATATCCATCATGGAATAGAATTTTATATATCAAACATGCTATTCAATTAGGCGTTTCATTAAAAGAAATAAACAATATAACGAAAATTGATAATTGGTTTTTAAATAAAATAAATGAATTAGTAATATTAGAAAACCATCTATTAAAATATAATATAAAAAATTTGCCTTTTAATTTATTAAAAGAATGTAAAGAAAATGGATTTTCAGATTATCATATTGCTAATATACTAAAATCAAATGAAAATGATGTTAGAATTTTACGAGAAAAAAATAATATCAATAGAATTTATAAAATGGTTGATACATGTGCAGGAGAATTTAATGCAAAAACTCCATATTACTATTCTACATTTAATGAAAAAAATGAATCTAATAATAGTAGAAACAAAAAAATACTTATTATAGGTTCAGGACCTAATAGAATTGGTCAAGGTATAGAATTTGATTATTCATGTGTACATGGAATTATTGGAATTAAAGAATGTGGATATGAAGCTATAATGATTAACTGTAATCCTGAAACTGTATCTACTGATTTCAATATAGCTAATAAATTATATTTTGAACCATTATCATGGGAATATATATATGATATTATTAAGCTAGAACAACCTAATGGAGTAATTACGCAATTAGGTGGACAAACATCTATTAAAATATCACAGTATTTATTTAAAAATAAAATACCAATATGTGGAACAACATATGACAATATTGATCTTGCTGAAAATAGAGGTAATTTTTCATCTTTATTAAAAGAAATTGATATACCATATCCAAAATATGGTAGTACTAATAATTTAAAAGATGCTATATTAATTGCTAATAAAATAGGATATCCTTTATTAGTAAGACCAAATTATGTTTTAGGGGGACAAGGAATAAATATAGTTTATAATGATATTGATTTAAAAAAATCAATTAAATTGTTAGGTAATATAATGTTATATAATAATATATTAATTGATCAATTTATAGAAAATGCTCAAGAAGCTGAATCAGATGCAATATGTGACGGTAAAGATGTTTTCATAATAGGTATTATGGAACATATAGAAAAAGCTGGCATACATTCTGGAGACTCTAATTCTGTATTACCTCCTTTTAGTCTTTCTGATAATGTCATAAATAAAATAAAGCAATATACTATCATTTTAGCTAAAAAATTAAATATAAAAGGATTTATTAATATTCAATTTGCAATTAAAAATGAAATAGTATATGTAATAGAAGCCAATCCACGTGTATCACGAACTGTTCCATTTATTTCTAAAGCATATAATATTCCATTTGTAAATATTGCTACTAAAATAATGATTAATGCTAAAAAAATATCTGATTTTAAAATAAAACCTCATATAAATGGATATGCTATTAAAGAGCCCATATTTTCTTTTGACAAATTTCCTAATATACAAAAAAAATTAGGTCCAGAAATGAAATCTACAGGAGAAAATATTAAATTTATTAAAAATAAAAAAGATCTTATTTTGAATATAAAATCTCTGAATTTATAATTTTAGAATCTTTAAAAGAAGAATATATTTCTTGATATTGTTTATGTGCTTCATAATAGGATTCATAATTACCTATTGTTAATATAAATATTGAATTATAATATTGAAAATATATATTATGGTCAGGGTATTTTTTTAAATACTTTTTTTTAGTATGTAAATATTCATTAATATCTTTACCATAATATATCATTATTCTATATCCATTTATAATTTTAGGTTTTTTATTTTCTAATATTCTTTGATTAATAATAATGTCAATAATTGGATCTTTTTGTTCTATTAAAATTATATTTAATAAACAATATGCAATAAATAAAATCATAACATATTTTAATTTATATTCCATGGCAATACTTATATTTTTTATTACTACCACATGGACATAATATATTTCTTTTAATTTTTTTATGTAATAATTTTGTATTATTATTAGGCAATGGATTATCCAAATGTGTTCTGATTATTTTTAATGAAATATTGCTAGTAAAATAAAAGTTAATAAAATCTTTATTAATTTGATTAATAGTATTTTGAAATAATTGAAATGATTCAAATTTATATATTAATAATGGATCTTTTTGTTCATAAACTGCATTTTGAACAGATTGTTTTAATTCATGTATAAGTTTTAAATGTTTTTTCCAATTTGTATCAATAACATCAAGCATTAATGTTTTCTTAAAAAGAAATATTATATCTGTATTTTTATAATCTTTTACTTTAATAAAAAAATTATTAATATTATTTGAATAATTGACAACAAAGTTATTATAATTGTATTTTTTACTGAAAAATATAAAACTATTTTCTATTTTAGATTCTAGATATTGATATAATACTTTTACTTCATTTAATAATATAAATGTTATTTTATCTAAACTTTTTTCTAAAAAATCTTTTTTAGTTAGTTTAATATTTAAAGCAAATGTATGTAAAAAATCATTTTTTAAATTAAAAAAATTATTATTTTTTTTATGTAAAAAGCATATTTTATTAATAATAATATTAATAATATTAAATATTTCTATATTTATTTTTTCTTTAAATAAAGAATTATATCTCATAGAATATAAAATTTTTCTTTGATAATCTATAATATTATCATATTCAATTAATTTTTTTCGTATTTCAAAATTACTTTCCTCTATTTTTTTTTGTGCTCTTTCAATTGATTTAGTAATTAAACTATGTTTAATAATATCATCATCTTTATATCCCATTTTATCCATAATATTATATATTTTATCAGAACCAAATAATCGCATTAAGTCATCTTGCAATGAAATAAAAAATTGTGATGCCCCGGGATTACCTTGTCTACCTGATCTACCCCGCAATTGATTATCTATTCTTCTAGACTCATGTCGTTCTGTTCCTATTACAAATAATCCTCCTATAGAACAAACATCATTAGATATTTTAATATCAGTCCCTCTACCTGCCATATTAGTAGCAATAGTAACGCTATTTTTTAGTCCAGCTTCCTGTATAATATTAGCTTCTTTATAATAATTTTTTGCATTTAAAATATTATGATTAATATTATTTTTATATAGTAATTGACTCATTAATTCAGAATTTTCAATAGATGTTGTTCCAACTAATATAGGTATACCTTTATCATGAAGTTCAATTATTTTATTAACTATAAATTTATATTTAGCTTTTTTAGTTTTAAATATATAATCTTGATAATCATGTCTTATAACAGGCAAATGTGTAGGTATTTTTATAATATCTAAATTATATATTTCCCAAAATTCATCAGCATCTGTTAAAGCTGTTCCTGTCATGCCACTTATTTTATTGTACATTCTAAAATAATTTTGTAATGTAATAGTTGCTAATATTTGATTAGATTCTTCAATTGTAACATTTTCTTTTGCTTCTATAGCTTGATGAATACCATCTGAATATCTTTTACCTTCTGCTATTCTTCCTGTTTGTACATCAATTATTTTAATTTTATCATTTTGTATAATGTAATCTTTATTAATTTGAAACAATGTATAAGCTTTTAATAATTGATTTAAATAATGTATTTTTTTAGATTTTAGAGCATATTCATTAATAATATTTTTAATTTTTTGCTTCTTTTTATCATCTGATATTGATTGGCTATTAATATAATTTAACTTGTTATTAATATCAGGAAGAATAAAAAAATTATCATTTATATTGCTTTTAATAAAATTAATACCTTTATCAGTTAATTCAACCGAATTATTTTTTTCATCTATTACAAAATATAATTCTAAATCTATTTTATACATATATTTTTGTTGATTTTTTAAATAATTATTTTCAGTATTTTTTAATATATTTTTTACCTTTGCTTTGCTGAGATAATTTATAAAATTTTTGTCATTAGGCATTCCTCTATAAATTCTTAACAATAAAAATCCTCCATTATCATAATCATTTTGACTTATGAATTCTTTAGCTTGTATTAATATGGAATCAATATATTTTTTTTGTATATCATATAATTTATTAATATAAGGTTTTAAAATATTAAGATTAATATTATTATCTTCTTTATATGGTCCTGATATAACTAATGGTGTTCGAGCTTCATCTATTAATACAGAATCTACTTCATCTATTATTGCATAATTAAAATCATTAGACATAACTGTTTTAATGTCATTTGACATATTATTTCTTAAATAATCAAATCCAAATTCTTTATTTGTTCCATAAATTATATTTGCATTATATGCTAAAACTCTTTCTTTTGATCCAGGTAAATGTTTATCTATACAACTAACAGAAATGCCATGAAATTCAAAAATTGGTTTCATCCATTGATAATCTCTTTTGGCTAAATAATCATTCACTGTTATAATATGAACACTATAATTAGACAAAGCATTTAAATATGCAGCACAGACAGATACCAATGTTTTACCTTCACCTGTACTCATTTCTGCTATTTTTCCCTGATGTAATACTACAGCACCCATAAGTTGTTCATCATAATAACTCATATGCCATTTGGTAATAATATTATCAATATTCCATTTAGTATTCCATAAAGCATATTGATCTTTTATATTAACATAATCATTATTTATAGCAATAATTTTATCATATTCGCTACATTGCACTTTCAAAGAATTTTTATTCTTAAATCTAAGACATGTTTCTTTAATAACAGCAAATGCTTCAGGTAAAAGATCATTTAAAATAAATTTTATTTTATTTTGTCTCTTTTTATATAGTTTTTTAAGCTTTTCAATATATATTTTTTGCTCCTTTGAATTTATATCATATGACTTTAATATTATTTGTGTATTTTTTATATCGTTATTTATTTCAATTAAATGGTCATTTATCTTTTTTTTAAAGTTAAATGTCATTTTTCTTAATTGATCATTGTTAACATTTTTAATTATGCTATGTTTACAGTTTATTAAATTAATTATGCTTTTTAATTTTGAAATATCTCTGGTATATTTTGTTTTAAATATTTCTTTTATAAATTTAATTAATCTTTTAATCATATAAGATGATATATTTTTTTTAAGTTATTTAATATTGTCTATATTTAGAATAAATAAATTAATATATTATATGTTAATAAAAGAAAGATATAAACAATTTATAAAATATTTTTTATTTACAAATCCTAACCCAAAAACAGAATTAAAATACAATAATAATTTTGAACTATTAATAGCTGTTATTTTATCAGCTCAATGTATGGATAAAAGAGTTAATATTATTACAAAAACATTATTTAAAAAATATAATAACCCATATGATATAGCAAATGCTTCTATAAATGATATATTTTTTTATATTAAAAGTATTAGCTATCCTAATAGCAAAACTAAATACTTAATCGAATTAAGTAAAATAATTGTCAATAAGTATTCAGGTCAAATACCTGATTCTAGATACGAATTAATGCAATTGCCAGGAGTTGGTAGAAAAACTGCTAATGTAATTTTATCAATAATATATAATAAACCAGTACTTGCAGTAGATAGACATGTAGCGAGAGTTTCCACCAGAATTGGTTTAGTATCATCAAAATATATTGACAAACCATTAATAATTGAACAAAAATTATCAAAAAATATATCTAAAAAATATATTATTATGGCTCATAATTGGCTAGTTCTACATGGTAGATATATATGTACAGCTAAAAATCCTAAATGTATAACATGTGGTATTAATCATATTTGTTGTTTTTTTACAAAAAATATAATTAATGCATAAAATTTATAATATTCAATATATGAAAGATTTAAAATCAGATAAAAATAAAGCATTATCTATAGTTTTAGAAAAACTTGAAAATGAATTTGGGAAAGGATCTATTATGAGATTAGGTGATCAACCAAGAGTTAAAATTGAAGTTATATCAACTGGATCTATATCATTAAATAATTCATTAGGTATAGGTGGATTGCCAAAAGGACGTATTATAGAAATATATGGCCCTGAATCTTGTGGAAAAACAACACTTGCTATGCATGTTATTTCTGAATCTCAAAAAAAGGGAGGTATTGCTGCATTTATTGATGCGGAGCATGCTTTTGATAAAATATATGCAAAAAAATTAGGATTAGATGTAGATAATTTATTAATATCGCAACCGGATAATGGAGAGCAAGCATTAGAAATTACAGATAATCTTATTAAATCAGGAGCTATAGATATTATAGTAATTGATTCAGTAGCTGCTTTAGTACCTAAAGCAGAATTAGAAGGATATATGGGTGATAATAAATTAGGATTACAAGCTAGACTTATGTCTCAAGCATTAAGAAAATTAACATCAAATGTTAGTAAAACAGGTTGTTGCTGTATCTTTATTAATCAATTAAGAGAAAAAATAGGAGTTATATTTGGGAATCCTGAAATAACTACAGGAGGAAATGCACTTAAATTTTATGCTTCCATTAGATTGGATATTAGAAAAATTGCTCAAATTAAAAATAATGATAACAATGTAATTGGTATAAAGGTAAGAGTCAAAATTGTTAAAAATAAATTGGCACCTCCTTTTAAATTAGCAGAATTCGAAATTATATATAATGAAGGCATATCTATAGTAAGTGAAATAATAGATATAGGAATTAACAAAAATGTTATACAAAGATCAGGATCATGGTTTAGTTATAATCAAAATAAATTAGGACAAGGCAAAGAAGCTGTTAAAAATTTAATATTAAGTGATACTAAATTAAAACAAGATATTTTAAAAAAAATTATTGATACGTTTTAAATACTATATCATATAATGATAATAAAAAAAAATTGTTCTTTATTAAAATTAAATTATTTTAAAGTTGATTATAATGCTTCAGCCTATATAATAGTAGAAAATAAAAATGAACTGTTGTTTTTATATAGCAATCATTTTTTTAAAGGTAAATATTTATTTATGGGAGATGGTAGTAATATTTTATTTACAAGTGATTTTAAAGGAACTATATTTAATATTAATATTAAAGGAATTCAATATTGTATTGATGGCAATAGTATTTATTTAAATATTAATAGTGGAGAAAAATTAAATGAAATAGTTAATTTATGTATTAGTAAAAAATATTACGGAATTGAAAATTTAATTTTAATTCCAGGAACAGTAGGTGCTGCACCGGTTCAAAACATTGGTGCATATGGAATATCATTAGATAGTGTTATTCAAAAAGTTGAAGTATTTGATGTTAAAAATGGTGTTTTTAAGGTGTTTTCAAAAAAAGAATGTTTATTTGGATATAGAGATAGTCTTTTTAAAAGAAAGCAATATAATAATCAATATATCATAACAATGATTATGATAAAATTATCAAAAATCCAAAAAATAAATACCAATTATAAATCTATTAAAAAATATATAAAGAACTATAATATTTTTAATCCCACAATTAAAGATATAGGTAATATTATTACCAATATAAGACTATCTATACTACCTAATACAACAATATTAGGAACTGCAGGTAGTTTCTTTAAAAATCCATTGATTGATTATAAAAAGTATCTTTTATTAAAAAATAATTATCCTGATATTAAAGGATTATATTATAAAAATAATAAAGTTAAAATATCGGCAGCACAATTAATAGATAAATGTAATTTAAAAAAAAAAATAATAGATAATATTGGTATTTGGCCAAAACATTCTTTGATAATTGTAAATTATGGCAATACTAAAGGAATTAATATTTATAAATATTCAAAATACATATCTAGTGCTGTATATGATAAGTTCGGTATTAAATTAAATAACGAAGTTGTCATTATATAGTTTTACATTTATAAATTATTTTTTTTAAAATATTTAAGTATAATACTGTAATAATTATATTATTAATAATAAATGATAATAATAATATTATTGTCATCATATCATAAACATTAGCACTTATATACATTAAATTTATAAACGGTATTATTTTGATAAAAAATCCTATTGTAGGGGGTAATCCAATTATGTTAAATATAACTATTAATAGTATATATATATTTAATTTATAATGAATTTTTTCCTTAGGAAAAAATTCATTATAAATTAAATATATATATATAATAAAAATTAGATTTAATAAACTATTAATAATTATATAATAAATAAAAAATTTAATATCTATAATATAATTATTAAATGATAATAACATAGTTAAGAATAAACCTGTTTGTCCAATTGATATATAGCCTAGCATTTTTTTTATATTATATTGATATAATGCTTTTATATTACCTAATGTCATAGTTATAATTGATAAAATTATTAAAACATTATTTAAATTAATATTAATACTATAATCTGACATATTATATGATAAAATCATACAAAATATATTGTATAAAACAATTATATTAGTATATTTTATTATGACGGATAATAGAATAATTATATCATAATCAATAGAATTATAAACATCAATAACCCATAAATTAAATGGGAAGGCACCTAATTTAAATAAAATACCTGATATGAATAAATATATTCCAAACTTGTATATAGCAATACTATATTTATCTAGTATTTTAAAACATATATCAGTTAATATAAAATTTCCTGTTATATAATATATATATGACATACCATATAACATTAATGCTGATATAAATAGTCCATAAATACAATAATGTAATGAAATTTTTAAAGATGAATTATTATCAGATAATAGTAAATATAAAATACATGATATGATTTCTATTGAAATATAAATCATAATAATATTATTACTAGAAATTGCAATACAACATCCTATTAAATTAGTTAATAATAATATTATATAATTTAATAATTTATCCTCCTTATAATACTTATTAAAATATTTTATAAATAATAGTACAATAAATGTTGCAAAATTCAAAAATAACTTAGACATATTTGTATATGTATTATATTTTATCATTTTATTAAATGATAATATATAATTGCAATTTGTATAACAAAGTGTATAAGTAATAATGCTTATTATTATTAATAAACATATTATTGTTATATAGAATATTATCTTTTTATTTTTAAGGATTAAATTTATAATAACAATTAAAAATATTGTTATTGATAAAAAAATTTCAGGTATTATAGTTACTAAATCCATTTAAATAATTATTATTATTATATTTTATAAAAATAATTCATTATAGAGTAATACAATTGTATTATTTATCATATTTATAATTGTAAATGGCATTATTCCTAATAATAATAAAATCAATAATAAAAATATTAATATAATAGTTTTAACATTACTATAATTATTTAGTTTTTTTTCCCATATTAATCCTCCTTTCAAATATATATTCCCAAAAAACATTTTTTTAAGGATTAAAAAAAAACATACAGCATTTAAAAAAAAACCTACTATTATAATTAACAATATATATAATAATGTATTAAAACTATTATATTGACATAATCCTATCATTGTAAGTAATTTTCCAATAAATAGTGAAAATCCTGGCATGCCTATACCTGCAAAAAATGTCAATATAGTAATATATGTATAACATGGCATTATTAGTATTAATCCTTTAAAATGATTGATATTTCGACTATTAGTTTGAAAATAAACTATATCGCAGATAATAAATAACATTGCAGATAAAATACTATGACTAATAATACTTATTATTGATCCTGTTAGACCTACAATTGAACCTGATAATACACCTAATAAAATAAAACCCATATGAGATATAGAAGAATAAGCAATTATTGCCTTTAAATCATTTTTTATCATTATATTAATTATTCCATATATAAAAGTAATTAAGCTAATAGTAAAAGTGATATACTTATAATATAGTATTTGATCATATAAAAAATAATAAAATAATCTAATCATTCCATATACACCTGTCTTTAAAGTAATACTGGATAATATTATGGAAACAGGAGTACATGCACTTACATGTGCATTTGGCAACCAATTATGGAATGGAAATATTGCGGATTTTATTCCTAATGATATGAAAAATAATGTAAATGTTATAATTTTTAAATTTATCGTATTAATAATGTTATCATTATTATATAAATTAAAAGCTAAACTTATTATTTCATTATTAAAACTTTTACAATAATATAATATAATTATTCCCATTAAAAGCATTAAAGATCCTCCAATTGTATATATTGCAAATTTTGTTGCTGAATATGACCTATTTTTATTGCCCCATAATATTATTAATAAATATATAGGTATTAACATTAATTCATAAAATATATAAAAAAGTATTAAATCCATTGCGCAAAAATATCCAATAGAAATAACATTAATTATTAAAATTAATGACAAGTATAATTTATAATTATATTCAACATTGTAAGATAATACAATACTAATTATAGTAATTAATGAACATAATATAATAATAGGCAAATTAATTCCATCTACAGCTACATGATAGTATACTATAATTTTTTTATTTAAGATATTTATACAAAACCATTTTATATTTTCACTATATGTAATATTATATTTTTGAATTATAAAATTTACACATATTATTATTTCCAATAATAATTGTATTATTATTGAAATAATAGATATTATATAATAACAAAATCTATTGAAAATATTTTTAAAAATTAAAAAAAATAATAAAGCAATAGTAGGAATAAATATTATGGTTGATATCATATTATAATAAATAATTGTATAAATAATATTAAACTATATATGATAATACAAAATATTAAATATCTTTTTATATTACTATCTAATACAACAATTAATGTTATATTAATCAACTTTATCAAAGATATTATATGTTTCCAGCAACACATTAATATATGATTTATATATTTATAATATATTATTGTTTTATATATAAATATGTATATGATAACAAATAAGTAATCTACAATATAATTTGATTTTTCAATATAAAAAATCATATTATTAAATAGATAACAACGTGATGTTGATATACTATTATTATTAATATTATTATTAGTGTTAAAATAATAATAAATAAACGTAATAATCATAACAAAAGGTGTTATATAATATGAATGTATAAATGTTATATAATTTATATAATCAAATATTTTACTATAATTAATAATTAATATTGAGCAAATAATAACATTAATTATTACTAATATGCCACATATAATATTGCTTACAATATTAATACTTATATCATTTTTATATGTATTCGATGTTATAATTGTCCATTGTTTAGTTATTACTATTGTAGAAACAGTATAAGAAATTATTATTGATAATATCAATGCATACTTTGTATAAAAATTAATATTATCAAATGTATATATATTATGCAAAATAATATTTTTAATAAAAAAGCTATTTAAAAATGGAAATCCACTAATAATAAAAGATGATATCGTATAATATAAATATATTTGACTTTTTATTTTTATATATATATTTTTGATATTTATTTTGTTTTTTTTTAATAAAATTAATCCTAATACTAAAAAAAAAAGAGATTTATAAAATGCATGTATAATAATACATAAAATAGAATATAACAGTTTATTTATCACAGTTAATACCATAATATGACTGTATTGTATAACAGTTAAATATGCTAAAATTTCTTTTATATTAAAACTAAATAGTAGTTTATATGAACATACTAAATTAGTAATAAAACTAATATAAAATGTAATTGGTATAGATATACTAGTATCAATTATTTGCGACATTTTAATTATTATTAAAATACCTATTGTAGTTATTGTTGTTGTATGTATAAATGCTGAAATTGGAATAACTGCACTCATAGCACTAATAATCCAATTTGTAAATGGCCATTGTGATAATTTAATATATGAAAAAATCAAAATTAAAAAAGTTATTATCGATGAATTATAAGTATTGATTGAATAATTAATATTAGTTGTATTATTAAGATATAATATTAAAATAATTGCTGCTAAAAGACATGAACTACTAATTTTATTAAAATAAAATATTATATTGTCAACTTTCATTTTACTTATAGTATCTATTTTAATACCAATTAGAAAATATGATATAGTGCCTATAATATCTAAAAAAAATAACATAATAATTATATCATTAGATACTATAAAACCTGTTGTAAAAAAAATAAAAGCATTAATTAAAAACCAATACATTCTTATATACTCATAGTTTATTATGTATTGTAATGAATATAATTGAATAAGAATACCAATAAAGAAAATTGTTCCTAGCAAATATATGTTAATATAATTAATATGTATATTCATACATATATTTAATTTATTAAATATTAATAAATTAAATATATGTATGAAATATTCTGTTTTTATATCATATATATAATATATAAAACAACAAAATAATAAAATTAGTGTTAATAATATATGAAACGATATTATAGATATAATACTATATTTTATATACTTATATGGTATTATTATAATTGTTAATAACAATATTACATATAAGACAATATTGCAAATAATAAATAATGGCATAAAAATAAATATTAATAATATTATTTATTTATTGAAGTAATATTATTTAAATTTGAGTTTTTATAACATATGAGTATATTTATTACAATAGATGTTATAATAGTAATATTAATTATAGAGATCATAATGATAAATAATGATATTACTTGTCCATTAATATTAATTAAATTATATAAATTACTTGAGGTGATCATATTATAAATAGAAGCACTTATCATTAATTCTATACCTATTATTATCAAAATAATATTTTTTTTTTTAAAACAATAAAAACACCAAAAATAAATAATATTATGCTTACAATTAAGTTATTCATATTAAAAGATATTATTTTATATATAAAATATTAATAATTATATTTTTTAGAAATTTATCATATAAATTATAATGTTTTATAAAATTATATTTTTTTTATTGAAATTTTTACTATTAATTAATATATGTGGATGTAATTCCTATAATTATATTATAAATCATGACAAAGATCAGATATTTAATATACAAAAAGATATTAAACATTATAGATATAAAAATGAAAAAATATCTACTAATGAATATATTCAAATATACAAATTTTATGCTATTAAAGAAATGCATTTATTTAATATACCAGCTAGTATAAAATTAGCACAAGCCATTCATGAATCAAACAATGGTAACAGTTATTTAGCTAAAAATGCTAATAATCATTTTGGTATTAAATGTGGCAGTAATTGGAAAGGGCATTTTATTAAATATAATGATGATTATCATAATGAATCGTTTAGAGTATATAAAAATATTCTTGAATCATATAAGGATCATTCTTTCTTTTTAAAAAAAGAAAGATATAATATGTTATTTACATATAATAAACTAGATTATAAAAATTGGTCATATGGATTACAAAAATTTGGCTATGCAACTAATCCAAATTATGCTGATAATTTGATAAAAATTATTGAATATTATAAGTTATATAGCTTTGATTATATTCCTAAAAAAAGATTAAATAAAGATACTATTCATATAGTACAAAAGGGAGAAACATTATATTCAATATCATTATTATATAATATTACAATTGAAGCAATAAAATATTATAATTGTATAAATGATGATAAATTGATAGTAGGTAAAAAATTATTAATTTACACATATTAGTTATATATGTATTATAAAATAATAATAGCATTTTTAACTTTGATATATATTATATTTAGTTGTATGTACATAATATATTTAGAAAGAAAAATAGCTGGAATAATACAAGATCGTTATGGGCCTATGGAAGTAGGTGTATATGGATTATTACAACCTGTTGCCGATGTTATTAAGTTAATACAAAAACAAAATATAAAACCAATAATTTCAGATAAGATTTTATTTAATATCGCACCTATTATAGTATTTTTATCTGTATTCATGTGTTTTGCAGAAATACCATTTATTTATTCTAATTATAATTTATATTCTAATTTTGGTATTATATTGATATTTTTAATGCTTAATATAAAAGTATTTGGATTGCTAATAGCTGGTTTAAGCTCTAATAATGGTTTTTCAATTATAGGATCAGTAAGATTAATATTACAATTCATATCTTATGAACTTCCTCTTATATTATCTATAATTGCTATGGCAATTACATTAAAAACCCTAAATTTACAGTTAATTTGTATAAAACAGGGATTATATTGTAAAAATATTAATTCATTAAATGAATTGTCATGTATTACAAATTTATATGGAATATTTCAATGGAATATAATTCAATATCCTCATTTTATTATAATATTTATAATTTTTTTTATATCCAGTTTAGCATTATGCAATAGAATTCCATTTGACATATATGAATCAGAATCAGAATTAGTAGCAGGAATATATGTTGAATATAGTGGATTAAAATGGGGAATTTTATTTTTATCTGAATATTCATTAATGTTATTGTCATCTATATTAATGGTAATATTTTTCTTTGGTGGTTGGAATATATCGTTATATAGTACAAATATAAGCCATTGGTCTAATAATTATATATGTAATTTTTTATGTATAAATATAAAAACTATTATATTGATAATAGTTAAAATATGGATTAGATGGACTGTTTTAAGATTGAGAATAGATCAAACAATGTATTTTTTTTGGACTATAATGATACCATTATCTTTAATATGTATTATTATTTCTTTGTTATATATTAATTAATTTTATTCATTTTATGAAGATTTTTATTGTAGATTTTCTTTTAAGTATTTTTAATACTTTTATTGAAACTTTTAAACATATTATATTTAAATTGTCTATTTTTTATAAAAATCAAATCAAATTTTATACTATTAAATATCCATATGAAAAATGTATTATTAATAATAATGGACGATATAATATAAATATTAATATGAATGATTGTATTGTATGTAAATTATGCCTTAAAATATGTCCCACTAATTGTATTAATATTGATACTGTAAAATCCAAAAATAATTCATTATATACTTCTAATGGATTAAAAAAAAATTTACTTGCTAAAAATTTTATAATTGATATGAATAAATGTATGTATTGCGGTATGTGTTTGGATATATGCCCTACCTCTTGTATTACAATGGATAATTCATATGATAAAAATATATTTGATATTAATGAAATGAAATATCAATTTAAAAATATCGATTTGTAATTTATTGTTTTACAATAATTAAAAATGTTATGAACATAAATAATATTAATGAAATAGAAAATTATTGGTGTAATTATTGGATTGACAAAAATATGTTTATATCAAATCCTGATATACGTCAACCTTATACTATTGTTATGCCACCTCCAAATATAACTGGTATATTACATATGGGACATGTTTTAAATTTAACTATACATGATATTCTAATAAGACTTCATAGAATGAAAGGGTATAATGCTTGTTTAGTTCCTGGTATAGATCATGCTTCTATATCTACTGAAATAAAAGTCCTAAAATTTTTAAAAGAAAAATATAACATTGATAAATATGATATTTCAAGAGATAAATTTATTAAATATGTTAATGAATGGAAATATAAATATAGTAAAATAATTATAGATCAAATTAAAAAAATCGGAATATCATGTGATTGGTCTAAATTTACATATACAATGAGTCCTAATTATTATAATCATGTTCAAGATATTTTTATAGAATTATATAATAAAGGATTTATATATAAAGATTATAAAATGGTTAATTGGGATCCACATTATATGACTACGATATCTGATGAGGAAGTTATAAAAAAACAATATTTAGGAAAATTATATTATATAAAATATAAAATAATTGATAGTAATGAAAATATTATAATAGCAACTTCAAGGCCAGAAACTATAATGGCAGATGTTGCTTTATGTTTTAATAATAAAGATATAAGATATAATGATTTAAAAAATAAAAAAGCTTTAATTCCAATTATCAATAAAGAAATTCCTTTTATAAAAGATGAATATGTTGATCAAAATTTTGGTTCTGGATGTATTAAAGTATCTCCTGCTCATGATATTAATGACTATAAAATTGCCTTAAGGCATAAATTACCAATTATTAATATATTTAATGATAATGGAACTATTAATAATAATTCACCTATATTAAATGGGATGGATAGATTTGTAGCAAGAGAAAAAATTGTTCAAATGTTATCTAATGAAGGTAGCATTCATAAAATATCTAATTATAAAGCTTATATCAGAGTATCTGATAGAACTAAATCAATTCTTGAATACAAGTTAATGCCTCAATGGTATTTAAAAATGAAATATTTTGCAAATCTAGCTTTAGAATCTCTTAAAGAAGAAAAAATAAAAATTTTACCTAAAAAACATATAAATACATATATAAATTGGCTTAATAATATTCATGATTGGTGTATATCAAGACAATTATGGTGGGGACATCGTATTCCTATATGGTATTATAATAATGAATATGTAGCTGCTAAAGATATTTATAAAGCTATTAAAATATTTGAATTAAAATACAATAAAACAATATCTATACAATATATAAAGCAAGATAATGATATTTTAGATACATGGTTTTCATCTTGGTTATGGCCTATAAAAGTATTTAATGAAAAAAATTTTAATTATTATTATCCTACTAATATTGTTATTACTGCTCCAGAGATTTTATTTTTTTGGGTTATTAGAATGGTTATTGCAGGAATTTTATTAACAAAAAAAACTCCTTTTAAAAATATTTATTTAACTGGTATTGTACGTGATAAAAATGGTAAAAAAATGTCTAAATCATTGGGAAATTCACCAGATATTAATAATTTAATAAAAAAATATGGAGCTGATAGTATAAGAATAAGCATGATATTAGCATCTAAAACTGATAATGATGTTTTATTTGATGAATCTTATTGTAAACAAGGATATATTTTTATTAATAAAATATGGAATTCTTTTTTGTTAATAAAAAATTGGCAAAATAATTTTCATAATATAGAAACTGATAATATTATTATTAAATGGTTTGATAATAAAATAAACAAATTAATTTATGATACTAATATTTTATATGATAAATATGATATATCAGGAGTATTTATATATATATATAAAATGTATAAAGAAGATTTTTGTTCATTTTATTTAGAAATAATAAAAAGTTTTGTTAAAAATAATAATATGAACCAAAAATATTATAACAAAACACTTGAGTATTTAAAATATTTATTAAAAATATTACATCCATTTATTCCATTTATCACTGAAGAAATATGGAGTAAAATACAATGTGATTCAAAAATTTTATCTATAACTAGATATCCAAAATCAAGTTATATTGATATGAATACTATTTATGAAATGAATGATGTACAATATATAATTCATAAAATTAGAAATATTATTAAAAAACACCATTTAAATATAAATAATGAAATTACTCTTTATATTAAGAGTAATAATAAATTGTTTTATGAAAAATATAAAACAATAATTTCAATATTTATCAATATTAAAGATATTATTTATGATGTTTATAATTCTAATTGTGAAGAATGTTTTTTATTAAATGATGATATTATAGGAGTAAATATTATTGTTAATAACATTAATAAAGATATAATAGAAGATATAAAATTGTCTATTCAGAAAAAAATTGATATTCTAACAAAATTTAAAAATAAAATTAATATTAAAATTAAAAATAATTATTTTTTAACAAATGCACCAAAAAGTATCATTCAAAAAGAATATAAAAAATATAAAGATGTATCTATAAAAATAGATCAATATAAACAACAAATTAATAGTTTATTAATACGTTATAATGACTGAATAGCTAAAAAAGCCATTAAACCTGTACTTATTTTTAATGATTTTTCATCAATATCAAAATTAGAAGTATGTACAGAATTTGTAGTATTTTTGTCAAATCTATCACTTGTACCTAATCTGTAAAAACAACCTTTTATAATTTGTGTATAAAAGGCAAAATCTTCTGATCCCATCCATACATCTAATTCTTCTACATTGTTATTACCTAAATATTTTTTTGACATTTTAATCATATTTTTAGTAAAATGAGGATCATTAATTAATAATGGGTAACCTTTTTTTATAATATAGCTACAAGATCCACCCATTGACCTAGCAATACCTTTAGCCATTTTTTTCATTATATTATGTGCTTCAAATCTCCATTTTTCATCCATAGTTCTAAATGTACCTTCTATATTAACTACAGATGGTATTATATTAGTAGCTCCATTAGTATTTATTTTACCAAATGATAATACACTAGGATTTTTAGGATCATTATTTCTACTTATAATTTGTTGTAACCCAGTTATAATATGAGATGCAATTAAAATAGGATCTATATTTAAATTAGGCATAGCTGCATGACCTCCTTTACCTTTAACAGTAACATATAATTCATCAGAACTAGCCATATATTTTCCAATATGGAACCCTACTGTTCCAGTATTTAACAATGGAAATACATGTTGCCCTAATATGTTAGATGGTTTTTCATAATCAAATAAACCCCCTTTTATAATTTTATATGCCCCACCAGGGAATAATTCTTCTCCAGGTTGAAATATAAATTTAATAATTCCAGAAAAATATTTTTTTAAATTATTTAAAATTTTTAAAGTAGTTAATAAAGATGATGTATGAACATCATGACCACAAGCATGCATTATACCATCTATGTGAGATTTATATATGGTTTTATTATTTTCTGCAATAGGTAAAGCGTCTATATCAGCTCTTAATAGAATATTATTGTTAGTGATATTATTTTTTTTTTCACCTTTAATAAATCCATATACTCCTGTATTTATAATTTTTTTACATATAATTTTATTATATTCTAAATATTTTATAATATATTTACAGGTGTTATATTCTTTAAATGATAATTCTGGATTCATATGTATATGTCTTCTATTATTGATTGTTTCTTCATGTAAATTTTCTGAAAATTCTTTTATTTTGTCGATTATCATGATAAGTCGATACAGTTAAATTAATTCATTTTAATAAAAGATAATTAAAATTATATAATTTATTAATTATATGAATATTAATATAAATTATAAAGTTTATAAATATTATAGTATTTATAAAAAAATTTCAATAGATAGTAGAACTATCAATAATAATTGTATTTTTTTTGCTTTAAAAGGAAAAAATTATAATGGTAATTTTTTTGCTGAAGAAGCTTTAAAAAAAGGTGCTGTAATAGCTGTTGTAGATGATGTAAAAGTAATAAAAAATAATTTTCAATATATATTAGTAGACAATGTATTAATTACCTTACAATATTGCGCTAAAATACATAGATTAAAGCATAAATGTAAAGTAATTGGAATTACTGGAACAAATGGTAAAACTACTACTAAGAATATATTAAACAATATTTTATCTACTAAATATAATGTTATAAGTACTGACTTAAATTATAATAATGAAATAGGAGTACCTTTAACAATTTTAAAAATTAATAATGATACTAATTTTGCCATAATAGAAATGGGTAGTCGTAAAATAAATGATATTAATAAATTATGTTCTATTGCATTGCCAGATTATGGTATTATAACCAATATAGGTAAAGCTCATTTATATTATTTCAACAGTATCAACAATATTAAAAAAGCTAAAAAAGAATTATATGATTTTGTAATGTCCAATAATGGATATTTATTTGTAAATAATAATTATAACTATTTAAATAGAATAACTATAAATTATTATAAAAAAATATTGTATGGTAGTAATATAAATAATGATATTATAGGATATTGGAAAACAATAAAACCAAAATTATTACTTGAATGGTATATAAAACAATATCATAATAAAAACTTAATTTATATAAATTTAATAGGCCTATATAATTTAGACAATATATTATCATCTATTGCAGTAGCAGTTTTTTTTAAAATACCAGTTAATATTATTAATAATGTTATATCTGAATATATATCTTGTGATAATAGATCACAAAAAATTATTACAAAAAATAACATTGTTATATTAGATGCATATAATTCTAATCCCAATAGTTTATTTGAAGCTATAAAAAACTTTTATCTTGTAGAATCAAATAATGACAATAGATTAATGATATTAGGCAATATGTATGAATTAGGAATACATACTGATAAATATCATAAATTAATAATTAATATTATTATTAGAACTAATATAAAAACTTTACTAGTTGGTGAACTATTTTATAAATTTAAATATGTAATATCTAATGGTAATATTTTATTTTTTTCAACTAAAAGGCATTTAATTGATTTTTTATTAAAAAAATCAATTAAGAATTGTAAATGTCTTATTAAAGGATCACGTTTAATGAAATTAGAGGATATAATTAATTATTTATAAAATTAACACAATTTTATAATATTAGATATCATTATTGATATATGTATAAAAGTTATTCTCATATTTGTATTATGTTTTATATCATATATTGCTTCTTCTATAATATTAATAAATTTTACATAATTTTCAAAAGATACTAATAATGAGAAATTACTAACAAAATTTTTATCTAAAAATAAACATTTATTCGGCAATATATTATAAACTTTATATGTGCAACAAGCTTTAAAAACATTTAAACTATATATTAAAAAATCTATAAAATAATTTTTATCTTTTTGTAAAAATATTTCTAATAATTCAATAATGCTTTTAAACTTACATTTAAAACAACTACGCATCCATTGTTTAAATAAAGAAAAATGATTTAAATAATTTTTATTTATCAATGATATAGCATATGTAATATTACCTTTAGATATTTCATAAATATCATTAATATTATTTGTATAATTCTTTTTAAGAAAAATTAGTAATTCATTTTTTGTAAGATTTGGTACTTTTATTAACATTGCTCTAGATACTATTGTAGGTAGTATTTTATCTATTGATTCAGGTATTAAAAATATTATACTATATGAAAATATTCTTTCTAAAGCTTTTAAAAGTATATTACCATTATCATACATATATTCAGGAAGCCATATAATATATATATTATATATAGATTTTAAAGGTTTATAATTAATATTTTTTATTATATTATGACATTCTGATATTGTTATGATGGGTTTTTTATAATTATTTGTTATTATATTAAACCAATCTTTAGAGGAAAGATAATAATTTTTTAAAAATAAATTTTTCCATTTTTCTAAAAAGAATAAAGCATTATTATATTTATTAGATTTATGGGATATAAATGGATATGAAAAATATAAATCAGGATAAATTAATTGATTATATTGATAGCAAGATATACATTTGCCACATGAATCATATGTGGATTTATTGATACAGCATATATATTGGCTATATGCAATAGCTATATGTAAATTACTAGTATTATCAGTATTATATAATAAAATTACACTAGGTATTTTTTTTTTATTTACAAGATCAATTAAATATTTTTTAAAATCTATATTGATAGCAATATCATTAAATTGCATTATAGTTACAGATATAATATTAAATAATATATTTTAATATATATTATAATATTTTTATATTAATTATAAAAATATTATTCTAAATGGAAAAATTTATTGAATTAAAATCAAGAGCGGTTCCATTGCCAATTAATGATATTGATACAGATCAAATAATACCTGCTAGATTTTTAAAATCTGTTTCTAATACTGGTTTTGGGGATTGTTTATTTAAAGATTGGAGATATAACTCTAATAATCAATTAAATGAAAGTTTTATACTTAATAATACAAAATATTCAGGTAATATTTTAATTACTGGTAGAAATTTTGGATGTGGTTCTAGTAGAGAACATGCAGTATGGGCTATATTAGATTATGGTTTCAAAGTTGTAATATCTAGTTTTTTTGCTGATATATTTAAAAATAATGCGCTTAATAAAGGTTTGTTGCCTATAGAAATATCAGAACAATACTTAAATATTATAACAAATATAGCAATTGATAATCCAAAAACATTATTTAAGGTTGATATTAAAAAATCTGTTTTATCAATAGATAAATATAATGTAAGTATTGACTTTTCAATAGGTTTATATAAAAAGATGTGTTTTATTAATGGATATGACGATATAGATTTTCTTATGTCCATTAAAAATAAAATAACAAACTTCGAACTTAATTATAACAAAAAGTACTATTTTTATACAATAAAATAAATATGAATAAAAAAGAATATACAATAACAATATTGCAGGGAGATGGTATAGGTCCAGAAGTTGTTAATGAATCCATTAAAGTATTGAAATCGTTATCAATAAAATATGGTTATCAATTTAAGTTATTATATGAGTATATAGGTGCAATATCAATAGAAAAGTTTGGAATTCCACTAACAAATAAAGCCATTGAGACAGCTAGCAAATCAGATGCCATTTTATTAGGATCTGTTGGTGATGATAAATATAATTGTAATAATAAAGTAAAACCTGAAGATGGATTATTGCAATTAAGAAAAGCTATGAAAGTTTATTGCAATATAAGACCAGTTAAAATTTATAACAAATTAATTGATAAATCATTTATTAAATCTGAGTTTATACAAAATGTTGATTTTATTATTTATAGAGAACTAACTGGAGGTATTTATTTTGGAAATAAAAAATATGATAACAATGAAGCATATGATGAATGTATATATACTTCTGATGAAATAAAACGTATTACATGTTTAGCTTTTGAACATGCTAAAAAAAGAAAAAAACATTTAACATTAGTTGATAAAGCTAATGTTTTAGCTACATCTAAATTATGGCGTAAAATAGTTAGCCAATATTCTAAGTTATATCATGATGTAAGTGTTAACTATATGTTAGTTGATAATGCAGCTATGCAAATTATATCTAATCCATCACAATTTGATATTATATTAACTGATAATATGTTTGGTGATATTTTATCAGATGAAGCTAGTACAATAGTAGGATCATTAGGGTTATTACCATCCTCATCAATAGGCAGCAAAACACCTATTTACGAACCTATACATGGATCTTTTCCTCAAGCTAAAGGCAAAAATATTGCTAATCCTATTGGTTCTATACTATCTTTATCTATGATGTTAAAATATTTGCAACTAGAATATGCAAGTAATTTAATACTTACAGCTGTTAACAAAGCAATTGATTGTAATATAGTGACCAAAGATATAAATAATAATAATTTTTGTACTACTAGTGAATTTGGTGACTTTATATGTAATTATATTAATAATATTTAAAAAACATAATTAAATTTTAATTTATATGAAATTTTTTATAGATACTGCTAATTTAAATGATATTTTAAAAGCTAATAAAATCGGAATATTAGATGGAGTTACTACAAATCCCTCACTAATGTCTAAAGAAAATATAGTTGATAAAACAAAAATGTATAATCATTACAAAAAAATATGTAATGCTATAAATGGAGATGTTAGTGCAGAAGTTTTATCCAGTAAATATGAAGATATTATTGTTGAAGCAGAAAATTTATCAAAAATACATAATAATATTGTAGTCAAAATTCCTATGACTATTGACGGAGTAAAAGCGATTAATACTTTATCCAAAAAAAATATAAAAACTAATTGTACATTAGTATTTTCAGTTGGTCAAGCTATTCTATCTGCTAAAGTTGGTGCTACTTATGTTTCGCCATTTATTGGACGTATTGATGATATTAATATGAATGGACTTCAATTAATTAAAGCAATCAAATCAGTATTTAAGAATTATAATATAAAAACTCAAATTTTAGCTGCTTCTATACGTGATAGCATGCATATTGTACATTGTGCTATGTCAGGTGCAGACGTTATTACAAGCTCATTGAAAAATATTTTAAATTTATCTAATCATCCTCTTACTGATATAGGTATTGATAAATTTATGCATGATTTTAAAAATAATCATCAAAATGTGTTATAATAACTTAAATTTTTATATAATACTTGACAATATATGCATACTATTTATAATAGTATTATTTATTTTGTCTTGTTTTTATAATATAAAAAAAATGTTTTTATATAATTATAATAATGATTTTAAATTAAATAAATGTAATAAATGCAAAATACTAAAATAATTGATAAGGATATTCTATTTTATATAAATGTAATCCTTGAGCAGGTGCTGCATTACACAAGCTATATATATTTTTACTATCTATAATATTTTGTATATCAGAAATATTAATAATATCAAATCCTAATATTAATAATAATCCTACAATATTTCTAACCATACCTCTTAAAAATCTATTAGATTTTATAAAAAATATTCCGTTGTTTTTTTGTTTTATCCAAAAAGCATTTTCAATATTACATATTGTACTATTACAATGTTTATTTTTTTTACAAAATGCGGCAAAATCATTGTTTTTTTGTATTATTTTAGCTCCTAAATTCATAGTATTAAAATTTATTGATTTTTTATTTTGTATAAGCAAACTTGTATTTATTAGATATGGATTTTTATAAAAATGTATATTATATTTATATATTCTATTAATAGCATCATATCTAGAATGATAATTACTATTGACATGGATGATTTTTAAAATAGATATATCTTTAGGAAGAATACAATTAACAGATTTAATAACTGTTTTTATATTTATTAATTTTATATAGTCAAAATGAGCAAATTGATTTATAGCATGTACGCCAGTATCTGTTCTACTACTACCTATAGTTTTTATATTGTAATTCAAAACAATACTAAAAGATTTATCAATATAATGTTGAATTGTATTAGATGTATTAATTTGTTTTTGCCAGCCATTGTAGTTAGTACCTAAATATTGTATTTTAATAAAATATCTAAACATTTTTAATTATATATTGTTTTTTATAAATTTATTGTAAAAAATATAAATAATATTATGATTCAAAGAATTCAAAATATACTTATATTGATTGATTTATTTATTTTAATATTTATTATAAAAAATTGTAAATTTGCATATTTAAAAATGCAAAATATAATTGATAATTATTATAATATAGATGATATATCAATTAATATTATTCAAAAATATTATCTCCATAATAAAGAAATAAAAGTATGCTATAATTCAATTAATATATTAATATTATCTATTATATTATTATCATTATATTTAATTGTTATAAATTATAAAAATCATCAATTACAAATTATAATTTGTTATTTTAATATAATAACTACATTAATGATAATATTTTCATGTATCATTAATATTATTACAATAGTTAATAAATTTTATTATGATATTGATTTAAAATTTGGTAACAGTATATATTTACTTATACTCTATATAATAATTTTATTTATATCAATTTTTTATATTAAAAAAGATGACAAGGCTATAAAATCAATGAACAATATTAGATAATAGGGTTGTATTGTACAATGCATATTTTTTTAGAATATTTTGTTAATTTAAAATTATTATTAATTCTATACCCTATTATCCATATTATTTGTTCATTTGATGTTAATATTGGTATTTCTTTTTTTTTATAATTAAGTATTTTATTATTTATAAAAAAATCACTTAATTTTACATTATATTCACATCCTAATGGAACAAATTTATCACCATAATTCCAATATCTTAATTTTAAAGGCATATTAAGTTTATCAAAATCAAAATATTCTATAAATTTAGATTTATTAAAAATAACTGATCCTATATTATCAATTATTGATATTTGTAATGTTTTTCGTTTATTAAATAATTTTATACTATCATATGCATTATTATGTATGATAATTCTATCATTAGAATATGTCAATATATAGTTTTTAGTTTTAAAATATTTACCTGATTGATATTTATAATTAATAATATTGTAAATTGTTTTAAAATTAAAATTACATTTATATAAAAATTTATAAACTATAAAATAATTAATATCATTTCTAAGATCTTTTAAATAAATATAATAAGTATTTTTATCAATTTTTACAATAATATCATAATTAGTATTTTTAATTAAATTTTTAGCTTTTATAATATTATAATAAGTTTTAAATGATGTAATTTCTAACGATGGATTTAAAGTTTTTAAAATAGGAATTACTTTATTTCTTAATAAATTTCTCCAATAATAATTATTATTATTAGATTTATCTTCTCTATATTTTATATCATGCTTATCAGCATATTCTATAATTTCATTTTTAGTACATAAAATCATAGGTCTTATTATATTTTTATTTATATGCATTATTCCTGATAATCCATTTATATTTGCTCCCTTAATAAAATTTATTAAAAAAGTTTCTAATGCATCACTAGCATGATGTGCTGTAGCTATATAATCATATTGATATTTAGAAGCTATAAAATGAAACCAATTATATCTAAGATATCTTGCTGACATTTGATTAGATATTTTATTTATTTGTGCATATCTAACAGTATTAAATGAATTACAATAAAAAATAATATTATTTTTTATAGAAAAATTTTTTACAAATAACATATCATTATATGATTCATTGCCTCTTAATTTAAAATTACAATGTGCAATTGATATTTTAAATTTAAGTTTTTGAAAACAATTTATCATAGTCATTGAGTCTATTCCTCCACTAACTGCTAATAATATTTTAATATTATTACTTTTAATATTATTCTCATAGAGAAATTTTTCTATTTTTTTTATCATCTACATTTATAAATATTATAATAATTTTTTATACTTTATATAAGTGCCTATAGTTTTTTTATTAAATTTAGGCGAATAAATAACTTTTATTTTATTAAAATTATGATAATTTAATAATTTGTTAATTATCTTAATTAAGAGATTAATTATATATGTAATAATAATACAATCTATTAAAAAAAATATTTTCATAATATCACTTTAAATGAAGAATATTAATTTAATTATAATATAATATTATTAATAATTTTTGTCAAAAAATATATATGTTTATTTTACATAATAGTATATTTGGTTTATATAAAAAAATAATATCATATTTATGATCACAATATATACTGACGGATCATCTAAAGGTAATCCTGGTCCAGGGGGGTGTGCTGCCATTATTAAATGTGGAAATTCATATAAAGAAATATCTAAGGGATTTAGAGTAACAACCAATAATAGAATGGAATTATTAGCTATAATTTTTGCATTAGAATATATTAGTTTAATTTTTTACGTTAAAGATATATCTGTATTTTCTGACTCAAAATATGTTGTTAATTCTATACAAAAAGGATGGTTAGATAAATGGATAAAAAATGATTTTAAAAATATTAAAAATAAAGATTTATGGATAAAGATTTACAAATTTATAAAAACATATATGATTAATTTTTATTGGATTAAAGGGCATTCTGATAATATATATAACAATAGATGTGATTTTTTAGCTAAAAATATAATAAGAAAAGATATTTCTAATATTGATCATTGGTTTGAAAATTATATCAATTATTAAAGTAATATTTTATGATATTAAATTATATTCATTGGCATCCTAATCCTGTTATCATTGATATGAAATTTATCAAGTTAAGATGGTATGGATTATTATGGATTGTGGCTATATTTATCAGTAATTATATTATTAGATATAATATTAGTAATTATTTTTTTTATAAAAAAAAATTAATAGATAAACTTGAAATATATTCAGTATTTAGTGCTATTATAGGTGCAAGATTAGGACACTGTTTATTGTACAATTATGATTATTATATACATAATAAAGTAGAATTTTTATTTATATGGAATGGAGGTTTATCAAGTCATGGAAGCGCAATAGGATTACTTATAGGACTATATTATTTTGCAATAAAATATAAAATAAAGTATATAGAAATACTTGATTTGATTTCATTAATAGTACCTTTTTTTTGTTCTATAATTAGAATTGCTAATTTGATTAATTCTGAAATAATAGGAATTCCTACTAAATTACAATATGGATTTATTTTTGATAATATTGATTCAATACCTAGACATCCAGTTCAATTATATGAGTCAATTTTATATTTGATATTATTTTTTGTTTTGATACAAAATTATAAAATTAATAAATTAAGAATAGGTGATGGTTATATTTTTTCTATTTTAATAACATTAATTTTCAGTTTTAGATTTGTAATAGAATTTTTAAAAGAATCAGAATATTTATACTATTTTAGTAGTATAAAATTAAATATAGGGCAAATTTTAAGTATTCCATTTATAATATTTGGAGTATTGATATTAATATGTAAAAACTGTAAAAAAAATAATTAATTTTAAAATTAAAATATTATGAATATTATATTTAATTCTTCTATAGGAAAGAAAATAATTGTTGCATTAATGGGATTATTCTTATGTTTATTTTTAATAGTGCATTTAATTGGCAATCTTAAACTATTTATAAATGATTATGGATTTTCTTTTAATAAATATTCTGCATTTATGTCTAGTAATATAATTATTAAAATTTTTAGTTGGTTGTTATATTTAAGTATTATTATTCATGTAACTATGAGTATTTATTTACTAATTAAAAGTAAAAAATCTAGATCAAAGAATTATTATTATATTAATAGAAAAAAAAATTCTACTTGGATATCTAATAATATGGCTTTATTAGGCACAATAATATTATTTTTTATAATAGTACATATGTCTAATTTTTGGTGGAAATGTAAATTTGGATATATACCTTATATAGAATATATAAAAGATGTTAAAAATAATTCAATTGTATCTTTTAGAGAAATTAATGATTTTGATATCATTAAAGATTATAGTTGTAATGGATTTTATTTTTATAACAATAAAGGTCAAGTAGTTTATATATATAGAAATTTATATAAAATAGTTGTAGAAACATTTAAAATATCGTGGATAGTTTTCATTTATATAATATCTATGATAGCTATATCTGCACATTTATTACATGGATTTCAAAGTGCTTTTAGAACTTTAGGTATAAATTTTCAGTATTATGGATATATAATAAATATAATTGGTATTGCTATATTTTCTGTTTTAGTTCCACTATTATTTGCAATTATTCCTATTTATTTTTTTATTATAAATAATAATTTATTTTTTTTAACATGATATTAAATCCCAAAATACCCGAAGGAGATCTTCATTTAAAATGGACAAAATATAAGTCAACCGTTAATTTAATAAGTCCTAATAATAAAAAATTATATAATATAATTATTATTGGTTCAGGATTAGCTGGATCATCTGCAGCTGCTTCATTAGCAGAATTAGGATATAATGTCAAAATTTTTTGTTATCAAGATTCTCCCCGTAGGGCTCATTCTGTTGCTGCTCAAGGTGGAATTAATGCTGCTAAGAATTATCAAAATGATGGAGATAGCATTTATAGATTATTTTATGATACAATTAAAGGTGGTGATTACAGATCTAGAGAAGCTAATGTGTATAGATTGTCTGAAATAAGTGGTAGTATTATTGATCAATGTGTAGCACAGGGTATTCCATTTGCTAGAGAATATAATGGTTTATTAAGCAATAGATCATTTGGAGGAGTACAAGTATCCAGAACATTTTATGCTGCAGGTCAAACTGGGCAACAATTATTGTTAGGTGCTTATGGATCTTTAATGCGTCAAGTTAATATGGGAAAAGTATTGTTATACAATAGGCATGAAATGATGGATATTGTTGTGAAAAATAATATAGCTATTGGCGTCATAGTAAGAAATCTTGTAAATGGAAGTTTAGAGCGACATTTTGGGCATGCTATTATTTTAGCTTCTGGAGGCTATGGTAATGTTTTTTATTTGTCAACAAATGCTATGAATAGTAATGTTACTGCAATTTGGCAAGCATATAAAAAAGGAGCTTTATTTGCTAATCCATGTTATGTTCAAATACATCCAACATGTATACCTGTTTCAGGTGATTATCAATCAAAATTAACTTTAATGTCTGAATCATTAAGAAATGATGGTCGAATATGGGTACCTAAATGTAAAAATGAAATACGAAATCCAAATGATATTAAAGAAATTGAACGTGATTATTATTTAGAAAGACGTTATCCTACTTTTGGTAATTTAGTGCCACGTGATGTTGCTTCGAGAGCTGCAAAAGAAAGGTGTGATTTAGGTTATGGTGTTGGTAATTCTAAAATGGGTGTATATCTTGATTTTAAAGATGCTATTTATCGATATGGTAAATTGGAATGCGGAATAGATAATTACACTAATGATTTAATATATAAAATAGGAGAAAAAGTTATTGAAAATAAATATGGTAATTTATTTTCTATGTATAAACAAATAACAGGTATTAATCCTTATAAACATCCTATGACTATATATCCAGCTATTCATTACACTATGGGGGGATTATGGGTTGATTATGAATTAATGACTAATATAAAAGGATTATACGCAATTGGAGAATGCAATTTTTCTGATCATGGTGCAAATAGATTGGGAGCTTCGGCTTTAATGCAAGGCTTAGCAGATGGTTATTTTATTATATCTAATACATTAGGATCTTATTTATCTAAATATTCAAATAATAATACACAATATGAAATAAATCAATCTTTTAATAATGCTGAAATATTAGTAAAAAATAATATTGATAAATTATTGAATGTTCAAGGATCTAAGCCGGTTGATTATTTTCATAGAAAATTAGGTAAAATAATGTGGAATCAGTGTGGTATGTCACGCAATGAAGATAAATTAAAAGATGCAATTGATAAAATAAAATTATTAAAAAAAGAATTTTGGAATTGTGTTTTTATTAATGGAAATAGCAAATCATTAAACATAGAATTGGAAAAAGGTATTAGATTAGCTAATTTTTTAGAAATGGGAGAATTGATGTGTATAGATGCATTAAATCGTAATGAATCATGTGGTAGTCATTTTAGAGAAGAATATCAAACTAAGGATAATGAAGCCATGAGAGATGATAAAAATTATAGCTATATTGCCAATTGGGAATATTTATCACATAATAAAACACATAAATTACATAAAGAAAATTTAATATTTTCTAATATATTACCATCAAAAAGAAGTTATAAATGATATTATTATGAATAATAAATTAAAATTAACATTAAAAGTATGGAGACAAGTAAGTTCAAATCATAAAGGTAAGTTTGAAAATTATACATTAAATGATATATCTCCAGATATGTCATTTTTAGAAATGTTTGATGTTTTAAATGAAAAACTTATCTATGCTAAAAAGGATCCAATTGCATTTGATCATGATTGTAGAGAAGGAATATGTGGATCTTGTTCTATGTTTATAAATGGTAGGCCTCATGGTCCTAAAAATAGTATTACGACATGTCAATTACACATGAGATCTTTTAATTACGGTGATACTATAATTGTAGAACCATGGAGATCAAATGCATTTCCTATTATAAAAGATTTAATAGTTGATAGATCTTCCTTTGACAGAATAATAACTAAAGGAGGTTATATATCGTTAAACACAGGTAATGCTGTAGATGCTAATGAAATTATTATTCCTAAATTAAATGCCGATAAATCTTTAGATGCTGCAGCGTGTATTGGATGTGGTGCTTGTGTAGCTGCTTGTAAAAATGCCTCTGCAATGTTATTTGTTGGCGCTAAAATATATCAATTCTCTCAATTACCACAAGGAATGCCAGAACAATCTAAAAGAGTTAAATCTATGATCAAGCAAATGGATAAAGAAGGATTCGGTAGTTGCACTAATACAGGTGCTTGTTCTGCTGAATGTCCTAAAAATATATCTTTAGATGTAATTAGTAGTTTAAATAAAGAATTAATAAAATCTATATTTTAATAAAATTAAATAATAACTTTATGAAAATCATTATTTAGATATTTTTTAGCAATATATTGTATTTGAATACTATTAACTGATTGTACGTTATCTATATAATTTTGATAGTAATTTATATATGATTTAATATTTAAAAAATTTTTAAACTTGTCAGATATTGAAAATATATTATCGAAACTATTTATAAATTCTCCTAACATATATTGTTTAACCATATTTAATTCTTGTAAATTAACTTTATATTCACATATTTTTTTTATTTCAGTATCTATAATATCTAATGTTGTTTTAAGATAATTGTTATTAATGCAAGTATATATTATAAAAATAGATCGTTGTGAATATGGATATAAATGTGAACTTACATTATAGGTATATCCTTTTTCTTCTCTTAAAATGTTCATTAATCTAGAATTATAATATCCTCCTAAAATAGTATTTATAAATTTTAATATAATATAATCTGAATCATTTTTAGTAATATCTAGGACTTTACCTATATATATAATAGATTGTGTTTTTTTAATTGTATGTATTTTATATGATCCTGTAGGTTCAGGTTGAATTTTTTGAAATTTTTTACTAAAATTATAATATGTATTATTAGGCCATACAAAATCAAAACAATTTTTTAACATGTATAAAATATTATAGTTATTTTTATGAGATGATAAGATAATTTTACAATTTTGTGTATTAAATGTTCTTTTATAAATGAATCTAATATTTTGAGGATGTATATTAATAATATCATTAATATCAGGTACATATCCATATAATGTATTTTTACCAAAAATAATTTTTTTAAATGCATTATTAGCTAAAACTTCATTATTCTTTGAGTTGTATATTAAATTTTGAATAGTATTAGTTTTATATGTTTCTATCTCATTATGTGAAAATATTGATTCTAATAAAATGGATTTTATAACAGGTAATATATTACCTATAAATTTATTCATTACATAAATAGTAATATTAATGTATTCAACACAACTATATACATCGTAAGTAGTTCCATAATAATTTAATAATTCATGTAATGTAAATGAATTATATTTATTGGTGCCCGATAATATTAAATCATTAAAAGTTAGGTAATTAATAAAGTTTTTATCTAAAAAATGATTATGTGAAAATGTAAAATCTATTCTTGTTATTGTATATTGCCCAGTAAAAAAACAAAATAATTCAATATTATTAGATAATTTGTATTTAATTGGAAAATTTAAATTTATATTTTTTATTTTATGGATAAACGGATGTTTTAATTTCTTAATCATATTATAAAAATTATTTTTTAGTATAATATAAAACTGATGAATTGTTTCTTTTAAAAATATTTTTAGCTATCTTTTTTATATCATTATTATCTATAAAATCATATTTATTAATATAATCATTATAACTGTTAGCATTTTTGATCATTTCGAATAAAGCTAAATAAAAAGCTTTTTCAGTAATATTTATAAGTGACATTATATAAGTAAATTTTATTTTATTTTTTGCTTTTTGTATTTGGTAAATATTTATACCAAATTCTTTAATTTTTTCCATCTCATTTATAATTGCTTTATAAGCCATTTCAATATCTATTCCACTTAAAATTTTACCTTTAATAATAAATAAACCAGATTCTATATTATCTGTTATATATGAATTAATTGAAAAAAAAATCTTCTTTTTTATAATTAAATTATTATATAACAAAGAAGAAATATCAGAAGATATAGCATTAGATATTAAATTTAATATATAGTATTCTTTAGATAGAAATCCATCCATTTGCCATGATTGATATATCACATTATGTGTTATATTTTTTGTTTTTTTACAAAATTTAAATTTATTTTTTGAATCTTTTATATTATAATTGATAGTTAATTTATGTTTATTAGCAATTTTTGAAAACCATTTTAATGCTAAATTATATATGTAATTTATATTCACATTACCTATAATACTAATAATTGCATTTGAAGGATTATAATATTTATTATAAAATTCTTTTATATCATTAAGTGTTATTGAATTAATATGATCAATATTTTTTCCAATAACACACCATTTATATGGATGACTATCATATGATAAATCTTGTAAAATTAATTCTGAATCCCCATATGGATTATTGTAATAATATTCCTTAAATTCTTCTATAACAACTCTCTTATGTATTGCAAGTTTTTTATCTGAAAAAACCAAATTATTCATTCTATCAGATTCTAGCCAAAATATTGTTTCTATATTATATATTGGAAATTTTACATAATAATTTGTGTAATCTTGACTTGTAAAAGCATTGCTATATCCCCCTATTTTGCTAATTATATTATCATAATTGATTATATGTTTTGAACCGCTAAACATATAATGTTCAAATAGGTGTGCAATTCCCGTTTTGTTGGGATTTTCGTTTTTTGATCCTACTTTATATAGAATATTAAATACACCAACATCATATGAATTTGATTCTTTCATTATAATAATTCGTAAATTGTTATAAAGTGTAAATTTATATATATTATTCATATATTTTATAATTCTGTTATTAAATAAAATTAATTTTATATTACTTAATTTTATTCCAAAAATTTATATATTAGTATTAGTTCTATTTAATTATATAAATTTATGTAATATCATTAAAATGCCACATATAATCAATAAATATAGTAAAACCATAACACAGAATAAAAATCAGCCAGGAGCTAGAGCTATGTTGTATGCTGCTGGATTAAAAGATGAAGATTTTATTAATCCTATTATAGGAATTGTTAGTGCTGGATATGAGGGTAATCCTTGCAACATGCATTTAAATAGTTTAGCAAAATTAGTTAAAAATGGTATGAAATCATCTAAATTATTAGGATTAATTTTTAATACAATAGGAGTAAGTGATGGTATATCTATGGGTACATCTGGCATGAGATATTCGTTACCATCAAGAGAAATAATAGCAGATTCAATTGAAGTTATTACTAATGCTCAATCTTATGATGGTATTATATCAGTTATGGGTTGTGATAAAAATATGCCAGGATCATTAATTGCAATGGCAAGATTAAATAGGCCTAGTATAATGATATATGGAGGCACTATAAAAGCAGGATTATATCAAAATAGAAAATTAGATATTGCATCTGTATTTGAAGCCTTAGGTGAAAAATTTGCAAATAAAATTGATGATAATACATATAATAATATTATAAAAAATGCGTGTCCTGGACCTGGAGCTTGTGGTGGTATGTATACAGCCAATACTATGGCAAGTGCAAGTGAAGCTTTAGGTATGAGTTTACCATATAGTGCTTCTTATTTAGCTATAAGTAATGATAAAAAAACAGAATGTCTTAATGTATCGCTATATATAAAAAAATTATTAATTAATGATATTAAACCTAGAGATATATTAACTAGAAAAGCTTTTGAAAATGCAGTTACCGTAATTATAGCTCTTGGTGGTTCAACAAATGCAGTTTTACATATTATTGCTATAGCAAAAGCTGCTAATATTGATTTTACAATTAAAGATTTTCAAAAAATAAGCGATAAAATACCTTATTTAGCTGATTTTAGACCCAGTGGAAAATACTTAATGGAAGATATGCATTCTATAGGAGGAATACCATCTTTAATGAAAATGTTAATGAATAAAAATTTAATACATGGAGATTGTATGACGGTTACAGGCTGTACAGTAGAAGAAAATTTAAATGAAGTGGAGCCTATTTCAAATAGTCAAAATATTATAAGAAGCTTTGATAAGCCTATAAAAAGTAAAGGACATATACAAATTTTATATGGAAATCTTGCTTGTGAAGGTTCTGTTGCTAAAATAACTGGCCATGAAGGTGAATATTTTTCAGGCAAAGCACAGGTTTTTAACAGTGAAAGTGATATGATTAAAGCTGTGAAGGATAATATTATAAAAAAAGGTTCTGTTATTGTCATTAGATATTGTGGACCTAAAGGAGGTCCAGGTATGCCTGAAATGCTAAGCGCGACAGCAGCTGTTGTTGGTGCTGGATTAGGAAGAGATGTAGCACTTATAACAGATGGAAGATTTTCAGGAGGTACTCATGGTTTTGTTGTAGGTCATATAACTCCAGAAGCACAAGATGGAGGTACAATAGCATTGATTAAGGATGGAGATAAAATAACAATAGATGTAATTAATAATTTATTAACTGTTGATCTATCTATTGAAGAAATAAATATTAGAAAAAAACATTGGAAAATGCCTCCATTTAAAGTTAAAAATGGTATTTTAAAAAAATATATACATAGTGTATCTTCTGCTTCTAAAGGTTGTGTTACTGATATATTTTAATAATAATAAATATATAATTATATTTAAAATTATAAATCTAAATAAATAAATCTATGATTAATGGATCTGAAGCAATTATAGAATCTTTATTGAATGAAAATGTTACCACTATATTTGGATATCCAGGAGGGGCTATTATGCCGTTATATGATGCCTTATATAAATATAAACATACTATTAATCATATATTAGTACGACATGAACAGGGTGCAGTACATGCTGCTCAAGGTTATTATAGAATAACAGGTAATATTGGAATATGTATTGCTACTTCTGGCCCAGGTGCAATAAATCTGTTAACAGGTATTACTGATGCTATGATGGATTCTACAGCAATAATATGTATAACTGGTCAAGTTAATTCGAATTTGTTAGGTACAGATGCATTTCAAGAAGCTGATATAATTAGTATGACACATTCAATTACTAAATGGAATTATCAAATAGTAGATTGTAATAGTATATCAGATATTATAGCTAAAGCTTTTCATATCGCATCTACAGGTAGGCCAGGTCCAATTTTGATTGATATAACTAAAAATGCACAATTAGATAAATTAAATAAGAAGTTTTATTATAGCAAATGCAAGCATATTGATTTTTATTTACCTAAAAAAAAAGTAATTATAAAATCTCTTAATAATATTGCTACAATAATTAATAATGCTAAACGTCCATATATATTGGCTGGACATGGTATTATAATTTCTAAAGCGCAAGATATTTTAGAAAAATTTATTGATAAAACTGACATACCTATAGCTTTAACTTTATTAGGTTTATCTGCTTTTCCTCATGATCATATTAATTATGTTGGTATGTTGGGTATGCATGGTAATTATTCAGCTAATAAATTAATTCAGGAAGCAGATTTAATAATAGGTATAGGAATAAGGTTTGATGATAGAGTAACTGGCAATGTAGAATCTTTTGCTATAAATGCAAAAATTATTCATATTGATATTGATGCTGCTGAAATTAAAAAAATTATAAAAAATACTTATGAATATATAATAGGAGATGCTAATGAAATTTTATCATTATTACTATCTTTAGTTGAAAAGCGAAATCACAAAAAATGGCTTAATATGTTTAAAGAATTGGACAATGAAGAAGTTAAACATATTATTAAAAATGATATTAATCCTATAAGTGGTAATATTAAAATGGGTGAGGTTATTAATTTATTGTCAATTAAAACTAAAGGAAATGCTGTAATAGTTGCAGATGTAGGTCAACATCAAATGTATGCTGCTAGATATTATAAATATCTTAAAAATAGTAGTTATATTACATCTGGAGGTTTAGGTACAATGGGGTTTGCTTTACCTGCAGCATTAGGTGTTAAAATAGGAGCACCAAATAAACAAGTGATTGTTATTGTAGGAGATGGAGGTTTTCAAATGACTATGCAAGAGCTAGGTACTATTAAGCAAAATAATCTTCCAATAAAAATTATTATTTTAAATAATGAATATTTAGGTATGGTAAGACAATGGCAACAATTATTTTTTGACAAGAGATATTCGTATGTTGCAATGCAAAATCCTAATTTTGTCAAAATAGCTGAAAGTTTTAATATAAAGGGTAATAAAATCATAAATAGAGAAGATTTAAATAAAGGATTAGATGATATGTTAAATTCAAATGATGCATTTTTGTTAGATATTTTAGTTTTAAGAGAATTAAATGTTTTTCCAATGATTCCTAGCGGTGCGTCTGTTTCTGATATAAGATTACAATAAATTATTTTTTATGAAAAAACAATGTTATATTATACTTATTTATATTAAAAATGAGCTTGGAGTAATTAATAAGATATTAGGTATTTTTAATAGAAGAAGAATATTGATTTATAATATTTCTGTAGCACATTATAGCTCTAAAGCTATTTTTAGATTGGCTATCGAAGTTAATACCAATAAAGATAAAGTAGATACGATAACTAAATATATTAATAATGTCATAGAAGTTATTAAAGCAATTAATTGCCCTAAAGAAGATTTAATATGTAAATCTTCTATTTTATATAGATTACCTATAAATAAGATTGATAATTATAATTCAATGATAAATAATTTATATAAAGACAGTAAAATACTATATATAGATAATCAATATTTAATTATTGAAAAATTGGTTGATAATAATGATATTGATAATATTTTAAATCAAAAAAATAAATTAAATGATATAGAATATCTAAAAATAGAATCTATAGGTTTAGTTAAAGATTTTTGTAATTGAATATTAATATTTTGTTAACTTTTATAAAAAATATAATTATGGCTAAAATAAATTTTGGAGGTGTTATTGAAGATGTTATAACTCATAATGAGTATAGTATGAATCGTGCTGTAAATAATTTAAAAAATGAAGTAATTGCTGTTATAGGATATGGCATTCAAGGTCCTGGCCAAGCATTAAATTTAAAAGATAATGGATTTAATGTTATTGTAGGGCAAAGAAATAAATCAAAAAGTTGGGATAAAGCAAAAAATGATGGATGGATAGAAAATAAAGATTTATTTTCTATAGAAGATGCTTTACAAAAAGGTACTATAATTTTTTATTTATTATCTGATGCTGGTCAAATAGAATTATGGAATAAAGTTTATAAATATCTTAATAAAGATAAGACTTTATATTTTTCTCATGGTTTTGGCATTACATATAAAAAGTATACTGGAATTATTCCTCCTAAGAATGTAGATGTTATTTTAGTGGCTCCAAAAGGATCCGGCACTAGTTTACGTACTTTATTTTTGAATGGTGAAGGATTAAATGCAAGTTATGCAATATATCAAGATGCTTCTGGTCGTGCTTTAGAAAAAACACTTTCTCTTGGTATTGGAATAGGATCTTCATGTCTTTTTCCAACTACTTTTGAAAAAGAAGTTTATAGTGATTTGACAGGTGAAAGAGGAACACTTTTAGGAGCTATTGCTGGTATATTTGAAGCTCAATATTCTGTTTTACGTAAAAATGGTCATAGCCCTAGTGAAGCTTATAATGAAACTGTAGAAGAATTTACTCAAAGTTTAATGCCTCTAATTGCTGCAAAAGGTATGAGTTGGATGTATGCTAATTGTTCTACTACAGCCCAAAGAGGTGCTTTCGATTGGAAAGATCATTTTAAAAAAGCTACTGAACCTGTATTTAATAATATATATGAAAGTGTTAAAAGTGGTAAAGAAGCTCGTAATGTTATACTTGCTAATAGTAAACCTGATTATCGTGAAAAATTGGATATAGAATTACATAATATGGAAAAATCTGAATTATGGCAAACAGGTATACAGTTGCGTAAATTGAGAATAAAATCATAAATTATACTGTGTAAAAGCATTTGTTTACATACTTATTTTTATCTAAAAATAAGTATATAAACAAATGCTTTTTATTAGTAAAATGTTTTAATGGTTAAAAAGTTACAATTAGTTAAAGGTTTTTATAACAATATAATTATTAATGACTTTAATAATGAAATTATATATTTAAAATATTCTCTTAATTTTTTTATTAAATTAAGCAATAATAAAAAATTGTTAATATTATTAAATACTGATTTATCTATAAATAATATTGAATATTTTAAATATATAATTTATCCTTTAATATCTACTAAAATTATTAATAAGATATTTATTGTAAATAATAATTTAATCAAATCTTTCATTTGTAAAGAAAATATTTTTTTTTGCAATACAGTGTCACAGGTATGTGATATGACAAAAATTAATTACGATAACAATAATGATATTTTATTGAAAGGTAATGATAAAAATATGATTAAAACTACTAATCATTTTTTTTGTATCAATAATAGCAATACAATACTAAATATTAATTTAAATATTATAGAAAATAATTTACAAGTTTATAGAGATATTCTTAATAAGAAAACTAAAATTATGGCTATTGTAAAAGCATATTCTTATGGATTTGGAGATATAATAGTCAATATATTACAATATTGCAACATTGATTATATAAGTGTTGCAAATACTTATGAAGGAGTTATTTTAAGAAAAAATGGCATTATATCCCCCATAATGATTATGAATTTTGATATTAATACATTTGACAGTCTTTTATATTATAATCTAGAACCTTCTATCTATAACTTTAAAACTTTAAAATTGTTAATATCATTCTTATTAAAAAAGAATATACATGATTTTAAAATACATATTAAATTTAATACTGGTATGAATAGATTAGGATTCGATTATAAAGATATTATATTATTAGCAAATATTTTAAATAAATATTCAAATTTAATTATTATAAAATCAATATTTTCACATTTATCATCTAGTAAAAATATATCATTTAAAATAATTACACAAAATCAAATTAAATTATTCAGTATAATAAAAAATAAAATGAAATTATACATAAAGTATAATATTTTATTTCATATTGCAAATACTACAGCAATTATTAATTACCCCAATGCTCAATTTGATATGGTAAGATTAGGTATAGGATTATATGGTATAGATTATACAAAAAAATTAGATAAAATTAAATTTTCAGCTTCTTTACAAACTATTATATCTCAAATTAGATATGTAAAAAAAAATCAAACAATTGGTTATAATTGCAAAGGTACTATAAAAAGAAATTCTAAAATAGCTATTGTAAAAATAGGCTATGCAGATGGTTTAAAAACATATTATAATAATAATATAAATTATATGATAGTTAACAATATGAAAGCACCTGTAATAGGTAATATATGTATGGATATGACTATGTTGGATGTAACAAATATTAAATGTAAAGAACATGATATAGTAACAATATTTGATAATATTGATACACTTAATTATATAGCAAATATTTTAAATATTAGTCTTTATGAAATATTTACAAATATTTCATCAAGAGTAAATAGAATATATCATTATAGTTATAAATAAATATTTATATTATAGAATAATTCTTTTTATTTTCCCTCCTAAAGAATTTATTTTAGTATCTATTGTTTCATAGCCTCTATCAATTTGTTCAATATTTTTAATTATACTTTTGCCATTAGAAGACAGAGCTGCTATTAATAATGCTACTCCTGCTCTAATATCAGGTGAAGTCATTTCAATGCCATTTAAATTGTATTTTTTATTTATACCTATAACAACTACTCTATGAGGATCACATAATATAATTTTACTACCCATATCTATCAATTTATCTATAAAAAAAAGTCTACTTTCAAACATTTTTTGATGTATTAATACAGTTCCTTTTGCCTGAATTGCTGTAACTATTATTATACTTATTAAATCAGGTGTTAATCCTGGCCATGGAGAATCATATATATTTAATATAGAACCATCTATAAAAGATGATATTTTATAGTGTTTATTGCCTAAAATTGTAATATTATTATTATCAATTTCAATAATAATACCTAATTTTCTAAAAATACTTAATATTATATGTAAGTCATCAATATAAGTATCTTTAATTGTAATTAAAGAATTAGTTACAGCTGCTAGTCCTATAAAACTTCCAATCTCAATAATATCAGGTAATATGTAATGACAAGTTCCTGTTAAATAATCTACTCCTCTTATTGTTAAATAATTAGATTTAATACCATATATTTTAGCACCCATATTACACAACATTTTACATAATTGTACTATATATGGTTCACAGGCAGCATTGTAAATAATTGTTTCTCCATAAGCTAATACAGCTGCCATTATAATATTAGCTGTACCTGTAACTGAAATTTCATCTAAAATAAGATAATTACCTATAAGTTTTTCAGAATTAATTTCAAATATATTTTTATAGAAATATATTTTTGCCCCTAATTTTTCGAATCCTATTAAATGTATATCAATTTTTCTTCTACCTATTTTATCCCCTCCAGGATTAATGAGTCTTGTAAATTTATATCTTGTTAATAATGGACCTGCAATCAATATTGAACCTCTAATCATAGATGAATATTTAATATACTCATCAGTATATAAATAATTTAAATTAATATTATCTGATTTAAAGGAATATGAATTTGAACTGATATTGTTAATTTTAACTCCTAAATTTTTCAAAATATTAATTAATATTTTGACATCTATAATATTTGGAATATTATGAATTAAAATTTCATGATCGGTTAATAACGTAGCTGCTATAACTTGTAAAGCTTCATTTTTAGATCCTTGAGGTGTGATACAACCACTTAAAGTTTGCCCTCCAATAATTTCAAATCCTTTCATTTAGCAATTGAATAATTACCTCTTTTTATTTTTGCTTTTTTTCCGTATTTATTTTTTATATAAAATATTTTTGATTGTCTAACAATACCTTTAAAATTTATATCTATCTTTACAATATTAGGAGAATAATAAGGAAATATTCTTTCTATTCCTATATTGTTAGATATTTTACGCACAGTAAAGGTTTTATTATATGAGTTACCATTAATTTGTATTACAGTACCTTGAAATATTTGAATTCTTTCTTTGAGTCCTTCTTTTATTTTAAAATGTACAGAAATAGTATCTCCGGACTTAAAATCATATATTTGATTCTTTTTTAAAGAATCTTTTAAAAAACTTAATATATCCATTTTATAATATTATATTGATATTTTATTTATAAAATTAATAAAAAAAAATTAACTCTTAATAATTTTTCGTATCAAGAAAATTATATTTATATATTATTTTTATTTATAGTGCATATATTGATTAATGAAGCTTCTATATGAATATGTTTGTCAAATGATTTATTATAATTAAGATCACATTCATGCATTATTTTAATACTTTTAATTAAAAAATATTTATCTATAATAGATGTTGTTTTGCTATACTGATCATATAACATTTTAAAATTAATAATATTATTTTTATTAGAATCATATTTTAATATTAATATATTTCTCATATGTGTTAATATATCATTTATAAAATATTGATAACTAAGACCTAGTATAATAATATTATTAAATATTTGTAGACTTTTACCAATATCATTATCATGTAAAGATATGATTATATCAATAAAATCATTACTCTTAATAATTTTAAATTGATTAATTGAAGTATTATTTGTAATAGAATATATTTTGTCAAATGTAAATAAGGCATCCCTCATAGATCCATTAGATCTTCTAGCAATTTCTAATAAAATATCATCGTTATATGCTATTTTTTCTTTTAAAGCAATAAATTTTAAATATTGTATAATTTTTTCATTAGAAATATATTTAAATTCAAAAGTTTGGCATCTTGATATAACTGTAGGTATAATTTTATATTTTTCTGTTGTAATAAGAATAAAAATAACATGTTTAGGGGGTTCTTCTAATGTTTTTAATAAAGCATTGAATGCACTTTGTGACAACATATGAGCTTCATCAATTATATATATATTATATTTTCCAATAGCAGGTTTATATTGTAATTGACATATAATATTGCGCACATTTTCTACTGAACTATTTGACGCTGCATCTATTTCATTAACATTGGAATAATTTTTAATATAATTACTACAAGATAAACATGTATCACAAGATTCAATATATTTGCTAATATTTTGACAATTTACCGTTTTTGCCAATATACGAGCACAGCTAGTTTTACCTACACCTTTACTACCATAAAATAATATAGAATGAGGCAATTTATTAAATTTAATAAAATTTTGTAATGTTAATGAAATATCTTCCTGACCTATTATATTATTAAATTTAGTAGGACGATATTTTAATGATGATGTTAAATATTCATTCATAATTATATTTTATTTTTAACGTAAAAAACAATTTTAATATTTTAAAATGAAATTATATTTTTGGATTAAAAAATATTATATTTTATATATAAAACATATATAATTATATTGTTTTTTAAGTTAAATGTTAATACAATATTTAAAATGTATATACAAATAATAAATGGACCTAATCTTGGCATTTTAGGTAGAAGAGAAACTGATATATACGGTAATATTTCATTTGAAGAATTTTACAAAGATTTACAAAAACAATACAAAAATATAACAATATATTATTATCAAAATAATTCAGAAGGATTTATTATTGATAAATTATATAAAATAAATCCATCATGTAATGGCATTATTATAAATGCAGGAGCTTTAACACATACATCTATTGCATTATCAGATGCTATTAAGGCAATTAATATACCAGTAATAGAAGTACATATTTCAAATATTTACAAAAGAGAATTATATCGACATAAATCATATATTGCTCCTAATTGTATTGGAAGTATAATTGGATTTGGTTTATATTCTTATAAAATGGGTATTGATTGGTTGATTAATAATTGTAGTTCTGTAAATTGATATTTTATGGGTAATAACAATAATCCTAAGTTAAAAATTTATAAACTATATAATAATATTCAACAGTATAGTTATAATTATTATGTTTTAGGGGAGTCAACTATTACAGATTATGAATTTGATAATATGATAAATGAATTATATGCATTAGAAACTAAATATCCTCAATATAAAATTGAAAATTCCCCAACAGATAAGATTTATAATAATGAAAAAAATATTGCGGTTAAACATATAAATCCTATGTTATCACTTTCTAATACGTATTCTGAAAAAGATTTATTATTATTTGATCGTAGTATTAGAAAAAAAATTAGTTGGAAATATCAATATGTTTGTGAATTAAAATTAGATGGTATAGCATTATCAATTAGATATGTTAATGGTAAATTTTATCAAGCTATTACTAGAGGCAATGGATTATATGGAGAGGATATAACATATAATATTAAATATATGGCTGATATTCCTATGAAAATAGATAATGTAAGTAATTTTGTAGAAATAAGAGGAGAAATTATTATTTTAAAGAGTGATTTTAATAAAATAAATGAGTATAGAAAAAATAAATCTTTATTACCTTTTTCTCATGGTAGAAGTTTTATAATAGGTGTAATTAAATTACAGCACTATAATCCTTTATATAAAAAAATATTAAAATACTATGCTTATGATATATATGTTGACAATATAAAATTAAATAATCATTTTAATAATATATATATATTAAAAAGCTATAATTTAACTGTTTCAAATGATATAGAGATATGCAATAATATTAATAAAGTTATAAAATTTATTGCTAAATATAAAGATATAATTAATAAATTAAATTTTCATGTAGATGGTATAGTTATAAAAATTAATCAATATAAAATACAACAATATCTAGGTAATACTTCTAAATATCCTAAATGGGCTATAGCATATAAATATCCTCCTAATGAAGTTGAAAGTATTGTTTTAAAGATTGTATATCAGGTTGGACGTACAGGTTTGATAACTCCAATAGCTAAAATAAAACCTATTAATATTTCAGATACTATTGTTAAAAGTATCAATTTACATAATTATTATGAAATATTAAGATTAGATATTAGAATCAATGATACTGTTTATATAAAAAAAAGCGGTGAAATAATACCTAAAATTACTGGTGTTAATTTAAATAAACGTTTATCTAATGCTATAAAATTTATTTTTTCTATTAATTGTCCATCATGTAATAGTAAATTAATAATATCTAACAATAACAAATCACATTATTGTATTAATACAATATGTGATAGTAAGATAATAAATAAAATTGTTCATTTTATTTCTAAAAATGCTATGAATATTGATAATCTTGGCATTAAAAATATTGAATTATTATATAAAAATAAGATAATTAACAACTATACTGATTTATATTCTTTAAAAAATAAAAAAAATTTAATAATGGCTATTAAGGGATTTAATCATACTATTATTAATAAAATATTATACAGTATTGATAAATCTAGAAAACCTAAATTTCAAAATTTTTTGTTTGCACTTGGAATACCTTCTATAGGTATTGAAACATCTATTTTAATATCTAAAGAATTTAATAATATAAATGAATTAATAAATTATAATTTTAATAAATTACCTAAAATTATGAATATAGGACCTAAAATAGTTCATAATTTACATTTATTTTTCTCAGATAGGGAAAACAAGATATTGTTAAATAAATTATTAGTAGAAAATATAGAAATACAATATTATAAATCAATTAATAAAAGTAAAAAATTAAATAATATTCATTTTATTATTACTGGAACTTTTAAAAATTATAGTCGTAATGAATTAATAGATTTAATTCATATTAATGGAGGTATAATATGTAAAAATATGTCATCTAAATTAAATTATGTTATTGCTGGTAATAATATGGGGCCATCAAAAAAATTAATGGCAGAAAAAATGAATATTAAGATAATATCTGTTAATGAACTATTAAAAATAATCAATTAAATTATGGGTATAATACATAATTTAAGAAATAAAATAGGATATATGCTACTAAATAGTACAATTAACAATTGTAAATATAAACATTATTCTATTCCTTTTAAAAATGCAAACAATATAGGTGTTTTATATAATGTCAATAATAGTATTGATTTGTTAGAAATGAATTTATTAATAGAACTATTATGTAAGTATAACAAAAACATTTATTTACTATATTATTCTAATAATAAGCAAAAATATATTAAAAATTATAATTATGAGTTTTTATATGTAAATTATTTTAATAAAAAAAATATTAATTACATTTTTCATCCTAAATGTAATGTTGTACAATCATTTATTAAAACAGAATTTGATATATTAATTGCTATTTGTTTTTATGCTTTTTTGCCAATAGATTACATATCAGGATTATCAAAAGCTAAATTTAGAATAGGTTTATATAACAAAATTAATATTAATTATCTTGATTTAATATTTGATTTAAAAAATGATGATAATATAAATTCTTTTATAATTAATTTAAAAAGATATTTTAATTTAAAAGAAAAAATATGAATAACTTAATAAGTGGTACTGGTATAGCAATTATTACACCATTTAAAGAAAATTATAGTATAGATTATATAAGTTTTAGAAAAATCATTGAACATATCTGTAATAGCAACGTAAATTTCATAATAGTTGCAGGTACTACAGGTGAATCATCTCTTATAAGTGATTATGAAAGATGTAAAATTTTTGATTTTATAGCAAATATTAATAACAACAGACTAAAATTAATAGCTTGTATTGGAGGTAATAATACTAAATCAGTTATTAAAATGATTAAAAATTTCCATTTATCAAAATACTATAAAGCTATATTATCAATTAGCCCATATTATAACAAACCATCTCAAGATGGTATAATAATACATTATAAAAAAATAGCTGAAGTTTCTAAACTTCCTATCATAATATATAATATTCCTCATAGAACAAGTATTAATATATTGGTAGAAACAATTATTAAATTATCTGAAATTCCCAATATTATTGGCATTAAGGAATCTAATAGTAATGTAATAAATACATATAATATTATTAACAAAACTAATTCAAATTTTTTATTTTTTTCGGGCGATGAAACTTTATCATTATCTGATATGGCATTAGGAGCCAATGGAATAATATCTGTTATAGGTAATGCATATCCTAATTTAGTATCTGATATGATAAACAAGTGTTTAAAAAACAATTTTATAGATGCGAAAAAAATATATAATAAACTTATGAAGATAACATCTTTAATATTTCAAGAAGGTAATCCCTCAGGAATAAAAGAACTAATGTATCATTTAAATTTTTGTACTAATATAGTGAGATTACCTTTAACAAAAGTCAGCTATGATTTATCAAATAAAATTAAAAAAACAATCAAAAATGATTTTTAATTGTTTTTTATATTTTGTACTTCTAATCTTATATCTTGAGCTATATTTTTAAGCATTTGCATGCCTTTTCTTAATCTAGTTCCAGCTGCACCATTACCTTTTTGATAAAATTTTTCAGCATCTTTTTCTAATGAAGTTAATACTTCTTTAAAATATTCGAATTTTTTCATTTCACATTAAAATAAAATAATCAAAACCCATAGAATAATTATGGATTAATTAAAAATAGATATAAAATATATCATTTATTTCTTATATTATAAATATTTTTTTTTGAAAAAAAAATATTTTATATAAAAATATATACATTAATTGAATTTGTCGCTTTAAAAATAATATTTTAAAGAGGAAAGTCCGGACAACATAGAGCAATTTGCTTCTTAACGAGAAGGTATTATTAATAATAACAGATAGTGTCACAGAAAATAACCGCCTTTAAAATAAGGTAAGGGTGAAAATGTAAAGGTAAGAATTTACAATATTATATAGTGATATATAATATGGATAAACCTCAAATGTTGAAAGATTAAATAGTTTCATATTCATTTTTATCATGAATACAAGTAGCTCAGCTTGTTTTATTATTCATCAAACATTGATAGATAATAAAGTGAAATAGGTGAATCGATTGATTAATTAAGTAATTAATTAACTAGATAAATGACAAATATATTCTTTTGAATATACAGAATCCGGCTTATTATATTATATGTATATAATTTTTATATAAATCTATAATTTTAGATGCTAAAACATTGCCTATTTTTTTATATGACTCTGCAGTTAATCCAGCAATATGAGAACTTAAAATAATTTTATCAGATTTAATTAATTGTTTATAAAAATTACTGTTGTATAATTCTGGAAATTTTTCTATTTCTAATACATCTAAAGCTGCACCAATAATAATACCATTTTTAATAGCTTTTATTAAATCACTTGTTTTGACAATATTGCCTCTAGAAGTATTAATAAAATAAATCTTCTTTTTAAAAGAATTAAAATAATCAATATCAATCATATGCTTTGTTTCTGTATTTAAAGGAATATTAATACTAACAATATCTGATTGTTCAAATAAATCTTTTTCAGTTACTAATTTAACACTTTTATATTTTGTAGAAATTTTATATTTATCATATGCAATTATATTCATATTAAAAGATGACATTTTATTTGCTAATGAAGATCCATTATGTCCTAAACCGACAATACCTAATGTTTTATTTTCCAATTCTATAGATTGATTACTTATTCTATCCCATATACCATTTTTAATTTCATTATTTGACTTAACAATATTCTTTGTTAAACTTAATATCATACCTATTATATGTTCTGCAACTGCATTTTTATTTCCTTCTGGTGCATTTATAATTTTAATATTATATTTCATTGCAGTATTTATATCAATATGATCTAATCCTGATCCAGCTCTGGCAATGAATTTTAAATTATTACTTTTGGTAATTATTTTATCATCTATTATAAATGAATTACTTCTTAATACTAGACCATCATAATTATCAATTATTTTTAGAATGTTATTATAAGATATATTTTTTTTAATATCTGTTTTAATATTAAAATTATTAATTTTTTTTATAAAAATAGAATGTATATCATTAATAATTAATATTTTATTTAATATTTTCATATTATAAATATTCAATTTTTTATAAAAATATTGATTTTTTAATAAAAATTAATATTTTTGACAAAAAAACTATCTCATTATGGATAACAATAATTACAAAAAAGAATTTTATAATTATGCTTTTAAAGAAAAAAAAATTGATCCTTATATTCTAAATAAATTTACTTCAAATTTAGAAAATATCTTTACAATTAATAATATTACACCTTACATTACTGAAGAAAGAAAATTAAATGTAACACAAATAGATGTTTTTTCACGTTTAATGATGGATAGAATTATATTTATAGGAGAGCCTATTAATAATAATGTAGCAAATATTGTACAGGCACAATTATTATTTTTACAATCTATTGATTACAATGCAGATATATTTATCTATATTAATAGCCCTGGAGGATCATTATATTCAGGATTAGGTATTTATGACACAATGCAATATGTAAATCCTGATATATCAACAATGTGTATAGGTATTGCCGCTTCTACAGCTGCCTTATTGTTATGTTCTGGCAAAAAAGGTAAAAGATATTCATTGCAACATTCTCATATGATGTTACATCAACCTAATGCTCAATATTCAGGTCAAGCTTCTGATATAATAATATCAGCTAATCAAATCATAAAATTAAAAAAAGAAATCTATAATATAATATCAATGCATAGTAATAAAAAATATGAAGAAATAATTCAATATTTAGAAAGGGATTACTGGATGAATGCTAGTGAAGCAATAGAGTTTGGTATTATAGATGAAATATTAATTAAAAAATCATTAAAAAAATAGTTTTGAAAAATTATACAATTTTACAATGTTCTTTTTGTGGAATTTATCAAAAAGATAATGTATTTTTGCGCGGAATGTCAGCAAATATATGTAACAAATGTATTGTTAAGGGTTATAATATGATAAATAATAATCAGCAATTATTTGATGATAACGTAAATCAAAAAATAGATGATTTAAAGCCTATAAATATAAAAAATTATTTAGATAATTATATTATAGGACAAGATATAGCAAAAAAAAAGATATCAGTTGCAATATACAATCATTACAAAAGATTATATTATGATTCATTATCTGAAATTGATAAATCTAATATTATATTAGTTGGATCAACTGGTACAGGGAAAACATTGATTGCTCAAATTATATCTAAAATTTTAAAAGTTCCATTTTGCATTTGTGATGCAACATCTTTAACTGAGGCAGGATATGTAGGAGATGATGTTGAAAGCATATTATCAAGACTTTTGAATGTTGCTAATAATAATATTCAATTAGCAGAAAAAGGCATCATATATATTGATGAAATAGATAAAATAGCAAGAAAAAGTTATAATCCTTCTATAACAAGAGATGTTTCTGGAGAAGGAGTGCAACAATCATTGTTAAAAATTTTAGAAGGCACTATTGTGCGTATTTCACCCCATGGAGGTAGGAAACACCCAGAACAAGAAATGATATCGATTAATACAAAAAATATATTATTTATTTGTGGTGGTTCATTTGAAGGAATAGAAAATATTATTAAAAATAGAATTGTAAAAAATTCTATTGGATATAACACTAATAATAATATAGAAAAACATGACAATATAATTCAATATATAACTTCTACAGATTTAAAGTCTTTTGGTATTATACCGGAACTTATTGGAAGAATACCCATAATAGCTCATTTGAATTCACTTGATAGAATTATGTTAAAAGATATCTTTATTAAGCCTAAAAATGCTATATTTAATCAATATAAAAAGGTTTTTAATTGTGATAATATAAACTTAGAAATAACAAATAATGCAGTAGATTATATTATTGATGAAGCTTTGAAATTAAATTTAGGAGCACGTGGATTAAAATCTATTTTAGATAAAATTTTAATGGAATCTATGTTTAACCTTCCTTCTAATAAGAGAAGAAAAAATTTAAAAATAGATACTAAATATATTTTAAAATATAAAAATTAAATTTCAATAGTATTGACTATTATACAATTTTTATTTAAATTGTTTTATAATAGCATTAATTTGATTAACAATAATTATTATGTGTAAAGGAATTATTGGTATAGGAAATTATTTTCCATACTTTGAAAAAACAGCTTGTGTATCTGTAAATAAAGGTCATGAATTTAAAATGATAAAATCTGAATCTATAAGAGATAATAAAAGATGGACTGTTATGTTTTGGTGGCCTAAAGATTTTACATTTGTATGTCCTACCGAAATTGCTTCATTTAATGATCATTATCATGATTTTGATGATAGGGATACTAATATTATAGGAGCATCTACAGATTCTGAATATGTTCATTTAGCATGGAGAAAAAACCACAATGATTTAAAAGACCTACAATTTCCTATGTTATCTGATATTTCAAAATCATTATCTGAACAATTAGGTATACTTGATTCAATAGATAAAGTAGCATATAGAGCTACTTTTATAATTGATCCTACAGGAATAATAAGATGGGTTTCGGTATATGATTTTAAAGTAGGACGCAGTGTTAAGGAAGTTATACGTGTGTTGGATGCCTTACAAAGTGATGATTTATGTCCATGTAATTGGGAAAAAGGAGATGCAGTATTATAAAATTTGAAATAATTAAAATAAATTAAAACAAATGTTAAACAAAAGTTTAAGCAGATTAAATCATATATTAAATATTGATGATGAATATTCTAATTGTTCTATTGATATATTAAAAAATACTGAGTATCGTTATCCTAAAGATATTAATATAAGTCTTCAAAACGCTATTGATACAGATAATTTATCAAAAAAAGAAGCTATTATTATAGCTTATAGTGTTTCTGTATGTAATAATAATACTATATTACAAAATGCTTTTCATAAAATGCTTACAATAAATGGAATATCAGATGAAGAATGTTCAGAGATTATATCTTGTGTTAGTTTAATGTCTGCTAATAATATTTTATACAGATTTAAGCATTTTGTAGAAGATAAAAATTATAATGATATTCCTGTTAATATTAAAATGAATATAATGTTAGATCCTATCTTAGGAAAAGAACTTTTTGAATTAATTTCATTAGTAGTATCATCCGTAAATGGATGTGAATGTTGTATTCAATCACATGAGAAGTCATTATTAAAATTAGGTACATCTTATAAACGAATATTTGATTCAGTTCGTATTGGATCTATTATTTCAGCATTATCTAAGATATATTATTAATAGTGAATTATATTAATGATAAAAAAACTACTTTATTTAAAGTAAAAAAAGCACTTAAAATAATAAGACCTTTTTTAAAAGAGGATGGTGGTGATGTTGCTATAAATAATTTGACTAAAGATAATGTTTTAATTGTTAAATTACTTGGTAATTGTAAATTATGTCCTATAAATAAGATTACTTTGCAAGTGGGTATTAAGGCAATTATTAAAAGAGAGGTTCCTGAAATAATAGGTGTTCGTCTTAAAATTTAAAGTTTGGGAAAATTCATTTTGTAATTTGTTTTACTATTGCCTTTAATAATGTTGTTTAATTCATTTTTTATAGAATTTATTTGTAATTCATCTTTACATCTATCAACAATAGTTTTTCCTTGTAAATGATCATATTCATGTTGAATAACTCTTGATATGAAGCCATTATAATATTTTTCTTTTAAAATAAAATTTTTATCATAGAATTGAATTAATATATGATAATATCTTATTATATCAATACTTATATTAGGTATACTGAGACAACTTTCTGGTAATTTATATTTATATCCAAATTTTGATTTTATAATAGGATTAATAAATATTTTATCATTGTTATTATCTAAGTTATTAATATCAATAATAAATAATTTAATAGGTAAATTAATTTGAGGTGCAGCTAATCCTATACCTTTAGCATTATACATAGTATCAAACATATTATTAATAGTAACTTCAAGATTATTATAGTTTTTGTCGATAATCTTAGTTTTAGAAGTTAAAATTTTATTGCCATATGAAATAATAGGTAATATCATTTTGATATAAATTTATAATTTAACCAATCTTGCAAAATAATTGTTGCACTTATTTGATCTATATATTTATCATGATTTGATTTATAATATTTTTTTAAGTTTTTCATGTGTTGGGTGGCAATTAATGAGGTGAATTTTTCATCTATAAAATCTATTTTTACATTCTTATATAAAGAATGTAAACTTTTAATAAATTTATTTAACGAATTTAAAAATAAATTGTTATAGTTTATTTTATTAAAACGTACAGGAATACCTATAATAAAAGTATCTACATGATTATTATTAAAATAATTTTTAATAAAATTAAATATATTTTTATTATTTACTGTTTGTAAATTAAATGCTATTATTTTATTTGGATCAGTAACTGCAATTCCAATACGTTTTAATCCATAATCAAAAGCCATTGCTCTATACATTTTAAATATAATTATTAATCAAAAATTGATATTATAATGTCATTATTAAATAAATAATTATGCGATAATATATTTTTTTTAATCTAAAAAAAATATTCTTAATTAAGAAGTTAAAAAAATATATTAAAATAATTTTAATATAATAAATCTATTTTTGGATAAAAAAATGATATTTCTCTTTTTGCAGATTTAATTGAATCTGATCCATGTATAGCGTTATAAATAATAGATGTGCCATATTTGTTTCTTATAGTATTAATATCAGCTTTTTTAGGATCTGTATTGCCAATAATTTCACGTAAACTATTAACTGCATCCGCCTTTTGTAAAATCATTATTATAATATATGATGATGTCATAAAATTAATTAATGATTTAAAAAATAATTTACTTTGATGTTCTTTATAAAATTCTTTTGCTTTTTTTTTACTTAAAATAATATTGTTAATTTTTTTAATATAGAAATTGTTTTTTAATATTATATCAATTATAACGCCAGTATAATTATTAATAATGGCATCTGGTTTTATTAATGATAATGTTATTTGTTTCCTTTTCATTATTGAAGTATAATAAATGCTTTAAATTTGATATATTAAATATAATATTAAATTTATCTTTATAAAAAATTTGGAACTAAATATCACTGAAATAAAAAAATTATTAAACAAGTTATACATAAATATTATAATAATTACTCATCATAACCCTGATGGCGATGCAATAGGATCATCTTTAGGCCTTTATAATTATTTGATAAAAAAAAAATATAAAAGAATTAATATTTTATTAACATCTAATTATAGAAATTGTTTTGAATATCTTTTTAATATAGAAAAAATATTATTAGTAAACAATAAATATAACATTATTCATAATTTAATTATTAATGCTGATGTAATATTTTTTTTAGATTTTAACAATATTAATAGAATAAAAATAATTAATGAATTAATTATAAAATCAAAAGCTGTAAAAATAATTATTGATCATCATACTAATATTAAAATTAAATATGATTTTGCATTTTATGATAATAAAGCATCATCTACATGTGAATTAGTTTACAAATTAATCAATTATATGAATGATTATCAATTAATAGATAACAATATTGCAACTTGTTTATATACTGGAATATTGACTGATACGAATTCATTTAGGTTTGTAAATGAAAAATCAGATGTTTTTGCTATTGCTGCTAATTTGATAAAATTAGGGGCTAATAATAAGTTAATATATAATCATATATATTGTTCATATTCTGATAATATAATTAAATTTTTAGGATATTGCTTGTATAAAAAGTTAAACATTTTTAATAATAAAATATCTATTATGTCTATTTCACTTTTTGAAAGCATTCAGTATAGTATTTCTATGAAAGACATATCTTGGATTGTAAATTATCCTCTCTATATTAAAAAAATTCAATTATCTGTATTATTATATGAATTTACAAAATGTGATGATATAGTTAAAATATCAATTAGATCTAAAGGTAATATTCATTGTGATGCAATTGCAGCAAAATATTTTAATGGCGGTGGACATCAAAATGCTGCTGGAGGTATTATATATAATAATATAAATGAATCAGTTAAATATTGTCAAAAAATATTTAATAATATTATATTTTAATAAAATTTTTATATGTATAATATAGATACTCATACACATATTTATTTATCTAATTTTGATAAAGATATAAAAAATGTAATTTCTAAATCTTTATTAGTTAATAAAAAAATGATAATGCCTAATATCAATATTAACTCAATCAATAGAATGATGAATTTATATTATAAATACAATAATGTATTGCATCCTATGTTAGGATTACATCCTTTATATATTGAAAAATCATATAATAAGGATTTAAAATATATAGAAAATGTTTTATTTAATAATATTAATCATATATGGGGGATAGGTGAAATAGGATTAGATAAGCATTATAATACACAATATTATAAATTACAAAAAGATGCTTTTAAAAAACAAATTGCACTTGCTAAAGAATATAATTTACCAATATCTATACATTGTAGAAACAGTTATGATGATTTAATACATATATTAAAAGAAGAGCAAAATGGTTTTTTAAAAGGTGTTGTTCATTGTTTTAATAGTAATTATATTAATGCAAATAAAATTGTTGATTTAGGATTTTACTTAGGTATTGGAGGATTAATTACTTTTAAAAACTGTAATTTGAAAAATATAATAAATAATCATTTTTTAAAAAATATAGTGTTAGAAACTGATTCGCCATATTTGTCGCCATGTCCATTGAGAGGCAAACGCAATGAAAGCTATAATATTATTTATATTGCTGATTTTATATCAAAAATATTGAATTTATCCATTAATAGCATTAGTAATATTACTAGTCATAATGCTACTATATTATTTAATATTAAAACATAAAATGATTAATAAATATATTGTTGAAACTGTATTAAATACATCTAATATTATAGATATAATAAGTGATTTTTGTACTTTAAAAAAACAAGGTAATAATTATTTAGGTTTATGTCCATTTCATATAGAAAATACACCTTCATTTAGTGTTAATGAACATAAAAATATATTTAAATGCTTTGGATGTGGCAAAGGAGGCAATGTAGTTGATTTTATAAAATTATACAATAAATGTTCTTTTAATGAAGCTATAATTTTTTTAGCAAAAAAATATCATATATCATATGAAAATGAAAATGTAAATCATGAAAATACTAATATTGAAAATTTATTATTAATAAATAATATTGTTAGTAATTATTATAATAATTTGCTTTTTGATCTATATAAAGAAAATAAAGATATTTTTCATTTTTTAAAAAAACGCTCAATATCTTTAGAAACAATAAAAAAATTCAATATAGGTTATTGTGATAATAAAATATATAATTTAATTAGTTATTTATTGGATAAAGGATTTGATAAAAAATATATTTTACAATTAAATTTTATATCAAAAAATAATAAAAATAGTATTTATAATACTTTTTATAATAGGATAATTTTTCCAATTTATTCTGTATCTGGCAATGTATTAGGATTTGGCGGACGATTAATATTTGATAATAACAAAGCAAAATATATTAATTCATCAGAATCATTGATTTTTTCAAAAAAAAGTAATTTATATGGTATTTTCTTTACTAAGAATCATATTCGATTTCATGATAATTGTATAATAGTAGAAGGATATATAGATTTATTATCATTATACCAAAATGGTATTCATAATGTAGTAGCTACTTTAGGTACAGCTTTAAATGATATACATATAAAAACAATTAAAAATTATACTAAGAATATTACGTTAATTTATGATGGAGATGATGTAGGCTTAAAAGCTATGTTAAATAATATAGATATGATGTTATCATTAAATATTAATTTATATATTGTAATATTACCAAACAAATATGATCCTGATAATTATATTAGAAAAATAGGTAAAGAAAAATTTACAGATTTTATTATTAATAATAGAATTAATTTTATAGAATTTAAATATAAATTATTATTAGATAATAATAAAAATGATCCATTAAAATATTCAAAAGGATTAAAATCAATTTTTACAAGTATATCATTTATTGATAGTACAGTTAAACAAATGTCATTTATAAAATTTGCAAGTAATCTATTGATGATAGATCCTGTTTTAATTACTGATGAAGTTAATCTATTAAAAATTAAAAAACAAAATTCTAATAAAATAATTGATAATTATACTATTGATATTGAATTATCAAAAGATGATTTTACATACAAAACAAGCATATATGAAAATGAAATTTTTAAGATAATATTATTAAAAGGTAATGATATATTATTAGATAATATTAATATTCGTACTTTTGTTACAAATAATATTAAAAATATTGTTTTTAAAAATGAAAATTTTATCTCTTTATTTAAAGAGTTGAAAAAAAAATTTTCAGATAATGATATGATAGAAATATCATTTTTTACTAACAATACAAATCAATATGTCAAAAATACTTCCATGTCTATTTTATCAGATAAATATTCTATAAGTAATACTATTTATGATAAATCATGTTTAATATCAAAGGATAGCAATATTATATTAAGCTATATCAATCAAATTATATATAGATTACAATTATGTAATATTATATCATTAATACAGAATAAATATTATCAACTATTAAATTGTAGCAATGAAAATGAAATTTTAAAATTACAAAAAGATTATTTAAAATTAAGTAATTTAAAAAATCAATTAGCTAGTAAATTAGGTATAATTTTTACTAAAACTATCTAATAATTTACTATAGAAAAATAATTATAAAAATATGTTTCAAAATTATGATATAATTGTTGTTGGTGCAGGACATGCAGGTTGTGAAGCTGCTTTAGTAAGTGCTAAATTAGGATCTAAAGTTCTTTTAATTACTATGAATATTTCTACTATAGGTCAAATGTCATGTAATCCTGCAATGGGAGGCATTGCTAAAGGTCAAATTATACGAGAAATAGATGCTTTAGGAGGTGGATCTGGAATTATTGCTGATAAAACTACATTACAGTTTAGAATGTTAAATAAATCTAAAGGTCCTGCTATGTGGAGTCCACGTACGCAAAATGATAGAATACATTTTTCTTTGGAATGGAAATATTTAATATCAAAATATAAAATTGATATATGGGAAGATAATGTAATTAAATTAATAATTAAAAATGATCAAATTATAGGAGTTTATACATATAATAAAATATGTATATATTCTAAATCAGTTATTATAACAAATGGTACATTTTTAAATGGTTTAATTCATATTGGTAATAATAAATTTAATGGTGGTAGATTTGGAGAAAAATCATCAATTGGTATTACAGAGCAATTAAAATCTTTAGGCTTTAAAACTGGTAGATTAAAAACTGGTACTTCACCTAGAGTTGATAAACGTACTATTAATTATAATGTTTTAATAGAGCAAAAAGGAGATATTAATGTAAGTAAATTTTCATTTAACAAAATTAAATCTCATTTTAAGTCTTTAAGTTGTTATATAGCGTATACAAATGAGAAAGTACATAAAATTATTAAAGATAATATTAAAGAATCTTTTATGTATGATAACAATTTAGAATTGAAAGGACCTAGGTATTGTCCTTCGATAGAAGATAAAATAATAAGATTTAGCGATAAGAAACATCATCAAATATTTATTGAGCCTGATGGATATAACAGTAATGAAGTTTATATTAATGGTTTTTCAACATCCTTATCAATTAATACACAGATTAAATCTTTACAATTAATTAATGGTTTTGAAAAAGCAAAAATAATAAAACCTGGATATGCTATAGAATATGATTATTTTGATCCTACGCAATTATATTTAACTATGGAAAGTAAAAAAATTAAAAATTTATTTATGGCTGGGCAAATAAATGGCACTACAGGATATGAAGAAGCTGCTTGTCAAGGAATGATAGCTGGAATTAATGCTTATCAAAAAAATAATGATAGAAAAGAATTTATTATAAAAAGATCTGAAGGATATATTGGTGTTTTAATTGATGATTTAGTTACTAAAGGAACTAAAGAACCATATAGAATGTTTACGTCAAGGGCAGAACATAGATTATTATTAAGACAAGATAATGCTGATATAAGACTTTCTTTTAAGGGTCATAAATTAGGATTAATATCCAATTATAGAATAAAAAAAGTTAATAGTAAAATATTAGGATATAATTATATCATTAAATTTTTAAAAAATACTAAAATGTCTATACAAAATATTAATTCATTAATATCTTTATCTAATAATGGCAAAATATCAAATAATTACATATCGTTATATAACATATTACTAAGACCAGAAATTAATATATATGATATAGCAAATTTAAACGTTGAATTAAAAAATATATTATCAAAATATGATAAAGAAACTATACAACAATCGGAAATTAATATCAAATATGGCCATTATTTAATAAGAGAGCAAATTATGATTGATAAAATTAATTCTATTGAAAACTATACAATAAATCCTAATTTTGAATATCAAAAAATATCATCATTATCTAGTGAGGCTAAAGAAAAATTATCTATGATTAAACCTAAAACATTAGGTCAGGCTTCTAGAATTTCAGGTATTTCTGCATCTGATATATCAATATTAGCAATAAAATTAAGGAAGTAAAAATATTATAATATGAAAGTAATATTAATTGGATATGGAAAAATGGGTAAAATAATAGAAAATATTTTACATAAAAGAAATCATACAATAATTACCAAAATTAATAAATTAACACCCTTAAATAAAGTTAAATCATTATTAAAATATTCTGATATTGCAATCGATTTTAGTCATTGCGATATAGTAGTTAATAATATATTAACATGTTTTGATTATAATATACCTATAGTTGTTGGTACAACTGGATGGAATAAATATCTTAATTATATTAAGAAAAAATGTATTGTTGATAAAAAGTCTATTTTATATTCAACTAATTTTAGCTTGGGTTGTAATATTGTGATGTTTATTAATCGTATTATTACTAAAATTTTAAATAATTATGATCAGTATAATATTTATATCAATGAAGGTCATCATAAAAATAAGTTTGATAGTCCAAGTGGAACTTCTATTGTAATAGCTCATGATATAATAAATAATATTAATAGAAAAAAAAATTTTTATAATAAAATTTTGACAAAAAATTTTTTTTTAAAAAATATAAAAACAAATAAAAATAAAATATTAATAAATTCTATTAGAGATAATCATTATATAGGATATCATGAGATTAATTATAAATCTGTTAATGATATTATTACTTTAAAACATAATGTTTATAATCGTTATGAATTTGCATATGGAGCTGTAATAAGTGCAGAGTGGTTAATTAATAAGCAAGGTTTTTTTACCATGAAAGATATAATAAAACTATAATGTTTTTTTTACATATAAAAAGTACATTTAAATCAGTATTAATAATTTTAATAATTAAATTATTTATTATAGAGTCATATTTTATTCCTACATCTTCTATGAAAGATTCTTTACTAATTGGAGATTTTATATTAGTTAGTAAGTTTAATTATGGAATTAGAATGCCATATACTCCATTATCATTACCATTTTTTCATAATAAAATAGAGTTTTTAAATTGCAATTCATATTCTAATAAAATTCAAATTCCATATATACGTTTATTTAATTTTTTTAACATACAACGTAATGATTTATTAGTTTTTAATTATCCTAATGATCATAATCATCATCAAATTGATAAAAAAGATAATTATATTAAAAGATGTGTAGGAATACCTGGAGATATTATTGAAATTAATAAATCAATAGTATTGATAAATAATAATATTATTAATTCAAATGAAAAATTGACATATACATATATTGTAGAAACTGATAATGATTTTATATTATATAATTTTATGATTAAAAATAATATTAAATTTATAAAAATTAAAAATAATAAATATGTTCTTTATTCTATATCTAAAGAAATATTTAATTGTTTGCATAAAATAAGTAATATATATCAATATATTTATCCAGACGATTTTTTTGAGAAAGATATATTTCCAATTAATTCTTATTATTATTTTAATAGAGATAATTATGGGCCACTATATATTCCTAAAAAAAATGATTATCTATATATAGATAATAATAATATATTATTATATCAGGATATTATTCAAAAATATGAAAATAATAAATTAAAAATACAAAATAACAGTATATTTATAAATAATATAAAAACAAATTTTTATAAAATAAAAATGAATTATTATTTTGTTTTAGGTGATAATAGACATGATTCTTATGATTCTAGATATTGGGGATTTTTACCTGAAAATCATATTATAGGAAAAGCATTTTTAATTTGGATGTCTTATAATATAGATAATAATATTATTAGATGGAATCGAATATTTAAAATTATTTAATAATATTTTATATTTAAATAATAATTATCTTCAAAAATATCATTAATATGAAAAAAAAAGCTTTAGATTATCATGCATTACCATATCCTGGAAAAATATCAGTTATATCATCTAAACCTACTAATACTCAAGAAAATCTTTCATTAGCATATTCTCCTGGTGTTGCAGAGCCTTGTTTAGAAATAGTTAATAATAAACAAAATATTTACCAGTATACCAATAAAGGTAATTTAGTAGCAGTTATTAGTGATGGAAGTGCAGTGTTAGGATTAGGTAATATTGGGCCAGAAGCTTCTAAGCCAGTTATGGAGGGAAAAAGTGTTTTATTTAAAATATTTGCAGATATAGATGTGTTTGATATTGAATTAAAAACCTCTAATGTTGAAGATTTTATTAAAACTGTTAAATCATTAGCTCCTACATTTGGAGGTATTAATTTAGAAGATATTAAAGCACCAGAATGTTTTCAAATAGAAAAAATATTAAAAAATGAATTAGATATTCCTGTAATGCATGATGATCAGCATGGTACTGCTATTATATCTGGAGCAGCATTAATCAATGCATTGAAATTACAAAGTAAAAAAATTAACAAAATTAAAATAGTGATATCTGGAGCAGGAGCAGCTGCAATATCTTGTGCTAAAATGTATATTTTATTAGGAGCATGTAAAAAAAATATTTTCATGTTTGATAGCAAAGGTATTATTAATAGTAAAAGAAATGATTTAAATAATATTAAATTAGAATTTGCAACTGATGATTATACAATAAACAATTTAAAAGACGCTTTAAAAGGCGCAGATTTTTTTGTAGGATTATCAAAAGGAGGTATTTTAGATACAAGTATGTTAAAAGTTATGGCAAAAAATCCTATTGTGTTTGCAATGGCAAATCCTAATCCAGAAATTGATTATAATTTAGCTATTAAAACTCGTAATGATATTATTATAGCTACAGGTAGATCAGATTTTCCCAATCAAGTTAATAATGTTTTAGGTTTTCCATACATTTTTAGAGGAGCTTTAGATGTAAAAGCAACTACTATTAATGATGAAATGAAAGTAGCAGCTGTATATGCTATTGCAAAACTTGCTAAAAAACCTGTACCATATTATGTAAATAAAGCATATAATAATAATAATATTGTATTTAGTAAAAATTATATCATACCAAAACCTTTAGATTATAGACTATTAATAAATGTTTCAATAGCAGTAGCTAAACAAGCTATTGTATCAAAAATAGCTAATAATAAAATACATGATTGGCAAAATTATGAATGTCAATTAAGAAAAAGATTAAATATACATCATTATTTTATTAATAATATCATTAATAAAATAAAATATAATCCTAAAAAAATCATTTTTTCTAATGCTGACAATTTTGAAATATTAAAATCAGCTGAATATTTATATGATGAAAAAATAGCAATACCAATTTTACTTGGCAATAAAGAAAAGATATTAGATATTATTAAATCCTATAATTTACAATTAAACAATGTTTTAATAACTGACATTAACAATAATAAATTTAATGAAATGATTAAATGTTATTTATTGAAATATTACAGTGTTAAAAATATATGTTCAAAGGATAATATTAATACTATTTATAAAATGGTAATAAATAATTATGAATATTATGGAAATTTAATGCTTGATATGGGAATAGGGCAGTCTATTATAAAACCAATTAATAATGATTATTATAACAAATCAGAGCAGTATTTGAATATTTTAAATTATAAGAATAATTTTTATAAAACTGCTATAATAAATTGTTTTCTAATAAAAGAAGGAATACGCTTTATATGTGATGTTAATATTAATGATAATCAAGATAATATATTAAGTATTATTGATACAATATATAATTATATTAATAGTTTAGGTATAAAACCTAGTATATCAATTATATCATATAAAAACATTGATAAATTACAATCAGTTATTAAATTATTAAAAATTAAATATCCCAATACAGTACTTGATGCATCAATTAATGAAAATAGATATTGTTTTAATAATAAATTTTACAACGTAATAATATCATTAAATTATCATTTAAGTAATATTACATATAAATTATTTAATAATATAAACGATAAAAATCATATAGGGCCTATATTAATAGGTTTACAAAAATCAATATACATGTTCAAAAAAGATGCTTCTATTAATGATATCATTAATACAGCTATATTGTCAATATCATAAAATGTTAATATGATTTATTCCATTAAAGGTATATTAAAATTAATTGAAAAAAATAAAATTATTATATCAAATAATAATATTGAATATATACTTATAATTACATTGTACACATATAAAAATATTATAAGTACATATAAAATTAATGACTTTATAAAAATATATACATATATTAATATTATCAAAGATAAATTTATTAATCTATATGGTTTTATCAATGAATATGAAAAAGAGTTATTTATTGTACTTTTATCGGTATCTAAAATAGGACCTAGTACTTGTATATCAATTTTATCAGATATACCTTTTAATGAATTAAAACAACTTATTTTACAAGAAAATGTTAAAAAAATTAGTAATATTAAAGGTATAGGTATTAAATCTGCTCAAAGAATAGTAATAGAATTAAAAGAAAAAATAAAAAAAGTTTCACTATATCATGGTAATATAACTATTGATAGTTTACCAATTATTGATGAATCTATGAAAGCTCTTATGTCATTAGGTGTTAATAAAAATATAGCTGAAACCGTATTAAAAGATATTGTCAATAAATTTCCTAACAACAACAATATAGAATTTATTATAAAAGAAGCATTAAAAAAAATATAAAATTATTCATTTGTATTTTTTTAATTGCACAATAAGTGAATCTACAGCTATGTTAATACCTTCATAAAAATTTTTGCAATATTTTTTAACAAACAAAGTATTGTGAGGTATAACTGCCATTATACCAATGGTATTTCTCTTTTTTAAACACTGGTCTATTTTGAGATATATTTTACATAAAATAATATTATTATAAAAACATGATATTTTTTTAATCTTTTTTATAGCTGTATTTACAAGATTGCTACTTTTATCAAAATTAACACATTGTATAAGAATATTCATAATCATATATATTTTAATTGTTAAAAATTATCTCATTACATATAATCTTTATCTTTTATTTTTTGTTTATAAATAGCATTTTTTATAATGTTCCTTCTCTTTGTAGAATTTTTTTCAAATGATTGCCTATTACGTAATTCTTTTAAAATACCTATCTTATCAAATTTTCTTTTAAATTTTCTAATAGCTCTATCGAAATTATCTCCTTCTTTAATTTCAGTTATTATCATGTTAAAGACTGATTTGTAATTTTATATATTATTAATATTATAAATTATAGTTATATTATACAATTATTAAGTTAATAAAAAAAATTATAAAATATATAATAATAATATGAATATTGGAATGATAGGTTATCCTACATATGGTGGTAGTGGAATAATTGCAAGTGAATTAAGTAATCATTTGGCATTAAAAAATCATACAATACATTTTTTTAGCTATTGTCAACCTGTTAGATTAAATATGTATTCTAATAATATTTTTTTTCATAAAATAATTACATTAAAAGAATCAATATTGAAATATAAATTATATGAATCAGAATTAATTAGTACCGTCATTGATATATATTATAAATATTCATTAGATATATTACATATTCATTATGCAATACCACATGCTTATGTGGGATGTATGATAAAAGATATTTTATTGGCTAATAAAATTAAATTATTGCTAATAACAACTTTACATGGAACTGATATAACATTAATTCAAAAAAGAAAAATATATATTCCGTTAATAGAATATGCTATTAATCACTCAGATGGTCTAACTACAGTTTCCAATTCGTTAAAAGAAGATACATTAAAGTATTTTAATGTAAAAAATAATATTATTACAATACCTAACTTTATAGATATTAAAAGATTTAGATATTATGATAATAATATTTTAAAAAATATGATAGCACCTAACAATGAATTTATTATTATCCATGTTTCTAATTTTAGAAAAGTAAAAAATGCAAAAGATGTTATAATCATATTTTTTAAAATATTACAATGTAAAAATATATGTGCCAAATTAGTATTAATTGGAGAAGGCCCTGAAATGAATAATGTTAAAGCTATATGTGAAAAATATAATATAACGGAATATGTATACTTTTTAGGATACCAAAGTATTATTGAAGATTTTTATAATATAAGTGATATATTGTTACTTCCATCGTATTTAGAATCGTTTAGTTTAGTCGCATTAGAGGCTATGTCTTGTGGTGTTCCCGTAATATCATCTAATGCGGGAGGATTATCAGAAATTAATATTAATGGCAAAACTGGATTTGTTTCTCCTATTGGGGATATTGAATCTATGTCTAAAAATGCTATATACTTATTGAAAAATATTAATATATTAAAATTATTTAAAAAAAATGCGTGTCATTATGCTAGAAATTTTGATAAAAATAATATTGTTGAATTATATGAAAAATATTATTATAGCTTAATAAAAAAGTAATTATACAATAAAATTTCTTTTATTTTAAGATGATAATATATCAACCATAGATAGTAATTCAGATGAATATTCTTTTTTAATATTAATAATATTATTTAATTTTATGTTACGTATATTATTGTTATGAATACCTATCATTATATTATATACATTATTTATAACAGAATTAATTGCTGCATAACCCATTCTACTTGCTATTATTCTATCTATACAAGTAGGTGTTCCTCCTCTTTGTATATGTCCTAAAATTGTTATTTTAGTATCGTAATATGGAAATTCATTATTTATTTTTTGAGCAATTTCTGAAGTGGTGCCAATTTTATTACCTTCTGCAAGTATAATTATTTTAGAAGATTTATTTTTTCTACTATTTTTTAAACGTTTATATAAATAATTGATATTGTCATTGTATTTTGGTAAAATAATAGCTTCTGCTCCAATACTAATTCCACTATTTAAGGCTATATAGCCAGTATTTTTTCCCATTACTTCAACTAAAAATAATCTTTCATGCGATTCAGCTGTATCTCTAATTTTGTCTACTGTATTTACTACAGTATTTATAGCTGTATCATAACCGATAGTAAAATCTGTTCCATATAAATCATTATCTATAGTAGCTGGTATAGCTATAATGGGAAAATTATAAAGATTATAAAATTTATATGCACCATTAAATGTGCCATTTCCTCCTATAACTATTAAAATATCTATTTTATTTTTTAATAAATTTTTATATGCTAAATCCATTCCATCTCTATTTTTAAATTTTTCACTTCTTGCAGTTTTTAAAATTGTCCCCCCTCTTTGAATAATATTAGCTACTGAATGAGTATTTAACTTACAAAAATCATTTTCTATAAGACCATTATAGCCTCTTTTAATACCTATAATATTCATTTTATAAAAAATTCCTGTTCGTACTATAGATCTAATACATGCATTCATGCCTGGAGCATCTCCACCAGAAGTCAATAATCCTATATTACAAATTTTATTCATTTTCAATTTTATGTTAGTAAATGATAATAATATTATTATATTGATAATATATCAATTAACAAAATAATAGTTTAAAATCCATATAACATATCTCTATAAATACAGTTTTATTTTGTTCAATAAAAATGACATACTTTTTATTAAAATGTGCTATATTTGACTATAATGATTAAGTTATTAAAATTATGATAAAATTAAAATGAATAATTTCAATTTAATAGATTCTTTTAAAGAATTTAAAAATGCAAAAAATATAGATAAGTTTTATATGGAAAACTTACTTAAGGATGTTGTTAAAACTATGTTATTAAATACTTATGGATATGATCATAATTTTGATATAATTTTAAATATAGATAAAGGTGATATAGAAATATGGAGAACTAGAAAAATAGTTGATAATTTCAATAATATAAATGATTATTTAGAAATAAATTTATCAAATGCACAAAAAAAAGATACTAAATTATCAATAGGTGATGATTTTATAGATGAAATTAATATATCAAATTTTAGTAGAAGATCTATATTGATAGGACATCGTATGTTATTATCTAAGATGCTAGAATTAGAGAAACAAGGTATATATAATAAATATAAAAATCGTATTAATGAAATCATTATTGCTGAAGTTGTACAAATATTTCCAAAAGGAGCTATATTGATAGATAATCAAAAAAATGAACTTTTTTTGCCCAAAAGCGAACAAATACAATTTAATTTTTTAAAAAAAGGAGATATTATTAAATCAATTATTATAAATGTTGATATGCTTAATGGAAATCCTAATATAATAGTTTCTCGTACTAATAATTTGTTATTAGCAAAATTACTTGAATTAGAGGTACCTGAAATATTTGATGGTTTAATCAATATAAAAAAAATAGTTAGAGAACCGGGTGAAAGAGCTAAAATATCAGTTGAATCATATGATGATCGTATTGATCCAGTTGGGGCTTGTGTAGGTATTAAGGGATCTAGAATACATGGTATTGTTAAAGAGTTATTTAATGAAAATATTGATATAGTACATTATACTGAAAATAAACAGTTATATATACAGAGAGCATTAAGTCCAGCTAAAATATCTAATATTGTTATTAATGATGATAATACAGCTTCTGTTTATCTTAAATCTAATCAAGTTTCATTAGCTATTGGTAAAAATGGGTGCAATATAAGATTGGCTATTAAATTAACTGGATATCATATTAATATTTATCGTGATTCAATAAGTGATAATGTTAATGAAGAAGATATTTTATTAGAAAAATTAAGTGACAAAATATCGCCTGATATTATAAAAATTTTTAAATCATTAGATATTATTAGTGCAAAAGATGTATTAAATTGTAATATTTCAGATTTAATAAGAAAAACATCTTTACAGGAAGATACAATTAGAAACATAATTATAATTTTAAAATCTCAGTTTAACCATTAAATATAATATTTATTTATTTTTAAAATAAAACATGTATATATATTGAGTTAAAAAATATTATGTCAAAAAAATATAAATTATTAAAAATTGCAAAAGACTTAAATATAAGTATACTAACAATAGTAAAGTATTTATCTAAATATGGGTATAATATAGAACCTAATCCAGTTATTACTATAAATGAAGAATTGTATAATATTGTATTAAAAGAATCCAATATTAATCATACAAAGATTAAAATTAATACAATTGAAAACAATAAATTACAGAATAACAATTCTCCGTACAGTCAAAATATTTCATTGCCTAAAATAATTGGAAAAATAGAATTATCTCCTAAAATAAAATCTTTTTATAAAAATGATAGTAATTCAAATAAATTAAACATTAATAATTATGATAAAAAATCATTTTCTAAAAAAGATTTTATTAAAAATAATGATGGTGATAAAATTAAAAAGAAATATTCTAAATTAAATAAGAATATATCTTATAACAATATTGATAAAAAATCAAACAAAAAAAAAGATACTAATAATATAACTACTAAAAAGATAAAATATAAATTAAATAATACATTTATATCAAATAAATATGTTATAAAAAGTAAACAGAAAAAAAATAAAAAAAATGATAAACTGAAATCAAATAATAAAAATTTAATTATACAAAAAAATAAACCTAATATATTAGAAATAATAGAATTTATAACAGTTAATGAATTGTCTATTATGATGGCAATATCTGTAAATGATGTTATTAAAGCTTGTATTGAATTTGGAATAATAACTTCTATTAATCAACGTTTAGATAAAGATACTATTTCAATTATAACAGAATATTTTGGCTTTGAAGTAAAATTTATAAATTCTGATAATGATTTTAATATATATTATGATATAACTAAAGATGATATTAATGATTTGATTTTTCGACATCCTATAGTAACGGTAATGGGCCATGTTGATCATGGCAAAACATCATTATTAGATTATATCAGAAATAGTAATATAACATCAAGTGAATATGGAGGAATTACTCAACATATAGGAGCTTATGAAGTTAATGTTACTACAAAAAGTAAAATAACCTTTTTAGATACACCTGGGCACGAAGCTTTTACTGCTATGAGAGCAAGAGGTGCTACAGTAACAGATATAGCTATTATTATTATTGCAGCTAATAGTGAAGTTATGCCTCAAACTATAGAAGCTATAAATCATGCAAAAGCTGCATGTATTCCAATTGTATTTGCTATTAGTAAAATAGATATTACTGATAATAATGTTAATAAAATTAAAGAACAATTATCTAAAATAGATATCTTAGTTGAAGATTGGGGTGGTCAATATCAATTACAAGAAATATCTATTAAAACAGGATATGGTATTAAAAATTTGTTAGAGAAAGTTCTATTAGAAGCTGAAGTTTTAGAACTTAAAACCAATCCTAATAAAAATGCATGTGGTATTGTTATTGAGTCAACTTTAAAAAAAGGACTAGGTATAATTACGACAGTTATTGTTCAATATGGAGTTATAAAAGTTAATAAATATATATTAGCTGGTCAATATAGTGGACGAATAAAAGCTATTTTTAATGAAAATAATAAGAAAATTACTTGTGCTTATGCTAGTATGCCTATTCAAATTTTAGGTCTTCAAGGTGCTCCTAATGTAGGTGATAAATTTATAATTATGGATTCAGAGCAAAAAGCTAAAGATATTGCTATTAAAAGACAACAATTAAATAGAGAATATATTTTAAGAACTAAAAAACATATTACTTTAGATGAAATAGGTAGAAGATTAGCAATAGGCAACTTTAAAGAATTAAATTTTATAATTAAATGTGATGTTGCTGGTTCTGTTGAAGTACTTGCTGATTCTTTAATAAAATTATCTAATAATCAAATAAAAATAAATATTATACATCAATCAGTTGGTCAAATATCAGAATCAGATATATTATTAGCATCAGCTTCTAATGCTATCATAGTTGGATTTCAAGTAAGACCATCTATAAAAGCAAAGAAAATATCAGAATTTAATACAGTAGAAATAAGATTATATGATGTTATATATAAAGCTATAGAAGATGTTAAATTAGCAATTAAAGGATTATTAACTCCAAAAAAATTTGAAAAAATTACTGGTAATTTATCTATTAAAGAGATTTTCAAAATAAAAAAGACAGGATTGATAATAGGATGTATAATATCAAATGGTATTATACATAGAAATGATAAAGTTAGAGTAATAAGAGATGGAATAGTCATACATACTGGTACTATATCTTCTCTTAAACAATTTAAAGAAAATGTACAATCAGTATCAGTAGGACATGAGTGTGGAATTAAAATTGATAATTTTAATGATCCTAAAATAGGAGATATAATAGAATCATTTAAAATAACAAATTAAGGAGATAATATTTTCATAGTCCATTTTGTTTTTTTTATATAGATGATTCTTTTATGTAATCTATTAGGTCTTCCTTGCCAAAATTCTATTGAATATGGCTTTATGAGATATCCACCCCAATATTTAGGGCATTCTATTTTATAATTAATTTTATTAAATAATTTTTTCCATTTAAGGTCTAACTTATCAATAGACTTGATATATTTACTTTGATGAGATATTATTGTGCTAATAATATTACTTTTAGGTCTTGATAAAAAATAATTATTTGAATTTCTATAAGACGTTTTGCTAACAATACCCTTAATTCTAATTTGTTTTTCTAATATAGGCCAAAATAATGTTGCTGAAACATTATTATTGTTATTTATATCTTTACCCTTTTTACTATTATAATTAGTGTAAAATACAAATCCTCTATTAGAAAAATGCCTTAATAAAACAACTCTAGCATCAGGTTGATTATTATAATCTATAGTAGATAATATCATAGCATTTAAATCTACAATTTTACAACTTGATGCAATTTGTATCCATATAGCAAATTCTTTAAAAGGATTTTTATCAAGATTTTTTCTATAATAATTTTTATTATCATAATCTCTATGTATGTTATATAATTTCATTTTATTAGCAATTTTCATGTAAATTATATAAAATATTAACTGTATTTTTTGTTATTTTAATATAATTTAACAATAAATCAAATAAAATAGAAATAATTTGAAAAATAGATCAATTTTTATTGGTAAAATATTTATATCAGAAAATAAATCTTTTATTATTTATCATAATAAAATTTTTAATATAAAAAATCATTTTACGCTTTTAAATAGAGATATTATTAAAGCTTTTATATATTTCAATAAAAAAGTCAAAATTATTAAAATCATTAAAAGACAAAAAAATAAATTTACTGGAATAGTTAAAATGATAAATAATAAAATATTTTTTATTCCAGACGATAAAATTTTTAATAATAAAATTATCATTAAACATATTAATTATATAGATAAAATATTAAATAAAAAATTATTAGTATCTATTAACTCTCATTATATAAAGAATAATTATATTTTAGGCAAAATTATTAAAATAATAGGCAATATAGGCTCATATGATACTGATATAGCAACATTAATTGAAAATAATGGTTTTAATATGTCATTTAATGCTAAAACACTTAATGAAGCTAATAGTATAACAAAATTTATTCCATCATCTGAATTAAAATCAAGATTAGATTTAAGAAATACTTTAACTTTTACTATTGATGGTGAAGATTCTAAAGATTATGATGATGCATTTTCATTTAAAAAAATAAATAATAATTTATATGAAATAGGCGTTCATATCGCTGATGTAACATATTACGTTAAGGAAAATTCTAATATTGATAAAGAAGCATTTAATAGAGGTAATTCTGTATATTTAGTAGACAGAGTTATACCGATGTTACCTGAAATTTTATCTAATGATATTTGTTCTTTAAAAGAAAAAGAAGAAAGATTATGTTTTTCTATGATTTTACATATGGATATAAATGCTAAAATTCATTATAAATGGATTGGAAAAACTATCATTAGATCTGATAAAAAATTTACATATGATTCAATACAAAATATATTAGATGGTAAAAATAAAATTTATGTTGATGAATTAAATATTCTCAATAAAATATCTAGTATATTGGATGATAAAAAATATCAAAGTGGAGTCATAAAATTTAATAATAATGATATAAAAATTATATTAGATTCTTATAATAAACCTATAAAAATTAATATAATTAAACATAAACAATCACATATTTTAGTAGAAAATTTTATGCTATTAGTAAATAAAGAAATAGCTTTGTTTATGAGAAAAGAAAAATTATTTATATATAGGCATCATGATACACCTAATAAAAGAGATATTAATAATATAGTAAAAATTGCTAATAAATTAGGTTATAATATAAATATTAATTCTTTTAAAGAAACAAATTATTTATATAATTTTCTATTAAATAATACAAATAATATAAATGATAAAAGATTATTGTATAATATAATATTAAATTCTATGCCTAAAGCTATTTATACAACAAGAAAAAAAAGTCATTATGGGCTATCTTTTAAATATTATACTCATTTTACTTCTCCTATAAGAAGATATAGTGATATTATTGTACACAGATTATTATACAATTATATATTGAATAATAATAAATTATATGATAAAAAATATTATGAAGACAAATGTAAACATATATCAATGCAAGAGTGTAATTCTATTAAAATTGAAAGATTATCATTGCAATATAAAATGGCTGAATTTATGTATCAATATATTAATTATTCATTTGACGGATTTATTACCGGTATTAATTTTTATGCTATGTATGTACAAATAATTGATAATAAATGTGAAGGTATTATATCTCTAAGAGATATTAATGACGATATATATATATATAACAAATTTTTATTTTATGTTAAAGGTAAAAATAATAAAAAAATATATAGATTGGGAGATAGTATAAAAGTTAAAGTTTTTGACGTAAATTTGAATAAATATCAGGTATATTTTAAAATAATAAATTGAAATTTTAGCTATGCGGATGTGGCGAAATAAGGTATACGCATTAGATTTAGGATCTAACGCTTTTAATAGCATAAGGGTTCGAGTCCCTTCATCCGCATTTTTATGAATAAATATTAAGTATGAAATTTAAAATAGAAAATATAGATAATTTACATTTAGTTATTAATATTGAAATTAATAAAGGTGATTATTATAAACAAACTATAAAATCTTTAATTAATTATAGTAAAAATAATAATATATCAGGTTTTAGAAATGGTTTTGTTCCAATTGAATATTTAATGAAATTATATGGAAAAAATATAATAAAAAATGAAATAAATAGAATCAGTAACGATTTAATTATTGATTATATACATAAAAATAAAATAAAAATTATAGGTAATCCTATTTTAGATAGTGATTTAAATCAATATAAATGGAATTTTAATGATATTTTTAATTTACAATATCATTTAGGAATTATACCACATATAGCTATTACAAAACATTCTAAGTATGAATTAAATCATTATAATGTTATATTAGATGATAATTCTATTGACAAATATATTGAACATTTGAAAATTCAAGATAATAAAAAAGATAAAATTGAAAGTGTTACTGTAAGTTCATTAATAGAATTAGAAATATATCAAGATAATGATTATAAAATTGTCAATACAATTTACTATAATGATATAGAAAATGAAATTGTTAAAAAAGCTTTTTTAAATAAAAAAGTAGGGGATATAATAAAATTTAATATAAATGATATTTTTATTAGTTTCAAAAAAGAAAAAATATGTGCTCTTCTAAAGATAAAATTTAATAACGTTAATTTAATTGAAGGTATTTTTCTTTTTAAGATAAAAAATATTTTTAATATAAATGATATAACAATAAATGATAATTTTTATAACAAATTATTTATGGCGTATCAAGTTAATACCAAACATAATTTAAAAATTAAAATAAAGAATTTTTTGTTTAAAAATTTGATTTTATATTCAAATAATAAATTACTATATGATTTTTACAGTTTTATTATTTTAAATTCCAAATTTAATTTATCCTATAGTTTTATTAAAAAAATGTTAATTATTAATAAATCTTATAATAATTCAAATAATAAGCTATTAAAGAATAAAATTTATGATATTATTCATAAAATGTCAATTAATATAATAAGAGAACATATTATCCAATTTTATAATATAAAATTGGATAAAAATAGCTTTGATGATTATATTATAAAAAATAATATTGATATTAATATGTATAAAAATGACATGTTACAAAATATTTATAACAGTATTATAGATGAAAAGATTATTTTTTACATTTATAAATATAATAATGTAAAAAATATTAACATAAAATATCAGGATTTTATAAAAATTTTATAATAAAAAAATAATTTTGAATAATATTGATGATATAAATATGCAATATGCATTTAATGAAGCATTACATGCTTATATTATAGGTGAAGTTCCAATAGGAGCAATTGTTGTTGATAAAAAAAATACAATAATAGGCAAAGGATATAATATGATTGAAAGATTAAAAGATCCTTCTGCCCATGCTGAAATACAAGCTATGACAGCTGCATGTAATTATTTAGGAAATAAATATTTGAGTAATTGTGTATTATATGTAACTTTAGAGCCTTGTAATATGTGCTTAGAAGCATCATATTTATTTATGATTAAAAGAATAGTATGTGGTAGTAAAAATTATCATAAAAAATCTATTTATAATAATCTTAAATTAGATTATTGCGATCATAAGAATAAATATTCTCATTTTTTAAAAAATTTTTTTCAAAATAGAAGAAAATTAAAATTTTAATGTTATTTTATTTTAAATAAAATAATTATATTCATTATATTGATGTAATAATATTTATAATTTTTAACTAAAAAAATATTAATAAACTATGTCTTTTATATTGCAAGCACTTCCTTATGATAGTAGTGCATTAGAACCTTATATTGATAAAACTACTATGGAATTACATTATGGTAAACATCATAATACTTATGTTGCTAATTTAAATAAAGCAATTGAAAATAATCATAATGCTAATAGTCATTGTATAGAAGATATTATATGCGATATTTCTAAATATAATTTAGCTATAAGAAATAATGCAGGAGGACATTACAATCATTCATTTTTTTGGGATACATTAACAGCTTTTAAAGAACAAAATAATTTGTCAGGTAACTTGAGAGATTCTATAGTGTCTACATTTGGATCTTTTGATAATTTTAAAAATGAATTTTCAAAAAAAGCTCTTCAATTATTTGGATCAGGATGGATATGGCTTATTGTACAAAATAATCAATTAAAATTATGTACAACTCCTAATCAAGATAATCCTATGATGGATATTGCAATAGAAAAAGGCAATCCAATTATTGGATTAGATTTATGGGAGCATGCTTATTATTTAAAGTATAATAATAGAAGAATAGATTATATTAATGCTTTTTATAATATTATTAATTGGGAAAAAGGATTAGAAAGATTTAATAAATATATAAACAATTGATTTATTCTTTGTCTAAATAAATATTTATTGGAGTGCCAAATAATACTTTATCATTTATGGGCTTAAATGATGATTTTTGTTTATATATAATTGCATTATTTTTATCATTTACTTTTTTAGTATAAGTAATTAATCCTATAGTTAAATTTTTATCTATTATTATTTTAATAGCTTCTGCTAAAGTTAATCCCTTTAAATTAGGAATTTCTACTGTATTATTTCCTAAACCATTGCCAAAATATAAATCTATAGTGTTTTTTATATAAATAGGTTTGTTAAAATTAATAATACTATTTTCGTGTTTTGCATATAGTAATATATCTTTTTGATTGGATTGTATATATACAATTTTCCTTATATTAATATTATATTGAGATAATATGTTAATAACATCTCTTTTTGTCATATTGCATAATTCGGGTATTATAACATATAATGGTTTAGGAGCAGTTACATTGACATATATTTGTCTTTTATTTTTAATATCACTATATGGTAATGGATATTGATTAATAATAATGTTTTCAGGTTTATTATCAACAAATGTATATCCTATTTTTAATTTTATATTGTCTTTTATTGATTTATCAACATTAAATATATTAATTCCGATTAAATTAGGTGTCTTTATAAAATTATTATATCTAGTATAATAATATAAAAATGACGAAATTTGCATGTATGTAATTAAAAATAAAAAAATAATTGCTATTGTATATTTTATAATATTGAAAATATATTTAATCATATTATATTATAATAATTTTATTTTTCAATTTTATAAAAAACATTCTATTTAAAATTAATATTAGTAATATGAAATATAAAATAGCTCTTGTTGTAGGAGGTTATACTAAAGAATATAATATATCTATTCAAGATATAGATTATATAATATCTAATTTTGATAAAAATTTATATGAAGTTTATGTAATTTTTATTGAAAAAAATTATTGGTATTATATTAATAGGTTAGATAATACAAAAATTATAGTTAATAAAAATGATTTTTCATTAAATATTAATAATATTATTATCAAATTTGATTTGGCATTTATAAATATGCATGGATCACCAGGAGAAGATGGAAAATTAAAAGGTTATTTTGATATGATTAATATACCTTATACGAGTTCTAATTATATTACATCTGCAATTTGTATGAATAAAAGAATATCAAAACTTTTAATAAAAAAATCTACAATATTAAATATTAATGTACCTAAATTTATTTATGTCAATAATTTAAATAGAATGATAAATATAGATTATATTAGTAATTATATTAAATTTCCATTTTTTGTTAAAGCTAATAATTTAGGTTCTAGTATTGGAGTATTTAAGGTATATAATCTTAATCAATATATATTGTCATTGAATGCTATTTTTCAAGAAGATAATGAAATGATAATAGAAGAATATATAAAAGGTAAAGAATTTAGTATAAGTGTTTTTAAATATAAAAATGATGTAATTGTATTGCCTATTACAGAAATTATTCATAATAGTGATTTTTTTGATTATGAAGCAAAATATAATGATTTTTCAAATAAAAACATTATTTTATCAAATATTAATGGACATAATTTTAATAATATTATTAAAGTATCTAAAGATATATATAATTTCTTTAATTGTAGTGGTATTATACGTTTGGACTTTATTAAGGAAATAGCTACTAATAAATGGTTTTTTTTAGAAATTAATATAATACCTGCTATAAATAGAAATAGCATTTCATCAATACATATTAGAAATAGCACATATAGTATGCAAGATTTTTATAATATTTTAATAAATGAAGCATTAAATAAAATATGATCTATTTATCGAAATAATTTTTATTAAAAATTCTTTTAATATATAAAATGATTAAAAAATATAAAGAATATAAATATTTAGATATTCAAAATAATGAAACTAATATTTTACAATTTTGGAAAGAAAATTCAATTTTTTGTAAAAGCATATACAATAAAACTAAAAATAGTAGAATTTTTTCTTTTTTAGATGGACCACCTTCCATAAATGGATTACCTGGTATACATCACGTAGTTTCTCGTGTATATAAAGATATATTCTGTCGTTATAAAACCATGCAAGGATATATAGTTTATAGAAAAGCAGGTTGGGATTCTCATGGACTACCTGTAGAATTAAAAATTGAAAAAGAATTAAAAATTAATAAATACGATATACCAGATAAAATATCTATTGCTGAATATTGTAATAAATGTTATAACGATGTTATAAGTAATATTAAATTTTGGAAAGATTTAACTGTTAAAATGGGATACTGGATTGATATTGAAAATTCGTATAATACTTGTAATAACAGTTATATAGAAAGTGTATGGAATATTATTAAAATATTATTTAATAAAAAACTTATTTACAAAGGTTATAAAATACAGCCATATTCCCCTTGTGCAGGCACAGGATTAAGTTTTCATGAATTAAATCAATTAGGATCTTACAAAGTTATTAAAGATACTAGTTTGGTTGTAAAATTTAAAATTATTTTTAATGAAAAATATAAAAATATCTTTATAGATGTACAAGAAAATATTTATCTTTTAGTCTGGACTACTACTCCTTGGACTTTACCCGCTAATTCTGCTATAGCAATTAATAAATATATTAAATATGTTAAAATACAATTATTTGATAAAATAAATAAAAATTATATCAGTGTAATTTTATCTAAAAATCAAATATACAATTACTTTAATGCTAATGATCAATGTGATATAATGCCTGATTATTATAATGATATTAATTCAAAAAACTGGAAAATAATATGTGAATATGATGGATATTTATTATTAAATTTAAAATATGAACAATTAATGCCATACATATATAATGATTATTTATTAAATAATGCATTTTATATTTTACATGGAAATTTTGTAAATGATAATACAGGTACAGGTATAGTTCATATAGCACCTATGTTTGGAATAGATGATTATAAATTATGTATTGATAATAATATTCCAATGGTTGGTGTAAAACAAAATAATAATAAATATATAAAACCTATAGTTGATTTAAAGGGACGATTTATAAAAGAAATACAAGATTTTGCTGGTCAATATGTTAGATCTGAATACAGTAATGATAATGCAGCTTGCTCTAATATAATTAATAAATTATGTATTGATAATAAAATATTTACTATTATTGAATATGAGCACTTATATCCTCATTGTTGGCGTACAGATAAACCAATTTTATATTATCCAATGGAATCATGGTTTATTAAAACAACTGCAATGAAAGATAAAATTATGCAATTAAGTCAAAAAATAAATTGGATTCCTAAACAAGTTGGACAAAAAAGATTTTATGATTGGCTTAATAACATAGTTGATTGGAATTTTTCAAGATCAAGATTTTGGGGCACACCATTACCTATTTGGCAAGATATAGATAATCAAAATATAATTTGTATAGGTTCTGTTAATGAATTAAAAAAAGAGTTAGAATATTCAATAAATGCTAATATATTAAAAGAAAAAGATATTAAAATTAATAAATCATTCCTTGATAAGATTAATAATAATAACTTTAATTTACATAAACCATATGTAGACAATATAATATTAATAAAAAATAATAAAAAGTTGTATAGAGAAAATGATGTCGTAGATGTTTGGTTAGATTCTGGATGTGCTCCATATGGACAAATTCATTATCCTTTTGAAAATAATACAATATTTAAAAAAACTTTTCCAGTTGATTTTATTTCGGAAGGAATAGATCAAACTAGAGGATGGTTTTTTACATTACATGTTATTTCAGTTATGATAAATGAATCTATTGCATTTAAAAATGTTATACCCCATGGGCTTGTATTAGATAAATATGGCAATAAAATGTCAAAAAAATATGGTAATAGTTTAAATCCTTTTAACATTATTAATGAATATGGTGCTGATATATTGAGATGGTATATTATTAGTAATAGTCTTTCAAGTGATAATATTAAATTTGACTTGTTAGAATTAAAAAAAATAAGAAATAAATTTTTTGGAACATTACATAACATTTATTCTTTTTTTGCATTATATGCTAATATAGATAATTTTATTGATGATAAATTTACATTTAACATAATAGATAGTCCTATAATTGATAAATGGATTATAAGTGAACTTAATTTATTAATAAAAAATGTTACAAATTATATGAATAAATATGACAGTTATAAAACTGTTCACATTATTAATAATTTTGTAATTCAATTATTAAGTAATTGGTATGTTCGTATTTGTAGAAGAAGATTTTGGAAAAGTGAATATACAAAAGATAAAATATCAGCATATAAAACATTGTATATGTGTTTATATAATATATCTCTTTTATTAGCACCTATAATACCTTTTTATAGTGAAATTATATATAAAGATTTAATAGCAATCAACCCTTATTTATTTAAACTATCTGTACATCTTAACAATTTTCCTTGCTTTGATAAAAACCTGATAAACTTAAACTTAAATAGAAATATGAGATTTGCTAAAGATATTGTTTCTATAGTATTATCATTAAGAAAAAAAGCTAATATCAATGTAAAAACTCCATTGCAAACAATAATGATATTACCTAAATATAATAAATATAAATCATATATAGATAGTGTAAAAGATATAATATTATTTGAAACTAATGTTAAAACAATAAAATTTGTTAATTATAACAATAAAATTTTCGTAAAAAAAGCTAAACCTAAATACAAAGTAATAGGTCCTATTTTTGGTAAAAAAGTAAAATATATAATTAATATAATTGATAAATTAACTAATTCAGAGATTACAAAATTAGAAATTAAAAAATTTATAAATATTATTTATAATAATAAAAATATTAAAATATTATATGAATATGTTGATATTGTTTACAATAATACAAATGATTGGAATATAGGATTTTCTGATAATTTTGCAATTGCATTAGATATTAATTTAAATACTCAATTAAAAGAAGAAGGACTTTTACGAGATTTGATAAGTAAAATTCAATTATTACGTAAAAAACATAAACTTAAAATTACAGATAGAATTAGTATAAAAATTGCAAATTATGATTTTTTTTATAATATTATTAATAAAAACTATAATTATATATGTAATGAATTATTATGTGATAAATTATTATTATGTAATAAAGATCAATTAATTGATTTAACTGATGAAGTATTAATTAATAATATTAATATTTTAATACAAATTAATCATATACTAAAATGAGAAATATAGCAACAACTAACTATTCTCAAGCAGAATTAAATGAATTTAAAGTTATTATTAAAAATAAAATATCAATAGCTAAAAAAGAATTATATAATCTCATTAATTCATTAAATAATTTTAATAACAATGGTACTGAAGATACTGCTAGTTCTTTAAAAAATCTCGAAGATTGTGCATATACATTAGAAAAAGAACAAATTAGTCAATTAGCTGTTAGACAACGTAAGTTTATATATAATTTAGAAGCAGCTTTAATTAGAATTGAAAATAAGACTTATGGTATTTGTAGATTAACAGGCAAATTGATTCCTAAAGATAGATTAAAAATTGTTCCACATGCTACATTATGTATAGAAGCTAAAAATCAATTTAAAATTAGCTAATTTGAAATTTAAAACATTTTTTTTGATTTTATTAATAATTATTTTTTTGGATCAAATAAGTAAACATTTTTTTAGGTGGTATGTTATTGAAAATAGTGAAATTAATTTATTAAATAATCACCTAATAATATGTTTCATTGAAAATGATGGTATGGCTTTTGGATTAAAATTACCATTTAACAATCAAAAAATTATATTACTTATTATAAGAATAGTTATAATAATTAGTATAATGATAAATATTATACTATATAATTATAACAAAGAAGTTATATATGGTTTTCTATTTATTATATCTGGAGGTATAAGCAATATAATAGATGTTGTTTTTAATGGTATAATATATAATTATGCTCCTATTATGAAAGGCAATGTTACAGATATAATTTATTTTCCTTTTATAGAAAATATTTGCGTATTAAATACAGTTTTTAATATTGCAGATATTTTTATTTTCATTGGTGTAATAATAGTTTTTATATATTTTAAATATTAAAAATTATTGATATTAACATTTCTATTATATAAAAAATGATCAGCTATAACTAAATAAGCCATCGATTCTACAATAGGAACTGCTCTTGGTAATACACAAGGATCATGCCTACCTTTACCAATGATATTTATTATTTTTTTATCATTATCTAATGATACTTGTTTTTTCATAATAGTTGCAATTGGTTTGAAAGCTACATTAAAAAATATATCTTCACCATTAGATATACCTCCTTGAATACCACCTGAATTATTGGTTTTAGTTTTTATATTATTATTATTATCTAATTCAAATAAGTCATTATGTTCAGAACCTTTCATATATGTTCCAGCAAATCCAGATCCGTATTCAAAACCATGAACTGCGTTTATACTTAACATAGCTTTTCCTAAATCTGCGTGCAATTTATCAAAAACAGGATCACCTATTCCTAATGGACAATTTTTAATAATACAAGTTATAACTCCTCCTATTGTATCTCCCTTATCTTTAATATTTTCAATAAAATTTATCATTAATTTTGATGTTTTTATATCAGGGCATCTTATAATACTATTATCTATTGTTGTAAGATTTAATTCATCAATATTTTTATCTATAGATATAGGTCCTACTCTGCTAACAAATGCTTTAATATCAATTTTAGAAATAGATTGCATAAAACACCTAGCAATAGTTCCACCTACAACTCTAGCTATTGTTTCCCTAGCAGACGATCTACCTCCACCCCTATAATCTCTTAATCCATATTTAATATCATAAGTGTAATCAGCATGTGAAGGACGAAATGATTTTTTTATATGTTCATAATCATATGATCGGTGATCTTTATTATAAATTATCATAGCTATAGGAGTACCAATACTTTTTCCGTTAAAAATTCCTGATAATATTTCAATATTATCATTTTCATTTCTTTGAGTAGTGATATGTGATTGACCTGGTTTTCTTCTATTTAATTCTTTTTGAATTAATTCAATATCTATATTGACACCAGCAGGACAACCATCTAAAATTAGCCCAACTCCTTTACCATGAGATTCTCCAAAAGTATTTATTACAAATATTTTACCAAAAGAATTACTTGCCATTTTTATTTAATTATTTTAGTTATGGAATTTGATACCAAATCCTAATTTATTCATATCATTCCAAAATGTAGGATATGATTTTTCTATAACATTACTATTTTTTATTGTTATTGAACCATATAAAATAGATACAGCTGCAAATGATAAAGCCATTCTATGATCATTATAAGTTTCAATTAATAAATCATTTTTATTAATGAATCTATTATTAGTTATCAATTGCCAATTATTATTTTCTTCATTAAATTCAACATTTATTTTACTGAGTTCTCTTTTTAATGCTAATATTCTATTTGTTTCTTTAATTTTTAAACTTTGTAATCCTGTTAATGTTAAATTATGTTTTATGCATGAAAAATATACAATTAAACCCTGAACTATGTCTGGATATTGAGTACAATCAATATAAGAAGTATTATCACTTATATAATTATTAACACTAGTTTTTATATATGCTCCACCATTATTAAATTGGGTAACAATACCAAATTTATTCATTATATTTTTGATATAACTATCACCTTGTCTACTGGTTGATTTCAATTTATCAATAAATAAAGAATTAGATTTAAATTTATTTACTAATCCTAAAATGAAATACCAATATGATGCACTACTCCAATCAGATTCTATATCAATATTTTTAGATTTATAACTTTGATTTTGTATAATAATAATATTATCATTCCATAAATATTTTATACCAAAGTGTTGCATAATATCAAGAGTCATTTTAATATATGGTTTTGATATTATTTTACCATTTATATTAATTTTTAATCCCTTAGGTAAAATAGGAGCTATCATTAAAATAGATGATATATATTGACTACTTATATCGCCATTAATTTGTATTTCATTGCTATTATTTAATATTTTACCATTTATTAATAATGGAGGATATCCCTTTTTATTTAAATAATGTATATCAGCTCCTAAATTAATTAATGCATCTACTAATAATTTGATAGGCCTTTCATGCATTCTTTGATCACCTTTAAGTATCCATTTACCAGCAGTAATTGCACAATATGAAGTTAAAAATCTCATTGCGGTTCCACAAGATTCTATATCTATTTCATATTCTTTATTTAGATTAATATTTTTTAATGATCTTGTTAAAATTTTTGTATCATTAGAAAATGATATATTATTTATATTAAACTTTTTAGAACATAAATTTTGGATAATAAGAGTTCTATTACTTTCACTTTTAGATCCAGGTAAACTAATAGCACCATTTAATTGATTATTATTATATTGTATTGTTACGTTCATATAAATTAAATTATATTATTATAATAATGTTTTTATATTTATCAAGCAAATAAATATTTTTTGAAAAATTAAATTATGATAACTTCGTTAAGTAAAAGAAAAAAAATCATTAAAACAAAACCTTTAACATGGTTGGAAAAAATATATATACCTGTTATTATTAAAGGGTTAATAATAACTATAAAACATTTTTTTCATAAAAAAATAACTATACAATATCCAGAAATAAAAAGAATTTTTTCTAAAAATTTTAGAGGAATGCATTCTTTGAAAAGAGATAGTATGGGTCGTGAGAGATGTACTGCATGTGGATTATGTGCTTTATCATGTCCTGCAGAAGCTATTACTATGATAGCCAAAGAAAGAAAAAATAATGAAAAACATTTATATAGAAAAGAAAAATATGCTTTTTCATATGAAATTAATATGTTACGTTGCATTTTTTGTGGTTTTTGTGAAGAAGCTTGCCCTGAAAAAGCTATTTTTTTAGATAAAGATATTCCTATGCCTGATATTAATAGAGAAAATTTTATTTTTAAAAAAGAAAAATTATTAGAAAAAATATAATTATTAATGTAAAAAATGAATATTTTATTTTATATATTAGGTTTTATTACTATTGCTTGTAGTTTACTTGTTATTTTATCTAAACATCCAATAAATAGTATAATATTTCTTATTATTACTTATTTATCTATAACTTGTCATTATATAATTTTAAATGCTGAATTTATAGCAATAGCTAATGTTATTGTTTATGCGGGAGCAATTATGATTTTATTTTTATTTGTTTTAATGTTTATTAATCTAAATATTTTAGATTATTATAATAATAATAGCCTATATAAAAGATTTTTTATATCATTAATTGGAATTATAAGCTTTATAGTAATTATTATTTTTTTTATAAATCCCTGTTTCTATACAAAACATCCTATAATAAAAAATTATTCATTAGGATCAGTTAAAGACTTGGGTTTAATTTTATTTAAAGATTTTATTTTTCCCTTTGAATTAACGACAATAATATTTTTTACTACTATAATAGGGATATTAATTTTAACAAAATTTGACAATTAATTATATGGAAGATTTTTATATAAATTACTACATATTATTATCTATAATAGTTTTTATTATAGGATTGATAGGTGTTTTAATAAGAAAAAATATAATAATAATTTTAATGTCTATTGAAATAATGATTAATGCTGTAAACTTATTATTAATAACTTTTTCATATATTTGGAATAATTTTGAAGGTCAAGTGTTTGTATTATTCACAATGTTTATAGCAGCAATAGAAATAGCAATCGGATTATCAATTGTTGTTGCAATACATAAAAAGCAAAATAATATTATAATTCAAAAGACTAAATATATTTAGTAGTATAATTTTTTTAAAATGCAATCATATATTAATACGGAATCCGTTGTATGGATTATTCCAATGTTGCCATTGTTAAATTTTTTTTTAATTAATTTTTTTTTAAAAAAAAATAGTATTGTATCGGCATATTTAACTAATATATTTATATTTTTGTCTTTAATATTTACCATTATATTATCATATAAAATAATATGCTATAAAACAATAATTGAAATTAAATATTTTAATTGGATTATTATTGATAAAATAATAATTCCATTAGCTTTTTATGTAGACAATATTAGTTGTATATGGCTATTAATAATTAATATAATAAGTTTTTTTATAGTTTTATACTCAATAGAGTATATGAAAAATGATACACATATAAATAAATTTTTTTCTTATATCAGTTTATTTATATTTTTCATGAATATTATGATATTAAGTAATAATTATATTTTATTATTTTTAGGTTGGGAAGGTGTTGGATTAATATCTTATTTGCTAATAGGATTCTGGAATAATAATCAATATTATAATAAATTAGCAAATAAGATATTTTTAATAAATAAAATAGGTGACATTTGTTTATTGATATCCATAATTTTGATCATACATTCTACAAATATTATTTCATTAATTGATATAAAACACTTTAATATCAGTACTATAAATCATATATATATATATATTATAACTATAGGTATATCTATAGCGGCTTTAATTAAAGGTTCGCAATTTCCTTTTCATCATTGGCTTCCTAAAGCCATGATTGGCCCTACACCTGTATCTGGATTAATACATTCAGCTACTATGGTAACAGGAGGATTATATTTAATTATCAGATCATTATCTTTTTATCATTATTGTCCATTAATAATGAAAATAATATCTATATCAAGTATTATTACAATTATTATATCATCATTCTATGCTTTAATTGAAAATGAATTGAAAAAAATTTTGGCTTATTCTACAATAAGTCATTTAGGGTATATGTTTTTAAGTATTAGCATTAATAATATTAGTGGTTGTATTTATCATATGATTACTCATGCTTTTTTTAAGTCTTTATTATTTATTTCTGTTGGTAACATCATGATAAAATCCAATCATAATGGAAATATAAAAAAGTATAATTTTTCAAAACAAAAAATATTTTTTGAATATATTATGATACTAATTGGTAGTGCTAATATAATTGGTATTCCTCCTTTTGGAGGATTTTTTTCTAAAGAAAATATTTTAATAAGTGTTTTAAATGATAATATCATATTAGGATTTATAAATATTTTTGGAGTTTTTTTGACAGGTTTATATATATATAGAATGTTATACTATGTTTTTTGGAATGTTAATAAGATAAAATATAAAAAAAATACATTAATATTATTTAGTACTTATTTACCAATAACAGTATTGGCTTGTATATCATCATTAATTGGTATTATTAATATTATTCCTGTTTTTAATCATAAAATTTCTTTTTTAAATATTATTTTACAGGAATTTCAAATTAATAACTATCATTATAATATTAAAAATAATTTATTACATCAGTATAATATTATATTAATAATGTTAATATTTTTAGTTGAAATTTTATCTATTTATATTGGATACAGATTTTTTTTTAAAAAAAAATTTTTTAATGTTCAAATAACATTATACAATAGATTTTATAATAAATACACTATTTATATAATTACTGTATACAATAAAATTACATATGCTATATACCATAACCTATATATAATATTACAGTTTATTGAAAATAAAATTGTTAATATTACATCATTATTAAATAAAATTTTTAATATAATCCATAAAATAATTATAAAAATTCAAACAAGAAATATTGATGAATATATAATATATATAATAATTGGTATTATAAGCATAATTTTACTTTTTTTATTGTATATTCCATTTAAAAATAATTATTTCTAATATGATTAGTTTGCTATTATTATTATTGATTCCTATTGTAGGAAGTTTAATTATTATTATTTGTTCAAAAAAATATAGTAAACTTATTATATTATTAACTTCTATAATAGAATTTTTACAGGTATTATATATTATTAAACAAATTAAAATCATTAATGATTTTAATTTGTTTAATAATATAGGCATTGATGGTATTAGTGCTTGCATGATATTAATGTCCGTTTCGTTATTTTTATTAATTATAATTTCAACATATAAATTTGATAATTATAATAAAATAATATACTCAGGGTCTCTTTTTTCATTATGTGGCATAATAGGAGTTTATTTGTCTTTAAATGCTTTTTTATTTTATTTATTTTGGGAATTATCTTTATTACCAATATATATTATTTTATTAAGTATTGCTAAAAAATATCATCATGATAATATCATAAAAAATTTTTTAAGATATAGTATGCTATCTAGCATTACTATGATAACTATTATTTTATATATATATAGCCAATTAGATACTAAGTCATTTATTATCAGTGAATTATATTCATTTAAATATAATTTAAATAGCCAAATATTAATTTTTATTGCTTTTTTTATAAGTTTTGCAATAAAAATTCCTTTATTTCCATTTCACAAATGGCAACCTGAATTATATAATATATCACCTAGCATAATATCAATGTTACTAGCTGCTATAATGTCTAAAATGGGTGTATATGGAATAATAAGATTTATATTACCAATTAATAATGAATTAATTACTCAATATTCAATATATATTATAATATTTATAATATTAGGGATGATATATGCATCTATTATGGCTTGCTATCAAAATAATATTAAAATTATGATTGGATATTCTTCTATAGCTCATAGTAGTTTATTAATAATTAGTATATTTACCAAAAATATTATTGCTGTTCAAGGGGCAATATTACAAATGTTCAATCATGGATTAATAATTATAGGATTATTTATGATAGTTAATATTGTATCATGTGCTTATAAAACTACATATATAAATAAGTTTAGTGGTATAATTGAAAAGTATCCATTATTAGAATTATTTATATTAAGTGTTATATTAAGCAGTGTTGCATTTCCTTGCACAGGCAGTTTTATTAGTGAGATTATAATATTTTATAGTATTATAAATTATAATATTTGCATCGGTATATTAGTAAGTATTATAGTTATATTAACAACTATATATATGATGAATTTATATAAAAGTATGTTAGGTATTAATTCAGTAAAAATTAATGGTAATTATAAAATTAAAACAAGCGAAATAATAGCAATATTAACAACAATTGTATTAATATTTTTAATGAATGTTTTATCAAGATATATTATGAATTTGTCATACTATTCATTATCAATTTTATTAAATTACTAGATATTTTCAATTTTAATGTATTTACTAATTAGTCTATTTATAACAGCAATATTAATATTATATATTAATATATATGATAAGAAACAATTATTAATAATCAATATATTACTATATATTAGTATAATAACATCTATTATTTACTTAATAAATATTTGGAACTTAAATAAAAATTATTTTAATAATATGATATTTTTAAATAATAAAAATATAGTTTTAAATATTATTATGTTATTTACTTTAATATTATTATTACCTATAATAACTTATTATATTAAATATAATAATTATACACATGCTAAAGATATATATCCTTTATTGCTATTTGCATTATTAGGTGGGTTTTTAATGACTTGTTTTAACAATTTAATAATCCTATTTATAGGACTAGAATTAATTTCAATTAATTTTTATATATTAATTGCTATAAATCCATATAGTTATAATAACATTAATGAATCTTTAAAATATTTTATTTTAAGTTCTATTATGACATGTTTTTTATTATTTGGCATAGCTTTTATATATGGCTCTACAGGAAGCCTAAATATAGATAATATTGTTATTCATAACAAAATGCAAATGATTGGTATAATTATGATTATAAGTGTTATTATGTTTAAATTAGCGTTATTTCCATTTTATATATGGTTGCCAGATATATATTATGTTACTCCGTCAATTGTTGTATTATATATGGCTACTATTGGTAAAATTGCATTTATGTCTTCTTTAATAAAATTACTTAGTATTAATCATATTATGATTAATAATATACTAATCAATTTTATTTGTATACCAACTTTATTAATAGGTAATATAATGGCCTTATATCAAAGTAATATAAAAAAAATGTTATCATATGCTAGTATATATCATACTGGTAATATGGTGATTATTATTTTAATAAATAATGTAAATTCATTTTTTATTTTATTATTATATTTAATATCTTATGTAAGTTCTTTAATATCAGTTTTTGGAACTTTAATAGTATTAAAAAATATACATAAAAATTATCATATAAAATGTTTTAATAGTTTATTTTATCAAAACAATTTTTTAGGAGTAATAACTATAATTTCTTTAATATCGCTATCTGGATTACCTATAACAGGAGGATTTTTTAGCAAAATATTTTTGTTAAAAACAATTATAGATAAAAAATACATTTTTTTAGTTATATCTATTTTTATAAGCTCTATAATATCTATTACATATTATTATAGAATAATAGCTAAAATATTAGAAAAAAATAATAATAGTATTATTATATCATTAGATTTTATGTATAAAGTTACTTTATTAATAACTACAATTATTATATTAATATTAGGTGTGTATCCATTTATTATTTATTATATTATATCATAATTTTTTTTTTAATGTATTATTTATTTGACCTAATTAAACAGTTAGTAAATCCATTGGAATTGATTGATAATTTAGGTTCACTATCATTAATAGGTATTATAATAATAGTATTTATTGAAAGTGGCTTTTTCTTTGGCTTCTTTTTACCAGGAGATTCTTTGCTATTTGTATCAGGTATATTATGTAGTGATTATAAATTAGTCAATGGTAATGTTACATTGTTAATATTTTTAATTGCAATATCAGCTATATTAGGTAATTTTGTTGCTTATTGGATTGGTAAAAAATCAAGTTTAATGTTTTTAAAAAAAAATGATTCATGGATTTTTAATATTAAATATATTAATGAAGCAAATAAATTTTATAACAAATATGGAGGATTTGCAATTATTATAGGTAGATTTTTACCTGTTATTCGAACATTTGTTCCTATGATAGCAGGTATAGTAAATCTTAATTATAAAAAATTTATAATATATAATATTATTGGAGCTTTTTTATGGTCTGTATCAATAGTATTATTAGGATTTTATTTAGGTAGTATGCATTCAATTCATGATAATATAGAATTAATGGTATTGATTATTATTTTAATATCATTAATTCCTATTTTAAAAATATTACATAATAAAATTAAAATATTTTAATAAAACATTTTAAAAAAAATATAATTTTAAATATATTAATCATATTAATTGTACTAACTTTTGTTATTTTTAAATAAAATGATGTATTTTTTATACTATAAAACATTGATATTATCATAATATACTAATTATAATATTTATGTTTTTTCAAATTATATTAGCAATTATTTTAATTATATTAAATGGTTTTTTCGTTGCTGCTGAATTTGCAATAGTTAAAGTCAGAAGTTCACAAATAGAATTAAAAAATAAACAAGGATATAAAATTGCATATATAGCATCTCATATTATTAAAAATTTGGACAACTATCTTGCTGCTACTCAATTAGGGATTACGTTATCCAGTGTTGCTTTGGGTTTTGTAGGAGAACAAATTGGTCAAAATATTTTATTATTGTTATTTAATGATATTTATACTAATGTTTATAATGCTATTGCAATTCCAATGATTTTTATAATAATTACTATTATACATATAGTATTTGGAGAATTAGTTCCAAAATCTATCGCTATTGGCAATCCTACAGGAACAATGTTATATATATCTGTACCATTGAGAGCATTTTATTTTATATTTAATCCATTGATTTATTTATTAAATAATATGGCAAACATTATTTTAAATATATTAAATATTAAATTTAAAAATTTTTACAATGATCCTTCATTCGAAGAGCTAAAAATAATTTTAGATCAAAGTAAAAAAATTGGATCTATTAATTTAGAAGAACATACTTTGCTAAAAAATGTATTTGATTTTAAAGATATTATAGTTAAAAATATAATGACTCCTAGAACTGATATAGTTGCTATTAATATTCATGATAATCAAAAAACAATTTTAAATATGATTTTAAATGAAAAGTATACTAGATTTCCAGTATATAATGGTTCAATTGACAATATAGTAGGTATTTTGCATGTAAAGGACATACTTATTAAAGTAGGTAAGTCACAAAACATAGTTTTAAAAGAACTTTTAAGAGAAACATATTTTGTACCTGAATCACAAAAAGTAAGTACTATTTTTAAATATATTCAACAAAAAAAGAATACCATGATGGTTATTGTATTAGATGAATTTGGAGGAACAGCTGGTATGGTAACATTAGAAGACATAGTAGAAGAATTAGTAGGTGATATACAGGATGAATATGATAATGAATTACCAATAGTTAAAAAGAATAATGAAAATGAATATATTGTCAATGCTTCTTCTTCTATTACAGATGTAAATGAATTTTTACCATTTAAATTACCTGAAAATGATGAATATGATACAGTTTCAGGATTAATGAATTTTGTATTTAATAAAATACCAGATTTAAAAGAAGAAATAATAATTAAAAATTATAAATGTATTATTTTAACAAAAATAGGTAGAAAAATAGGATCAGTTAAATTATTAAAAATTAATAAATCATGAGATTATTTTATGCTAAAAATATTAAAATAAATTCTATAATAAAACTTTCTAAATTAGAAACTAAACATTGTATTAAAGTATTACGATTGAAAAAAGGGCAATATATACATATTACTGATGGATTGGGCAATATATTTAAAGGTATTATTAACAATGAAGATATAAATGGTATTATATTATATATTACTGAACATATAAGTAATATACAAAATTCATATAATTTACATATTGGTATATCTATTACTAACAATAAATCTAGATTTAAATGGTTTTTAGAAAAAGCTACAGAAATAGGAATTACTCAAATTACACCAATTATTTGTTATAATTCTTATAAAATTAATTTTGATAAAAGTCAATATGATAATACTATTATTGCTGCTGTTAAACAAAGTAATAATGTTATCAAGCCATTAATAAACAAAATTATTCAATATCATGAGTTTATAGATTATGCGTATTATTATCAATTTAAAAAAAAACATTTAAATTGTATAGCACAAAATAATATTTTTGATAGTCAATATATTAGCAATATATATAAAAAAGGTTACTCAATTATTATTGTTATTGGTCCAGAAGGTGGATTTACAAAAAAAGAATATAATTATGCTATTGAAAAGAAATTTATAGCTATTAAAATAAATTCCAATATATTAAGAACTGAAACCGCTGGAATTGCAACTGCATTAGAAGTTTTAATTAATAATCGTTAAAACATTAAATTAATAGATTCAAATGAGAGATATATATATAATTAAAATAGGAGGTAATATTGTCAATAATGACAATATTTTAAAATCATTTTTAAAAGATTATGCAAATATAAATAAACTAAAAATATTAATACATGGAGGTGGTATTATTGCTAATAATATCATTGATAAAATGCAATTAAAAGTTCATATGATAAATGGTAGAAGAATTACTGATAATATGACTTTAAAAGTAGTTGTTATGTCATATGCAGGATTAATTAACAAAAATATAGTTGCTTTATTACAAAGTTTTAATGTAAATAGTATAGGATTGTGTGGTGTAGATGGCAATATTATTACTGCTATTAAAAGACCTATTATTGATAGTATTGATTATGGAAATGTAGGAGATATTAGTTGTATTAATGTTAATAATATTATTAAATTATTGAAAAATAATTTTCATCCTGTATTAGCACCTATAACACATGATAAAAATGGTAATTTATTAAATACTAATGCTGATACTATTGCATCTTATATTGCTTCTTCATTAATTAAATATTATAATGTATATTTATATTATTGTTTTGAAAGAGATGGTGTATTATCAGTAATTAATGATAATAATAGCATTATTTTGAATATTAATAAGAGTAATTTTAATAAATTAAAAAATAAAAAATTAATATTTGATGGAATGATTCCTAAAATAGATAATTCATTTTATGCTCTCAATAAAGGTGTTAAAAGAGTTTATATATGTAATTATACATATTTTAATAATAAAAAGAGACAAAAATGTAAAACTGAAATTACACTATAATTTTAAAGGGGTCGACTGGATTTGACATTATATAAAATACATATAAGCATGTAAAACTTTGTAGATGTTGTTTTTATAAGTAAATCTTCATTTTAATAAAAGGCGAATATAAAAATTACGCTCTTGCTGCTTAATTATATTTATTGTAATTAACTTAACTTTTTCCAAAGTGGAAAAAGCAAGATGTTTTTTAAAATTATTTATTGGCTAATTTTATATAAAACACTTATATATGTCAGTATAGAATTTATACCTTTTTGTATAGCTATAAATTTGAAATTGTTGATACAAATAGATTATAATAATATTTTTATATATATGTTATAATTGAATTTTTTATATAAATAAACATGTAGAAGATATGTTATTGTGTATATTTGGACGAGGGTTCGAATCCCTCCGACTCCATTATTTTTATCTATCAACTTCTCCTAATATAATATCAATAGAGCCTAAAATAGCAATAAGATCTGATATTAATGCCCCTTTTGCTAATTCTGATATTACTTGCAAATTAGAAAATGAAGGTGCCCTAACTTTGCATCTATAAGGTTTTTCATTATTTGTTTCTTGCGCTATAAAATAAAATCCTAATTCTCCCTTAGATCCTTCTCCTCTTATATAATATTCTTTATTGATAATATGTATTTTTTTATTATTATATTTAATATTAATTTTAGGAGTATTTATCAAATATTCTATACATTCTAGTATAATATTTATTGATGATTCTATTTCTTCTACTCTTACTTTAAATCTATCCCAACAATCTCCAGTTGTACCCATTAATCCTTTACCATATGCTACTTGAAAATTTAACTTATTATAAATAGAGTATTGATCAACTTTTCTTAAATCCCATTTTAATCCTGATCCTCTTAAGACTGGTCCTGTACATCCATAATTAATTGCCATTTGCATTGGTAATATACCTACGTTAGCTGTTCTATTGATAAATAGAATGTTATTAGTTAACATTTTATTAAAAGACTTTATTTTATATTTTAAATTTTGTATTGCTTCTTTACAATATTTTTCAAAATCATCTGGTAATTCATTATGAATACCACCTATTGTTATATAATTATATAACATTCTAGATCCACTAACCCACTCTAATAATTTGATAATATTTTCACGTTCAATAAATGCCCATAAAAATGGAGTAATAGAACCTAAATCCATACTATAAGTTCCAATAAACATTAAATGAGATGCTATTCTATTTAATTCACAAACTAAAACTCTAATATATTCTATTCTAATTGGAATATTATTAGATATATTTAACATTTTTTCAACTCCTATACAAAATATATGATTATTAATCATTGATGATAAATAATCAAGTCTATCTGTATATGGAATTATTTGTTTATAGGTGATATTTTCTGCATGTTTTTCAAAACATCTATGTAAATAGCCAATGTGAGGGATACATCTTGTAATTATTTCTCCTTCTAATGACAGTTGTAGTTTTAAAACTCCATGTGTAGATGGATGTTGAGGCCCTATATTAATAATAAATTCTTTTGATTGAATATCATGATTTATTTTTTTAAATTTGTTCATAATAAATTATTAATTAATAATTAGTTATAGGCGAGGTAGCTCAGGTGGTTAGAGCACAGGATTCATAACCCTGAGGTCGACGGTTCGACTCCGTCCCTCGCTATATTTTAAATTAAAGAACAAATAAATCCTAAAATAATAGCTAGTATTTTATCATATTTTAATTTATGACTTGTATTAGATTCTAGCAATATAGTAGTACTTATATATAAAAACATACCTATTATAATAGGTAATATAAATTTATTATACATCATGATATGATTTTCTAATATTTTTCCTAATAGCATTCCAATAGGAGCCATAATTGCAAATACTAATATATTAGAAATTATAAATGAATTTTTATATTTATTATATATCAATAAGTTACTTAATGCAAAGGCTGCAGGTATATGATGTAAAGCTATTCCCATGATTAAACTTTTATTAAAATAATAAATAGGGATACTTTCAAAAAAAGCATGTAATGATAAACTCATTAAAAGACTAACAGGATTTATATTTTTTTTGGTATACAAATGTCCATGCTCAATACCATGTGAAAAATGTTCTAATGTTAATTGCATGAAAAAACCTAATAATATTAAATAATTGTTGTTGTAATTATTATTATATTCAATTGATGGTGTTAAATGAATTAATGTTATAGATAATAAAAATGATCCACTGAAAGTTAGCAATAAACTAATAATTTTGTTATTTAAAATATTTTTAATATAAAATGGTAAAAATCCTCCTATAATAACGGCAATAAACAACAAAAATATGTTGATATATAAACTATTCATTTTTTAAAAGTATTAAATATTTTATGATTTTTTATAAAAGTATTAATATAAAAGATAATTGTTACATAATATAATTATATTATTTAATATATTGATAATATATTTATCTAATTAAAACTAGTATATAATTAATACTATTAATAACCAAAATATGAAAAATATATATTTAGATAATGCTTCCACAACTCCAATAGATATTAAGGTTTTAAATGCTATGTATAATAATGATATATATGGTAATCCTTCTTCTATTCACTTTCATGGCCGTTCTGCTAAGGCATTAATAGAAAATTGTAGAAATAAAATATGTGATATATTAGAAATTAAACCTAATGAGTTATTTTTTACATCTGGGGGTACAGAATCTAATAATACAATCATTTATGGTTTAGTTTATTATTATAATATAAAATATATTATAACTTCTCCTATAGAGCATGTATCAGTTTTAAATCCAATTTTAAATCTTGAAAAAATAGGTAAAATAAAAATATTTTATATAAAAATAGACCATGATGGAAATTTAGATTATAATGACTTGTTATTAAAAATACAATATGTCTATAAACTAGGATTTAAATTATTAGTTTCTATAATGCATGCTAATAATGAAATTGGAATCTTATATGATATAAAAAGTATTAGCTCTATGTGTTCACAATATAATGCATTATATCATTGTGACTCTGTACAAACTATAGGTCATTTAAATATTAATGATCTATGTTTGCCAAATATTGATTGTACGGTATTTTCTGCACATAAATTACATGGACCTAAAGGTATAGGATTTCTTTATATTAATAATAATATTAAATTAAAACCTCTAATAATAGGAGGAGATCAAGAAATAGGCATTAGGGCTGGTACAGAAAACATTTTAGGAATTATAGGTATGACTAAAGCATTAGAAATAGCTTATAATGAATTATCATATAATACAAAACATATATATAAAATAAAATCATATATGATAAAAAAATTAATTAATTCTTTTAAAGAAATATATTTTAATGGTAAAAGCAATATTTGTACTGATAGTATTGATACTATTTTAAATGTAATTTTTCCTGTAAAAAAATCACTTGAAAAAGATTTTATTCTAAAAATAGATATTAATAATATATCAGTATCAAATGGCAGTGCCTGTTCATCAGGCGCTAACAAAATATCTCATGTTATTAATCATGTACGATCTGAAAATATTTATTCATCTATACGATTTTCATTTAGTAAGTTAACAACAATTAATGATATAGATTATACTATCAATAAATTTATTAAAATATTGAATATGTAATTAATTATTAATTAATGTTGATAACTATAATTAAATAATTGTTATATACTATAACATAGTTTGTATATTTTTATTAAATTTTAAATTCATTTGTAAGTATTATATCTATCATTTATTTTCGATTATATAGTTAAGCAATAATTATATAATTTGTTATTATTATTCAATAATTTTTGTTTTAAAATATTTTTTTAAATTTAAAGCATAACTAACATTGTTTTCATTTTCTATTTTACAATTAATATTTTTAGTATCAATTTTATATGATAAATATATATTACTATCATTGTTATTCATAATATCTTTTATATTGTTTAAATAATTATTATGAGATTGTGTAATTTTTTCTAAATTCAATATTTTGTTATATGCTATATTATTTAAATTTGATGAACTATAATTGTGAATATATTTATAACTATAAATAGATACTATACTTATTAGTGTAGTAATTAAAACCATTAATATAATAATTTCTTTTATATTGAAGTCATTATATAAAATTTTTTCTAAATTACTATTTTTAATTATATAAATTTTATATTTTTTCGGTTTTTTCATATTAAAATTAATGATATATTGAATTGTAATAATAAATTAATAAATAATATAATTATTCAATACATTTTTTATGTTGATAAAAATTATATGTTATGGTTTTTTTACTTTTATAACTACTATAGTTTTAATAGTATTATTAGCTACATTAGGTATCTTTGGTAAGATGCCATCATTAGAATCATTAGAGAATCCTCAAAGTGATTTAGCTTCTGAAATATGGTCAGAAGACAATATTTTGTTAGGCACTTTTTATAAGGAAAATAGATCTTATACTTTATATAATGATATATCTGTCAATGTTGTTAATGCTCTTATCGCTACTGAAGATAAAAGATTTTATAATCATTATGGTATAGATTTTAAACGTATGTTATCAAGTTTAATTTTTACTATTTTAGGATATAAGCAAGGGGGCAGTACCATTTCACAACAATTAGCTCTTAATTTATATGATAAAAGATCTAGCAATAATATTGTTAGAGTAATTCAAAAAATAAAAGAAATAATAACAGCTGTTCAACTAGAAAGATATTATACAAAACAAGAAATAATTGCTTTATATCTAAATACTGTTAATTATGGCAATAATTCATATGGCATAAAAATGGCTGCTTATTCTTTTTTTGGTTTAATGCCCAATGAATTATCAATTAATCAATCAGCATTATTAATAGGATTAATAAATGCTCCTACTAGATATTCTCCAATTAAAAATTATAAAAACTCTCTATATAGAAGAAATATAGTACTATCACTGATGTATAAAAATAATTACATTACAAAAGACGAATTAGATAAATATTCAAAAGAAGATATTATATTAAATTTAACTCCTACCCTTCATGATGAAGGTATAGCTCCTTATTTTAGAGAAATATTAAGATTAAATATTAAAGATATTATATTACATGATTCTATTATGTCTGATATCATTAAATATAATGAATATGATATATATAGAGATGGTTTGAAAATATATACTACTATCAATTATAAAATGCAGAAATATGCTGAAGAGGCATTAAAAGAACATTTAAGTTATTTACAATTAATTTTTGAACAACAATCAAGTAATCAAACTATTAACATTAATGATGAAACAATATTAAAATATATTAAACAGTCTCCAATTTATCGAGATATGGTTAAAGATAAATATTCAATGGAGGATATTAAAAATTTTTTTATAGAACCCAAAAATATGAATTTATTTTCTTGGTATCATCCTAATTATGAATATAATACTTTAATTTCACCATTAAATGCTTTACTTCATTTAAAAAAACATCTTATTGGTTCTATGCTTTCAATTGATCCTAATAATGGAAGTATTAAAGTTTGGGTAGGAGGTATCAATTATAAGTATTTCAAATTTGATATGGTAAAAAACGGTAAAAGACAATTAGGATCTATTTTTAAACCTATAGTTTATACTGAAGCAATTGAAAATTTCAATTTTAAGCCATCATTTAAAATCCCTAATATTCCAATTACATTTGAAAATTATAAAAATGAAGATGGAAATGTTTATACCCCTTATAATGCAGATTACTCTATTGGAGGGATGTATACTTTATATGAAGGATTTGTTAAATCACTTAATACAGCTACTATGTATTTAGTCAAACAAATAGGACCAGACAATATTATAAAAAGAGCATTAAATATGGGTATTAATGCTAATTTTCAACCTTATCCATCTATTGGATTAGGAGTCTTTGAATCAAGTTTATATGATATAGTAGAAGCTTACTCTGCATTTTTTAATAAAGGAATAAAAAACAGTCTATTTTATATAAATTATATCAAAGATCGTAATGGGAATATTATATATATAAACAAAAATATTTCAAAAGAAGTAATGAAAGAAGAAACTTCATACGATATTTTAGAAATGTTAAAAGGCACAGTGCAATCTGATTTTGGAACTGCACGTAGATTAAGACTTAGATATGGATTTAAAAATTCTATTGGTGCTAAAACTGGCACAACAGATAATCAATCGGATGGATGGTTTATAGGTGGTTTGCCTAATTTACTTACTGGAATATGGGTGGGAGGAGATAATAAGACTTTATATTGGGATGAAATGCGTGATGGACAAGGAGCTAATACAGCATTACCAATTTGGGCTTTATATACTAAAAAAATATATTCTGATAAAACTTTATTGTTTTATCAAAAAAATTTTGATGATATATAACAATATAATTTAAAATTGTAAATGATTTTTATTATATTATTTAACAAATCTTTAAATATGTTTCAATAAATTATGACAATTGATAATATTATATCTATTTTAGGTAATAAGAGTGATTATTTATTAAATCATAAATGTAGTAAAATTACTAAAGATAATATAATTTTACCATCTAATAATTATATAGATGATGTAATGTTATATTCAAACAGGAATAATAAAGTTTTATCAAGTTTATCACGTTTATATAATCATGGTAAATTAAAAAATACAGGTTATTTATCTATTTTACCTATAGATCAAGGTATAGAACATACTGCAGGAGCATCTTTTAGTCTTAATAAAAAATATTTTAATCCTGAAAATATTGTTAAATTAGCAATAGAAAGTGAATGTAATGGTATAGCAAGTACATTTGGAGTACTTGGTATAGTTTCTAGAAAATATGCACATAAAATTCCTTTTATTGTAAAAATAAATCATAATGAATTAATTACTTATCCTAATAAATATGATCAAATATTATTTGGTACTATTAAATCGGCGTGGGATTTAGGCGCTATAGCTGTAGGGGCTACTATTTATTTTGGATCTAAAGAATCATCAAAACAAATTATTGATGTAGCAAATGCATTTCAATATGCTCATGATCTTGGTATGGGTACAATATTATGGTGTTATACAAGAAATGATAATTTTATTAATAATGGTATAAATTATCACAATTCTGCTGATATATCGTCACAATCAATACATTTAGGAGTGACATTACAAGCTGATATTATAAAACAAAAAATGCCAGATAATTCTTTTTTCAGTTTTAAAAAATTGAATTTTGGAAAATGGAATGATGAAATGTATAATATGATAGGTCATCATCCTATAGATATGTGTAGATATCAAATTATCAATAGTTATTGTGGTATGTGTCCTGTATTAAATTCAGGAGGCAACGCTATAAATGATAAAAAAGACATATATGAATCTTTATTTGCTGCAATTGTTAATAAAAGAGCTGGAGGTTCAGGATTAATTATGGGTAGAAAAGCATTTCAAAAAGATATGAGTAAAGGAATAGAATTAATTAACATAGTACAAGATGTTTATTTAAATAAAGATATATCTATTGCTTAATTATTTTTTATTGTGTTAATAATCGCATCTAATGATTTTTCATTATTGAAGATCATATTTGCTAGATTTTTTCTATCAATATTTATTTCATTCTTACTCAGTTTATTTATAAAAACAGAATATGTAATATTATGTATGCGTGCAAATGCATTAATTCTTTGTATCCATAGTTTTCTAAAATATCTTTTCTTGTTTCTTCTATCTCTATAAGAATATAGCAAAGCTTTTTCATAAGCATTTTTAGCAACTTTATAAACATTTTTTCTAGCGCCCCAATATCCTTTTGTATAATTTAAAATTTTTTTCTTTCTTTTTCTTGAAGCTACTGTATTAACTGATCTTGACATTTTATATTATTTTTTCTCAATAAAACGAATTTAAATATTATTTTCCAATTCTTAACATAAATTTTACATTTTTCTTATCTGAATTATGTACTAATGTAAAATGACTTAACAATCTTTTTCTTTTAGTAGATTTTTTAGTTAAAATATGTCTCTTATAAGCATGTTTACGTTTAATCATTCCAGTTGCTGTTAATGTAAATGATTTTTTAGCACTTGAATTAGTTTTTACCTTAGGCATTTTTTTATTTTTTTAATTTATTATTTATTTTTTTTTGAAGGAGTTAATATTGCAAACATTTTTTTTCCTTCTAATTTAGGCATTTGTTCAATTATAGCAATATCATTTAGTGATTTCATAAATTTTAATAATAATTTATTTCCTTGTTGTTGGTATATAATAGATCTTCCTTTAAAATATACACATGGTCTAACTTTAGATCCATTATTTATAAATTTAATTGCGTGTTTCAATTTAAAATCAAAATCATGATCATCAGTATTAGGGCCAAATCTAATTTCTTTTACTATAATTTTTGTATTTTTTGATTTAATATTTTTACTTTTCTTTTTTTGTTCATATACAAATTTTTTATAATCTATAATCTTAACAATAGATGGTGTTACATTATTTGTAATTTCAACTAAATCTAAAGATTGTTCTTGAGCAATTTTTAAAGCATCTACGGTATTATAAATTCCAGGAGTAATATTATTACCAACTAATCTAATTTTTTTATCAGTGATAAGTTCATTGATTCTATGTTTTGCTTTTTTTTTTATAAAATTTTTCTTTTTTAATATATTGGTATTCATTATAATATTTTAAATATATTTTGGAATGAGTTTTTTAACTTTTTCTACAAAATTGTCTAATGACATGTTATATTGTTTTTTACAATTTACATCTCTTATAGAGATATCATTATTCATGAATTCTTTATTTCCTATAATGATAATATAAGGTATTTTCATTATTTCTGCATTTCTAATTTTTTTACTTAAAGTTTCATTATCATCATTAATCGTACCATAAATATCATTATTAATTAATTTATCAAAAATATCTTTGACATATTTTTTATATAATTTATTATTAATAGATATAATTGTAAATTGTACTGGTGATAGCCAAAATGGTAATAATCCTTCTGAATTTTCTAATAATAATGCTATTAATCTTTCTATTGATCCTAATGGAGCTCTATGTATCATTATAGGAGTATAATATTTATTGTCTTTATCCTTATATCTTAATTCAAATCTTATAGGTAAATTAAAATCTATCTGTATAGTTCCTAACTGCCAAATTCTATTTAAAGAATCTTTTACCATAAAATCTAATTTAGGTCCATAAAAGGCTGCTTCTCCTATAATTATATTAGTTTTAATATTTTTATTTTTGCATGCTTGTATAATACATTGTTCTGCTAAATACCATATATCTTTAGAACCTATATAATTATTGATATTTTTAGGATCGTGAAGTGATAGTTGAACATTAAAATTAAATAAATTAAAAGATTTTAACATATGTATTGTCATTTCAATTACATTTTCAAATTCTTGTTGTAACTGATTTTTTGTACAAAAAATATGAGCATCATCTTGAGTAAAGCATCTTGATCTTAATAATCCATTTAGTTCTCCTGACTGTTCATATCTATATACTGTACCAAATTCTGATATTTTAATAGGTAATGATTTATATGACTGAAACATTCTTTTATAAATTTCACAATGATGTGGACAATTCATAGGTTTTAATAAATAATTTTCATTTTTATTAGGATATTGAATAGAATTAAAAATATTATCAGAATATTTTTGATAATGTCCTGAAATTTTATATAGTTGATCTTTTGCTATATGGGGTGTCGATACTGATATATAATTATTTACATACTGTAATTTTTTAATAAAATTTATTATTCTTTCTTTAATAATATTACCTTTAGGTAACCATAAAGGTAATCCAATTCCAACATTTTCTGAAAACATAAACAAATTTAATTGTTGCCCTATTTTTTTATGATCTTTACTTTTTAGTTTATTAATATTATCAAAATAATAATTCATTTCCTTGTCATTAGGAAAACTTATTCCATATATACGAGTTAATTGTTGATTATTTTTATTACCTCTCCAATATGAACCAGATATTTTTATTAACTTAACTTCTTTGATAAAACTAGTATCATTAATATGTGGCCCTTTACATAAATCTATAAAATTGTTATGTTTATACAATGTAATATTTTTATCATATATTTGATTTAAAATATCTAATTTATATTTTTCATTAATTGATTGAAAATACTTTTTTGCCTCTTCAAAATTACTTTCAATTCTATAATATTTTGATTTTAAGCTAATCAATTCATACATTTTATTTTTAATATCTATTAATTTAGATTGATTAAATTGATATCCATTAAAATCTATATCATAATAAAAACCATTATCATTAGAAGGACCAATGCCTAATTGTGCATCAGGATATAAGCATTTTATAGATTCAGCTAATATGTGAGCTGTAGAATGCCATAATATTTTTTTACCATCTAAATCATTCCACGTTAAAATTCTTATGTTAGAGTCATTGTTAATAGGTCTTGAAATATCCCATAACATATTATCAAGGAGTATTGCAATAGCATTATCAGCCATTTTTTGATCAATATCTTTAATAATTTCATAAGGTGTTATATTATCTCTATATTTTTTAATTAAATTATTATTTATACTTATATTAATCATATAAATTTAATGTATTATTAATTTACTGTTGATAGAATGGAATTTCATTAACAAAATTATATTTGATAAAATTACAATCAGCTTTATAACAAAAATGATTTATACCATTAGTAACTAATATATACTTTGCTTTACATTTTTTATTATAAAGTCTTATTTGATAAAATACAAATTCATCAATTTTTTTTAAAAAATTTTTGCATTCTGCTATTAACCATATTTTATTATTACTATTATAATATATGATAATATCTACTTTGCGTCTATTTTGAGATACAAGAATTTCTTTTTCTATTTGTATCATATATATGTTACATTTTTTTTCTTTTATCATATAATGAATTAGATTTTGTCTTACCCATTCTTCAGGTGTACATAAAACATATGATTTTCTAATTATATCTAAAACATATAATTTATTTTTATATTTTTTAAATATAAAATTAAAATTGGGAAAATTTAAGTTGTATAATCTATTGTACAATACCACAATATTAAATTTAAAATGAATATTATAAATATATAAATAATGATTGCAACATACAAAAATTTGATAATTTCAATTAAAAAAGAAATATTTTATCCTATATATTTAATTCAAGGTTATGAAAATTATTATATAGAATATTATGCCAATTATATTAAAAAAAATATTATTAAAAGTCATAACATTAGTTTTAATTATGATGTTATATGTGGAAAAACTGCTAATATAAGTGACATAATTAACATTGCAAAAGAATATCCTGTTAATTCAAAATATAGAATTATTATTATTAAAAATGCTAATGAATTAAAGAATATAGATAATATAAATAATTATTTATTAAATCCTATATTATCAACTATTTTAATAATATGTTATTATAATGGATTATTAAATTCAAAATCAATGATATTTCAAAATTGTGATAAAAAAGGTATGATATTAAGTTTCAATAAACTTAATAGGGTTGGTCTTACTAAATGGATATATAATTATTGTTTACAAAATAATTATCATATTAGTACAAATAATTGCAATATTATTATTAATTATTTAGAAAACGATTTAATAAAGATATCATTAGCATTAGATAAAATATTGTTTTTTGCTAAAAACAATATTGTTAATGAAAATAATATTATTAATATTATTGGTTTTGATAAAAAATATAATATATTTCATTTATTGGATGCAATAGGTGATATAAATTATCATAATTTATTTATCATAACTGACAACATATATTATAATGATAGGAAATGTCCTATAAATATCATAATAAATAATATAAGTGTATTTTTTTCTAAGTTGTTAGTATTTCATGAACTTAATAATATAACTTATAAAGAAATATCACAAATACTTAAAATTAGCCATTTTATGGTTTATAAATATAAAAAATGGTGTAATAATTATCCAGTAGGAAAAATATATAAAATATTTTATATTTTAAGGTTTTATGACAAAAAAATAAAATTATATTATAATAATGATAACTATACTTTAAAAGAATTAATTTGTGAAATATTTTCATTGTAAAATTTATAGTTTTTCCTTCTTTAAATTATTATTAATAATAATTTTTATAATTAATAATATTTATTTAACAAGTTATGCTTCTGTAAAATGTTTTATTAAAGATATTAATCAGGAAGATATTGATATTGAAAAGAAAGTATTATTAAGTAATAATAATGCATTATCATATTATTATTTAGGTGATATTTATTTAAAAGAAAATAATATATTATTATCACAACAATGTTTTGTAAAAGGGCTAGATATAAATCCCAAAATACCTTTTAATATGATAGGCTTAATCATTATTAAATTCATTAATAATGATCCTTCACATGAAATTTTAATAAATGATTTAATATTAAAATATTCTAATTATAAAAAAAATTCAGAATTTAATATAGCACTTATGAAATATTATTTTTATACAAAAAATAATGAAAAATATATTTTATTTTATAATAAAGCTATTAAAAATAGTAAACATAAAGACTGGAATATATATATTGAAAATAGTAAACTATTAATTTTAAAACAATCTTTTAACGAAGTGGATAATGAATTAAAAAAAGCTTTGATATATAATAATTTTGATTTTAAATTACATTATCAAATTGGCAAATTGATGTTATTAATTAATAATATTAACTTAGCATATTATCATTTTAACAAAAGTATTGAATTAAATGATAATTATACAATTGTATACCATGCTATTGCTATCATTAAAATTAAAAATAAAGATTACAACGAAGCTGTACATTTATATAATAAATATTACTATAGCTTAAATAATATAAATGATTTATCAATGATAAATTACATTAAATTATTATTATTAACAAAAAATGTTAGAAAATCATTAGATATTTTAAATGAGTATAAAAAAAAATATAATAAAAATTTAGAAATTACAAGATTGGAAAGTTATATAATGTATAAATTAAAAAATTATAATAAATGTAAAAAATATTTAAAATTATTAATAAATAACAATGAAAAATTAATTATTGAAGATTATATATATATAATTAAATCATATGCTTTTTTAAAAAAACAAGAAAAATGTTTGATATATTTTGAATATTTAATTAATAATTATGGATTACATAATAAAGAATGTTATAAATTATATGATTATTTAATCGATTATTATGATAGTTTAAATGATTATGATTCATCTATATCAATAATACAAAAAAAAATTAATATATATGGGCCTAAATATCACACAATAATACATGATAAAAATAGATTAGGAGTATTTATGACTTATATAGGTAATTATGAATCAGCATATGAATTATTTTCTTGTATAATAAAAGAAGATTGCAAAAATATATTTGCATATATAATGTTAGCGCAAATTAATATAATATTTGATAATTACAATAGCATTGAAAAAGCTGTTACTTTATATAAAAAAATTATTGAGTTATATGATTCAGGTATTTACGTAGATGAATATTTTTTAATTCAAAGCTATAGGTATTTAAATAGTTATTATTATAATAATAATAATATTAATAATGTTATTTTTTACACAAAAAAATTATTAATATTATGTCCTAATGATAAGTATCTAAAAAGAATATTATTATCTTTAAATCATTAAAAGAATTATTTTCAATTTTATAAATTTTTTATATTATGTCAATTGTAGAAAATAAAATAAAATCTATTATATCAAAACAACTAAATATAGGTATAAATAATATTAATAATAATGATGATATTATTAAAAATTTAGGAGCTGATTCTTTAGATATTATAGAATTAGTTATGGAAATAGAACATATATTTAATATAGAAATTTCTGATGAAAATATTAAAAAAATCAAAGATATAAATTCTATTATTGAATATCTCAAAAATAATCACAATATAAAATAATGTCTCACAATATTAGAGTAGTAGTGACAGGTATGGGAGTTTTAACTCCTATTGGTAATTCAATATATCAATTTTGGAATAACCTTTTAAAAGGTGTATGTGGCGCTGATTATATTACTTATTTTAATACTGATAATTGTAAAACTAAATTTGCTTGTGAAATTAAAAAATTTTCTCCATTAGATATAATGGAGAAAAAATATATCAATAGAACAGATTCATTTGTACATTATGCTGCTTATGCATCAAATGAAGCAATAAAGGATTCTAATCTAAATATTGAAAAAATTAATAAAAATAGAATAGGAGTTATTTGGGGTAATAGTATAGGTGGATTAAATTTTTTAAGCAAAGAATTATTAAATTATTATAGCAAAAAATTTAAAAAAAAAATTAATTCATTTTTAATGCTTAAAATTATAATTGGTATTGCTGCTGGATATATATCTATGATATATGGATTTAAAGGACCTAGTTATTGTATATCATCTGCTTGTACATCATCTAGTAATGCTATCATAGATGCTTTTAATTTAATAAAAATGAATCAAGCTGATTTAATTATAACAGGAGGATCAGAAGCTATGATAAATGAGATCGGTATTAAAGGATTTAATGCTATGAATGTATTATCATCTAGAAATGAATCTCCTAAAACGGCATCCAGACCATTTGATATTAATAGAGATGGTTTTGTATTAGGAGAAGGTTCTGGTGCTATTATATTAGAATCATTAGATCATGCTATTAAACGAAATTCTAAAATTTATGCTGAATTAGTAGGATACAATATTTATTCAGAATCTGTAAATATGATTACTCCAATGTATAATGGTGATGGAGTATATAATGTAATGAAAAATGCACTTTTAATGGCTAATATAGATTGTAGTGAATTAGATTATATTAATGCTCATGCTACTTCAACTGTTATAGGTGATATAATTGAAATAATAGGAATATCAAGGTTATATGAAAAATGTAATAATAATAATACACAAATTGGTGCAATTAAATCAATGACAGGTCATTTATTAGGAGCATCAAGTGTTATAGAATCTATTGTATCTATTTTAGCTATTAAAAATAATATTATTCCTCCTATAATAAATCATTATAAAATTGATGATAGATGTAATAAAAATTTAAATTTAGTTTTTAACAAGAAAAAAAAACATAACATAAATATTGTAATGAATAATTCATTTGGTTTTGGAGGACAAAATACATCTATAATATTTAGAAATCTTATATAAGAATTATGTTGTCATATTTTTTTAAAAAAATATTTTTTATTAAAAATATTAGCATTAAAAATATTTTTTATTCTATTAAGATATATAAAGTTTTTAATATATATCCTTATAATTTATCTATTTATAAATTAGCATTTATTCATAATTCTATAGCACAAGAAAAAAATAATGAAAGATTAGAATTTTTGGGAGATTCAGTTTTAAATTTAATAGTAACAGAAATGCTATATTGTATATATCCTAATTTACAGGAAGGTAAACTTACAAAACTAAGATCTAAAATTATTAATAGGAGCAATTTAAATAAAATATCTTATAAACTTAATATTTTGCAATTTGTTCATTATAAAATTAATATAAAACAAGTTGCTATATATAATAGTAATGTATTAGGTAATGTTTTAGAAGCTATTATAGGTGCTATTTATCTTGATAAAGGATATAAAATTACTAAAAAATTTGTTATCAATAAAATAATTAATCCAAATATTGATTGGAATACATTTATTAATATAGATAATAACTATAAAGGTAAAATACTTGAATGGGGGCAAAAAAGGAATATAAAAATATTTTTTAAATGTAATGTTATAAAATATAAATCATCAAATGATATATTTAATATTAACATAATTATTAACAATAGTATAATATCTAATGGAAAAAACATTAACAAAAAGAAATCAGAGCAATTAGCGGCTAAAAAAGCATGTAAAATATTAAAAATTTAAATAAATAATAAAATATTATTATTTTATAATACTTATTATATTTATAACATTTAACTAATAATAATTAAATATTATCATGAAAATTACAATTGTAGGAGCAGGTAATGTTGGTGCCTGTTGTGCAAGTATAATGGTACAAAAAAATATTGTTAAAGAAATTATTTTATTAGATATTAAAGATGGTATTGCTGAAGGTAAAAGTTTGGATATACGTCAATCAGCATCTATTAACAAATCTGATACTATAATAATAGGATCTACTAATGATTATACAAAAACATATAATTCAGATATTGTAATAATAACATCAGGGTTAACTCGTAAACCTGGCATGAGTAGAGATGATTTAATAATTACTAATTCTAATATAGTTAATAATGTAACTAATAATATTATTAAATATTCTCCTAATACTATAATTATTGTTGTTTCAAATCCCCTAGATGTAATGGCTTATTGTGCATTTGTTACATCCAAATTACATTCAATGCGTGTTATAGGAATGGCTGGAATTTTAGATAAAGCTAGATATTGTACTTTTATTGCTGATAAGTTAAATTGTTCTCCTCAGGATATAGATGCTATAATATTAGGAGGTCATGGTGATGATATGGTTCCTTTACCTAGATATACAACTGTAAACGGTATACCTATTACTGAATTATTAGATGAAACTCAATTAAATATTATAATAGAGAGAACTAAATTAGGTGGTGGCGAATTAGTAAAATTACTTGGTGTTTCTGCATGGAATACTCCTGCAAATGCAATAGTTCAAATGGTCGAATCTATTGTATATGATCAAAAAAGAATTTTGCCATGTTCGGCATGGGTACAAGGAGAATATGGATTACAAGATATATATATAGGAGTACCAGTAAAATTAGGAAAAAAAGGTGTTGAAGAAATAATAGAATTAAAATTAAATGATAATGAATATTCTTTACTATATAAATCTTCTATTTCAGTACGTAATTCTATTAATACATTAAATTATTTAAAATAATAATTAGTCTATAATGAATGATACAATTATTACTAATTTAAAAGAGGATATTATAAAGTTACGTAATTTGATAAATTATACTGATAAAAAAAAGCTTTTAAAAACCCTTGAATTTGATTATAAAATTGATAAAAAAACATTTTATAACATTGAAAATATAAGAAAAATAGTCAATGATTTTAATATTTTAGAAGAAACTTTTGAAGATATATGTGTATTATATGAATTTTATTGTAAAAAAGAATTATCAAAACAAGATTTTTATAAAAGCTATGATAAAGCTATTTATTTGCTAAAAGAAATAAAAATATTTACTATTTTAAATCAAAAAAAAGACAATATTTTAAATGCTATCATAAATATTAACGCTGGGGCTGGTGGTACAGATAGTTGTGATTGGGTTGCTATGCTTTCAAGAATGTATACAATGTGGGGGCAAAATAAAAAATTCAAAACTACAGTTATACATAAATTAAATGGCGATGTATATGGATTAAAATCATGCTCTATTAAAATAGAAGGTGATTATGTTTATGGATATTTAAATGGCGAAAGTGGTGTTCATAGATTAATAAGATTATCTCCTTTTAATACAAATTATAAGAGACATACTTCTTTTGCTTCTGTTTATGTTGATCCATTAATTAATGAAGATATAAATATTAATATCAACAACAATGATTTAAAATGGACTACATTTAGATCTGGAGGTCATGGAGGACAAAATGTTAATAAGGTAGAGACTGCTGTTAGATTACATCATTTACCTTCTAATATAATTATAGAATGCCAAAAAGAACGTTCACAATTACAGAATAAAAAAAATGCTTTAAAATTATTAAAGATAAAACTGTATAATTGGGAATTAAAAAAAAAGATGATTAATAAAAAATTAATACAAAATAACAAAAAAAAAATAGAATGGGGGTCGCAAATTAGAAATTATGTGTTTCATCCATATAAATTAGTCAAAGATTTAAGAACAGGTATTTCAAACAACAACATACAATCTATTATGAATGGTAAAATAGATATGTTTTTAGAATCATTTATTATTCAAAATAAATAGTTTACTCTTTTGTAACTTCAAATTTTATTTCAAATTTTATATCTTTATATAGTGATATTAGAGCATTGTATACTCCTAATGATTTAATGTTTTTATCAATGATATTTATATTTTTTCTTGATATATTGAAATTATAATTATTTTTTATTGATTCTGATATTTGAATTGAAGTTATTGAACCAAATATTTTACTATTGTTACTTGATTTGGTTTTAATATTAATAACATTATTTTCCAAAGTATGTTTAATTTTGAGAGATTGTTTTAAAAGTTTATCGTGTTTAAATTGATAATTTTTCAATTTTTCATTTAATTTTTTTATATTTTCTTTATTTGCAATAATAGCATATTTATTGGGTATTAAATAATTATTTGCATAGCCGTTTTTTACATTTACTATGTCATTTTTACTTCCTAATTTATTTATTTTTTTTAATAATATAATATTCATTATTTAGCTATTTTAAGTTGTCTGTTAAATAAGGCAATATTGCAATTTGTCTAGCTCTTTTAATTGCTATAGATAATTTACGTTGATATTTAAGAGAATTTCCAGTAATTCTTCTAGGTAATATTTTGCCTTGGTCATTTAAAAATTTTTTTAGGAATTCTATGTTTTTATAATCAATATATTTAATATTATATTTTATAAATCTACAATATTTTTTTTTATTATTGATAATATCTGGAGGTGTTAAATAGTGTATAGGGTTGTTGTTCATTATATTGAATTATTATTTAGATATTTAATAGCATGTTTATTTAATTTAACGATCATAAATCTTAATATTTTATCATTTTTACAATGTTCATTATTAATAGTTTTAATAATATCAGGATTTGCTTGAAATCTAATTATATAATAATAACCATTAGTTTGATTATTAATTTTATAAGCTAATTTTTTAATCCCCCATTTGTTTTTTTGAACAATTTTAATTTCATTTGAAATTAAAAAATTTTCATATTTTTTTATAATATTATTAATATTATCTTCTCCTAAAGAAGCATTTATAATAATAATATTTTCGTATTCATTTATTATTTTCATATATGAAAGAATAATTTGTTTTTATATATTTTTATATTACAAAATAATCAAAATTTATTTTTATAATCAAAAATTATAAAAATAATTATAATTTAATATTTATAAAAATTACTTTTATATAGTTCCTTTAATTAAAATATTGCTATATTTACTATTGATTAATAGTTAGTACATCAATATTTACATTAAATTGAGATAAATGAATTTTAGCAATTAATTCATCAAAGTATCTTTGGTAAGATATTTATTTTATTTTTATATTGATTATTATTATTCCATAACTCTATTTATGCTATTACTTTATTGGTAAATGACATAGACAATAATAAGCAAAGAATATCCCATTTTACAACTAAGATTTACCAATATACCTTTAGCTAAAACAATGATATTTTTTCTATTTATATTATATTTGTCTACATATGATTTAATATTTGTTTTTTATATGATAATAATTATCATCATATCTATTTCATTATCATTATGCCCAATAATATAAATTATTGCATTATTTTTGAATAATTTAAAGTAATGTGGTTTAATTATATTACAATTATCAGTTGTATTAATAATAATATAAATAGCTCAATTCATTTTACAAACTAAATAAACTTCTATTAACAGCCTGTAAAGCACATATTGGATCTATTTCAGTAACAATAACATTTCATTTTTAATAGCTTGTATAGATCCTTTACTGACACCAGTTACAATTGCTACTTTCCCTGATAATTTAATATCTGTTTATCACGTCTTATATAATTTACCAATGATTTTATACACCCATATTTACTATCAAATTTATATTTAGTTACAGAATCATTTATATTAATAACTGGTGTTGGTATTTTATTAATACGATAATTTTTTTAATTAAAATTTTGTATAATGTCAAGTAATTATTAAATTACATAATTGTTGTAAATATATAAAATAACATATATGTATCCTGAATATATAGTATCTCCTATGAGAGAAGAAATGAGATTAGCTGGTTTTAAAGAATTAATGACAGCTGATGAAGTTAAAGATATTATTGAAGTTAATAATAGTGTTTTAGTATTTGTTAATTCTATTTGTGGATGTGTTGGAATAAAGGCAAGGAGTTTAATAATTAATTCAATAAAGAATAATAGTGTTATTCCTAGTAAATTAACAACTGTATTTGCAGGCATGGAATTAGATGCAGTAGAAAAAGTACGATCATATGCTATTAATTATCCACCATCGTCACCTTCTATATTATTGTTTAAAAATAAAAAGTTAGTTTATTTTATTTCTAGAGAAATTATAGAAAACAATTCAGATGATTATATAAATAATCTATTAAAAGATACGTATCAAAAATTTTGCTTATAATATGTTTTAATATTAATGCAATATAATATAAAAGATATATTATCAATATTACCTAATAAATCAACGTCTGTGTTAATAGATGAAATACTTTCTATTAATGATAGATCTATTTTAGGATTAAAAAAAACATTAAATAGTGATTTTTTTTTCAAAGGACATTTTCCTAAAAATCCTATCATGCCAGGAGTAATACAAATAGAAATTATTGCTCAAGTTGCTAGTGTGCTAGTTTTATCAAAAAAAATAAGGGATAATTATTTGATATATTTATTATCGATAAAAAGTGCTAAATTTCATTTAATTATAAGGCCTAATACTGTTTTAACTATATGTTGTAAATTACGTAAAAATATAAGAAGAAATGTTGCATTTATTGATGGAATAATATATCTTAATAATAAAATAGCAACTAAAGCTAGCATATTGATAAAAATATTAAAAAATAATACTAAATTATCTGTATAAACTATTAGAATATTATGAATATATATCTTAATAATATTTCAAAACAGTATAATGATGAATATATATTTAAAAATATTAATTATGTTTTTGAATATAAGAATACTTATGCTATTATAGGAGATAATGGAAGCGGTAAATCAACTTTATGTAATATTATAATTGGATATACAAATTCTTCAAAAGGATTTATACAATATTATAATCATTTATCAAAATATCATTATGATATAAGAGAAATATATAAATATATTACAATAGTGTCATCAAGTTGTAAATTGTTAAATTTTTTGTCATTAAAAGAATTAATAGAATTTCATTCTAAATTTAAACCTTTAAAATCTTTAGATAAAATTTATAATGATCTTGAAGAATGTAATATATCATCATATTATAATACTTTAATTAATAATATGTCTGATGGTACGAAACAAAAAATTAAATTAATTTTAGCAATTAATTCTGAAACCCCATTAATTATATTAGATGAACCAACAATATACTTAGATTATAATGGAATTAATTGGTATAATAATAATATTATCAACATTATTAATAATAATTTATTAATAATATGTTCTAATAAAAAAGAAGAATATAAATTTTGTAAAAAAATATTAAAATTAAATAATAATTCCATTGATATATGACGAAAATATCTAATCTTAAATTAGGCAATTTTATTCGTTTTAATAATAATATAGTACAGATAATTAAAATAATTCATAGGACACCTGGTAAGGGATGTGCATCGTATCAAGTTAAAATGAAAAATTTTCAAAATAATAAACTTTTTGTTCATAAATTTAGGCCTGATGAAAATGTTTGTTTGGAATATATAACATGTAAAAATTATCAATATATGTATCAAAATAATAAATATTATTTATTGATTGATAATACAACATTAGAAGAATATGAAATAAATAATAAATTGTTTGTATGTTTTAATGGTTTAATAAAAAAAGGTATAAATTTAAAAATATTCTTTGATTCTGAAAATACACCATTTTTTGTGCAATTACCAATTCATGTACAATATACTATAATAGATACAGAAACTGCTGTAAAAGGTAATACAGCAGTTAATACTTTAAAAAATGCAACTATAGAATCAGGATTAGTAATAAAAGTGCCTTTTTTTATTTCAAAAAATGATTCCATATTATTAGATACTCGTAGTAAAACTTATATAAGTAAAATATAAAAGCTCTATATTAATATTTTTAATGGATTTTCAATAATATTTTTTAATGTTATTAAAAATTCTGCTCCTATTTTACCATCAATAACTCTGTGGTCACATGATAAAATTACATTTATTTGATTACCTATTACTATTTTATCTTCAACTACAATTGGAATTTTTTTAATAGCTCCTATTGATAAAATACATGTATTTGGAGGATTGATTATAGCAGTAAAACTATTAATTCCATACATACCTAGATTAGATATTGTAAATGTACTATCTTTTAAATCTTCATGTTTAAATTTATTGTTTTGAGCTTTTAATACAAATTCTTTAACTGTTTTTGATATAAATGATAATGATTTATCATTTACATTTTTAATAACAGGTGTAAATAAATTATCATCTATAGCAATTGCTATTCCTATATTAATATTATTATAAAAACGTATAGTATTATTGTTCCAAGATGTATTAATTTTTGGATGTTTTTTGATAGCACAACCAACTGCTTTTATAATAAAATCATTAAATGATAATTTAAGATTTATATCATTAAATAATTTTGATTTCAACTCTATAATTTTATTCATATTTATATCCATTTGTATATAAAAATGAGGTATTGATAATTTACTATCAGATAGTTTTGATGCTATAATTTCCCTAATACTTGTTAATGGTACATCATCATAATTATTACTAATATTATTTTTATATTCAATAATATCTTTTTTAGTAATTCTATCTATTTTATCAATTTTCTTTAAATCTATATTATATTCTTGAGACATTTTACGAGCTAAAGGAGAAACTTTAATTCTATCATCTTCATATTCTTTTTTATTATTATCATTTAATGTTTTATCATGATTAACTACTAAATTATTTGATATATTATTTTTATTATCTTTTAATAATTCAGAATAATCTTCATTTTTTTCTCCTACAATAGCAATAATCGCATCAACAGGAATAATATCTTTTTCTTTAGCTCCTAAATATAATAGTTCGCCATCGTAAAAAGATTCTAAATCCATTATAGCTTTATCAGTTTCAATTTCGGCTATTATATCACCAATATTGATATGATCTCCTACTTTTTTATGCCATTTAACTAAAACCCCTTTTAGCATGGTGTCACTCATTTTTGGCATTCTAATAATTTCAGACATATTAAATAATTTTTATTAGTTAATTTATAATAAAAGGATAATTTTTTTGAGTATAAACATATTTATACAATTCATTTTCTGAAGGAATATCAGAAATTTCAGCAAAATAAACAGCTTTTTCAATTATTGTTTTTATTTTTGTATCAATTTTATTTAAAACATTAATATCTGAATATTTATTATCAATAATTTTTTTTCTAATATTTATAATAGGGTCTTGAGATTTATATATTTCTAATTCTTCTCGTGATCTATATCTTGCAGGATCTGACATAGAATGTCCTTTATATCTGTAAGTTTTAGCTTCAATTAGTGAAGGACCATTTCCAATTCTAGCTTTATAAACAGATTTATCAATAATTTTGTGCATAGATTCGCAACACATACCATCTACTTGATAAGAATCTATACCATATGAATATCCTAATTTATAAATATCAGTAACATTTGTAGTGCGATCTATAGAAGTCCCCATAGCATATCTATTATTTTCACATATAAATATAACAGGTAATTTCCAAATCATTGCCATATTTAAAGTTTCATTAAAAACACCTTGTCTTACTGCACCATCGCCTAAAAAACATAGACATACTTTCTTAGAATTTTTATACTTTTCTGCAAATGCAATGCCTGCCCCAAGAGAAATTTGTCCTCCAACTATACCATGGCCACCAAAAAAATAATTTTTCTTAGAAAATATATGCATAGAACCTCCTTTGCCTTTACAGCAACCTGTAATTTTTCCATAAAGTTCAGCCATTATAAATTTAGGATCAACATTTTTAGCTAATGCATGTGCATGATCTCTATATGATGTAATTACTGGATCTTGTTGTTGAATAGCAGAAATTGAACCTGCTACTACAGCTTCTTGTCCAATATATAAGTGACAAAATCCTTTTATTTTTTGTTGACCATAAAGTTGGCCAGATTTTTCTTCAAATCTTCTTATTAATAACATTAATTCATACCATTTAACATACATTTCTGAACTGATTGGTATAGATGTACACATTTTATTCTTTATTTATAAAGTAATGATTATTTTGCATATATATGATACAATATATTATTTTTTAATTAAAAATTGATATTAAAAATACTTTTTTTATATTTATATATTTCATTAATATAATGCGAAAGTAGCTCAATTGGCAGAGCATCACCTTGCCAAGGTGAGGGTAGCGAGTTCGAATCTCGTCTTTCGCTTTATAGATATAATTTTGCCTGGATGGTGGAATAGGTAGACACGCAGGACTTATATTTTTTGAGTGCTTAAATTTTATATTTTGTTTTTAAATTTTAAGTAGAACCTCTCAAATTCGGGGAAGCCTTACTTAATATTGTTGGTAATCCCGAGCCAAATTTCAGAATTATTTTATTTTGGAAAAGGTGTAGAGACTATACGGGAGGTAAATAATATTAAATTTGTATTATTTAAAGAGATAGTCCAGACTACAAAATCATATTTATTATTTTATTATAAAAAAATAATAAATATGATGCAATGAAAATTGTAGTAGTAAGAAAATCCTGTAATCAGTAATGATTGTGCGGGTTCAAATCCCGCTCCGGGTATTATTTTCTATTATAGTATTATTATGTACTGGATATTGTTTTTATTAATATTGTTTTTGTCTATATTATTCAATATAGCCTTATTATATGTTACCAATCATAAAATACGTAATATATTGTATATGTTAAAAGAACATTATTTAGGTAAAGATATAGATTTCTTTAAAATACTACAAAATAATAAAGACGACTTAAATAAAAGTATTAATAATATACAAATATCATTATTAAATGATATAAACAAATTTTATAATAATAACATTCAATTATTTAATAATATATGTCATAATATCAATGCATCTTTAAAAGATTATAATCATTTACAAATTAATAACTTTAATATTATTCATAAAAATCAAAATGAATTGATAAAATCTAATATATCCGAATTAGATAAAATTAGAAATAGTATTGATAATAAAATGAATACAATAATAGATAATCATTTATCACATTCATTTAAATTAGTTAATAATCAACTACAATCAATTCAAAAAGGATTAGGGGAAATGAATGCTATAGCATCTAGTATTGGTGATTTCAATAAAGTTTTAAATAATGTAAAGATTAGAGGTGTAATAGGAGAAATCCAATTAAAAAATATTTTAGAACAAATTATGACATTAGATCAATATGAAGCCAATGTATGTACAAAAAAAAATTCTAATAATTATGTGGAATTTGCTATTAAATTGCCTGGTTATGAAAATAATAATGAAAATATCTATATGCCTATAGATGCTAAATTTCCTCAAGAATATTATATTAATCTTCAAAATGCATATGAATCTGGCGATATACATAAAATAAAGACTTTAAAAAAAAGTTTATCTAATGCTATAAAAAAATTTGGTAAAGACATACATGATAAATATTTAGATCCTCCCTATACAACTGATTTTGCTATCATGTTTTTACCTTTTGAAAATTTATTTTCAGAAGTTTTAAAAAATCCTAATATTATAGAAATCTTACAAAGAGATTATAAAATTATAATATCTGGACCAACAACATTAGCAGCTATATTAAATAGTCTACAAATAGGTTTTAAAACATTAAAAATACAAAAGAGAAGTAGTAAAATATGGAATGTTTTAAAATCTGTAAAATATGAATTTGAAAAATTTAATTATATTTTAGAAAAGGCACAAAAAAAAATAGTGGAAGCTAATAGTGATTTAGATAAACTTATAACTACACGTACTAACGCTATTATAAGAAATTTAAATAATATTCAAGATCTTCCTTTAAATAAAGATAATTATAATGAAAATTGATATTTTAGTGTTTGCTTCACACCCTGATGATTTTGAATTAGGATGTTCAGGTACTATATATAAATATATTAAGCAGGGATATAAAATTGCTGTTATTGATTTAACTATGGGTGAATTATCTACAAGAGGCAATGTTAAAATAAGAAAACGAGAATTAATAAAATCATCTTCTATATTAGGTCTTAATATAAGAGAGAATTTATATATGAAAGATGGATTTATATCTAATAACTATGATAATAAAATAAAAATTATTACAAAAATACGATTTTTTAAACCTAAAATCATTTTAGTTAATGCTAAAGATCATAGACATCCGGATCATGATAAAACCAATGATTTATTATATGAATCATGTTTTATATCAGGATTAAAAAAATTTAAAACTTATCATAATAATATTCTTCAATCACCATGGAAACCTAATTTTATATTATATTATCCTGTATATTATTTTATAAAACCTAATATTGTATTAGATATAACTGATTATATGAATTTAAAAATAAAATCTATTAAAGCTTATAAATCACAATTTAACAATTATAGTAAAAAATATCCTTATACATCCATATCATCTAAATCTTTTTTACATTCTATTATATTTAGATCTATCGAATATGGAAAATATATAAATGTAAAATATGCTGAAGGATTTTTATGTAATAAAATATTAGGTGTTAATAACATTTTTAATTTAATTTGAAGATTATTTAAATCCAATTATTTAAATATATATATTGTAATATTTGTATAGCATTAGTTGCAGCGCCTTTACGTAAGTTATCTGCTACTATCCAAATATTAATTGCTTTTGTACAACTTTCATCTTTTCTTATTCTACCAATTAATACTTCATCTTTATCGTAAGCATTGATTGGCATTGGATATATATTATTTTTTATGTCATCTTGTAATTTTATTCCTTCTGTTTCATTGAAAATTTCATATATATACTTCATATCAAATTTATTTTCAAATTCAATATTAACTGACAATGAATGACCTCCTATAACAGGTACTCTAACAGCAGTACTGGTTATTTGTATTTTATCATCATTCAATATTTTTTTAGTCTCATTAATAATTTTCATTTCTTCTTTAGAATAATTATTGTCTAAAAACATATCAATGTGAGGAATAATATTCATATCTATTCTGTAGTTATATGCCATGTCAATTTTATTAATATCTATATTGTTACGTTCATTATAAAATTGTTTAATAGCTTTTTTGCCAGTTCCAGTTATAGATTGATATGTAGAAACAATTATTCTTTTTATTTTTAGATAATAATGCAATTTATAAATTGCTACTACTAATTGAATAGTACTACAATTTGGATTAGCAATTATTTTATCATATTTATTTAATGTTGTTTTATTAACTTCAGGTACAATTAATTTAATATTATCATGCATACGCCATGCAGAAGAATTATCAATAACAGTAATATTATTATCACATAATTTAGGAGTTATATTATACGATAAACTAGATCCTGCAGATAATAATGCAATATTAGGTTTATATTTTACAATGTCATCAATTCCTATTATTGAATATGTTTTTCTTCTGAAAATAATTTCTTTGCCAATATTCTTTTCAGATGCAATTGGAATTAATTCATCAATTGGCAAATTACTGCTATCTAATATTTCTTTCATTTTATTTCCAACTAATCCTGTAATACCTACTATAGCTATTTTCATATAATGTTATTTTATTATAAATTAAATAATTTTTTATTTAAAAATTTATTTGCATTTAAATTATTAATTGTTTTAGAAGTAACCTTACGTCCTTTAGAAGTATATATTAAATATCCTTCCTTAATTAAAAATGGTTCGTAATATTCTTCAATTGTATTTTCACTTTCTCCTACAGAAGATGCTAAAGAACGTAAACCTACTGGGCCACCATTAAATTTATATATTATTGTGTTTAATATTTTATTATCTATTTCATTTAATCCATTAACATCAACTTTTAATAATTTAAAACTATAATCTATAATATTTTTATTTATACTATTAATTTTTTTTATTTGAGCAAAATCTCTTATTCGCCTTAAAAGAATATTTGCTATTCTAGGTGTACCTCTACTTCTTAATGCTATTTCCATAGCATTATCATTATTAATATTAATATTTAATATTTGTGATGTTCTTAATATAATGCTTGATATAGTATTTAGATCATAATATTCTAATCTCAAATTAATACCAAATCTTTCTCTTAATGCATGTGTTAGCATACCAGATTTTGTTGTAGCTCCTATTAACGTAAATGGATTAAGTTTAAGTTGTATAGATTTAGAATTATTACCTGAATCTATAATAATATCTATCTTATAATCTTCCATAGCAGTATATAAATATTCTTCTATAACTGGACTTAATCTATGTATTTCATCGATAAATAATATATCATTTACTGATAAACTTGTTAATAATCCTGCTAAATTACTAGGTTTATCTATAATTGGAGCAGATGTCGTAACAATATTAGATTTCATTTCATTAGAAATAATATTTGCTAATGTTGTTTTTCCTAATCCAGGTGAACCATGTAATAAAACGTGATCTAAAGCCTCTTTACGCATCATAGCAGCTTTAATAAATACTTTTAAATTATTAATTATATCAACTTGACCTAAAAAATCATCTAATTTTTTAGGTCTTAAAATATAAATTTCTGATTTACTATCAATCATATTAATATATTATTTTTATAGAAATATAATATTAATATTTTAAATATTCATTTTTAATATCCTATAATAGAATAACCTCCATCATGAAATAATGTTTGCATTGTCACCATACGAGTATAATCAGAAAATAAAGTTATACAATAATTTGCACACATTTCTGCACTAGCATTTCCTAAAGGAGATTTTTTGCAAGATTGTTCAAGTATATATTTAAAATTAGGAATATTGACACTTGATCTAGTAATAATTGGAGATTGTGATATAGAGTTAATTCTGACTTTTTTATATTTACTATAATAATAACCAAAATTTCTTACAATTGATTCTAATAATGCTTTAGCATCAGACATATCATTATATCCATCAAAAAATTTATTAGAAGCTAAATGAGTTAATGTAATAATAGATCCCCATTCATTAATAGCATCTTTTTGAAAACATATTTTTAATAAACTATGTAATGAAATAGCTGAAATATGTAAAGTTTTATTAAAATATTTTATATCTGCATTTACATAATTAACTTTTCTCCTAATATTATAACTCATTCCTACAGAGTGTAAAATAAAATCTATTTTTCCATTAAAAATATGTATGGATTTATCTATTAATTTTTTTATATCATCTATATTAGAAATATCTGCAATAATTATTGGCATGCCTAATTCCTTTGAAATGTCTTTCAAATATCCATTACGAACAGCTTGAGCACTATTTGTTAAAATAATACTAGCTCCTTCTTTAATACATTGCTTAGCTATATAAGTTGCTATAGAATTGTTATCTAATACACCAAATATTATACCTTTTTTATCTTTAAGTAAGTTATTATGCACTGTTGTTTCAAATATTTAACTAAACTAATACACGTGATAAATATAAATGTATAGTTTTTTCTAAACCATAATTTATAGAATCACATATTAATGCGTGACCAATAGATACTTCCAATAAATTATTAATATTTTTACAAAAAAAATTAAGATTATCAAGGTTAAGATCATGACCTGCATTTATTCCAATACCTATTTTATTAGCAAAATATGACACTTTTATATAATTTTTAATAGCATCATGTTTGTCTTTGCAAAAATTGTCAGCATATTGTTTAGTGTATAATTCAATTCTATCTGCATTAATTAATTTAGCATATTTAACATGTTCATCTATTGGATCTATAAAAATAGATGATCTTATATTATAAGATTTTAATAAATCTATTGTATTAGTAAGAAAACTAATATTATTTTTAATATCCCATCCTGAATTTGAAGTTATGTCATGAATGTCATCAGGCACTAGAGTACATTGAGTAGGTTGAACGTCTTTCATAAGAGAAATAAATTCTTTGCTAGGATATCCCTCTACATTTATTTCAGAATTAATATGCTTTATTATTTCTTTAACATCTTTATATTTAATATGTCTTCCATCTGGTCTGGGATGCATAGTAATACCACTAGCACCATAATCAATACATTTTTTAGCTATATCTAATACATTAGGATTATTTTCTCCTCTAGAATTTCTTAATGTTGCAATTTTATTGATATTAACTGATAATTTAATCATAATATTCTTTAAGTAAAATATTCTTTCATTCTTTCAAAGAATGATTTTTCTTCTCTATTAGGATTTGGCTGAAAATTAGATGAATTTTGCAATTTTTTTAATAATATTTTCTCTTCATTAGTAATATTTTTAGGAGTCCATAAATTAACATATATTAATTGATCTCCTTTATAATAAGAATTAATTTCAGGTATTCCCTTATTTTTTAATATTAAAATTTTTCCACTTTGAATGCCAGGTTCTATTTTAATTTTTACATTACCATTTATAGTAGGAATTTCAACATGAGTGCCCAATATACCATCTATAAAATTAATATATAAATCATATACAATATTATTGCCATCTCTTTTTAAAAAAGGATGTATTTTTTCATCTATGATTATTATTAAATCACCAGGAGTACCTCCATGAGGTGCATTGTCTCCTTTCCCACTCATTGATAACTGAGTATCTTTAACAGATCCTGGTGGAATATTAATATTAATTGTTTCTTCACCTTTTATTAATCCAGAGCCATAACAATTTTTACATTTATTCACAATAATAGTCCCTTCCCCATTGCAATTATTACATACTTTAGTAGTTTGCATTTGTCCTAAAATAGTATTAGTAGTATATGTAATATTTCCTCGACCGTTACATGTAGAGCACCTAACCATAGAATTACTTGTTTGAGCCCCACTACCTTTACATATATTGCATGTAATCATTTTTTTTACTTTGATATTTTTACTAACACCATTAGTAATTTCATATATATCTAAAACTATTTTAATTTTTAAATTGGATCCTTTAAATCTTCTTTTAGAAGATTTGTTTTGATTAGATCCAAAAAAACTTTCAAAAGGATTATGGCCACCAAAAATATCACCAAATTGATCAAATATGTCATTTACATCTACGTTAGAATATTGAGTACTACTATAGTTACTTTGATGCCCAAATTGATCATATTTTTTTCTTTTATTACTATCGCTAAGTATTTCATAAGCTTCTGCAGCTTCTTTAAACTTTTCTTCTGCTTTTTTATCATTAGGATTTCTATCAGGATGATATTTAATTGCCATTTTTCTATATGCCTTTTTAATATCTTCTAATGAAGCATTCTTATTAATTTCTAATACTTGATAGTAATCTCTTTTATTATTTGACATGTTTATATAATTATATTCCGACAATTACTTTTGAAAATCTTATAACTTTATCATTTAAATAATATCCTTTTTCAATTTCTTCAATTATAATTCCTTTTTTATCATCATCTTTTACTTTGATATTATTTATAGCATCATGAAGCTGTGTATCAAATTTTTTATTCACAGCATTAATTGGTTTTAAACCGTTTTGAATTAATATTTTATTAAGCTTATTAAAAATCATTAAAATTCCTTTTTTTATTGTTTCAATATCAGTATTATTTTCATAAGAAGCAATAACTCTATCAAAATCATCAATAATAGGTAATAAAGATGTTATAATATTACACGATGCCATATTTAATAACTCTATTCTTTCTTTATTATTTCTTTTTTTATAGTTATCAAATTCTGCAAATAATCTTAAATATTTATCTTCATGTGATTTAATTATTGAATCTTTTTTTAATAATTCATCATTTTCAACAATATCTTTTTGTGTATTTATATTTTCAATATCTTTTTTATTTTTAGACGACATGGTAAAAGTAATTTTTTAATTTATTATTAATAATAAACATTGATCAAAATTCTTGCCAATATATTAACATATGTCATATTGGCATTTTATATTAATCATTTATAAATATTCGTATTCTTGATTTCTTAATTGAGGTATAAAGCCAGCTTCTTTAATAACCTTTTGCATAGATAAATTATTCAATTTATGTAAAGATCCTGCTGCTGAAACTACATTTTCTTCTATCATAATAGATCCCATATCATTAGCTCCAGCATGTAAACAAATTTTAGCAATATTTTCACCAACAGTCAACCATGATACTTGAATGTTATCAATATTAAGTAACATCATACGACTAATTGCTATCATTTTAATATATTCTTCAGGTGTAGTATTATTTTTAATATTTTTAACTCTTCGTAAAACTGTGTTTTTATCTTGAAATGGCCATGGTATAAATGAAATAAAACCTTTAGAATTATTAGGTTTTTTTTCCTGTAAAGATCTTATTAAAGATATATGTATAAATCTTTCTTTAATAGTTTCTATATGTCCAAACATCATAGTTGCAGATGTAGTAATATTTAATTTGTGTGCTATTTCCATAACTTTTAACCATTCATTAGTTTTGCATTTTCCTGTTGCAATTATATTTCTTACTCTATCTACTAATATTTCAGCACCAGCTCCAGGTAATGAATCTAATCCTGCATTTTTCAATTTTAACAAAGTTTCATAATAAGATATATTACTTATATTAGAAATATGTACTATTTCAGGTGGACCTAAAGCATGTAACTTAATATTAGGATATAACAATTTTATTTTACTAAATAAATTAATGTAATAGGATATTCCTAATTTAGGATGATGACCTCCTTGTAATAATAGCTGATTCCCTCCCAATTTTATAGTTTCATCTATTTTATGTTTATACTCATCAATATTAGTGATATATCCTTCTTTATGGTTAGGAACCCTAAAAAAATTGCAAAATTTACAATTAGCAATACAAATATTAGTAGTATTGATATTTCTATCTATAATCCATGTTACTTTTTTAGTATACTTTTTCTTTATATTTCGAATATAATTAGCTATATACATTAAACTATTAATATCAGCATTATGAAATAAAAAAGTTGCTTCATCGGGATTAATCCATTCAAATGATATTACTTTTTTTAATATTTTATTGATATTATAATTCATATTAAAATTTCATTTTTAAATATTTAATAACATTTTGATGTATTATTAACTTTAATTTATCAATATTAGTATTATTAATTGCAGATATATAGACAAATGGATTATATATAGAAATCAATTTATTTAATTGTATTGATGTTAATTTATCTATTTTATTAAAAACAGTTATTATTTTATCTTGTTTAATTTTTAAATCTTTCAAAATATTAATAACAGTATTAATATGTATGTCTATATTATGACTAGAGGCATCTATTACATGTATTATTATGTCAGCATATCTTGTTTCTAATAATGTTGATTTAAAACTTTGTATTAAATGATGAGGTATATCATTAATAAAACCTACTGTATCTGATATTAAAAATTCTATATTTTTAATAATAACTTTTTTAACTTTAGTATCTAAAGTAGAAAACAATTGATTGTCAATTTTGACATTTGCATTACTAATCAAATTCATAATAGTAGATTTACCAGCATTAGTATATCCAACTAATGACACTCTAACTATTGAATTTCTATTTTTACTTTGTACAAAATTAGATTTTTCTATATTTTTAAGTTTACTTTTTAATAGAGATATTTTTTTTCTTATAATTCTTCTATCTGTTTCTATTTCTTGTTCCCCTGGTCCTTTCATACCTATACCTCCTTTTTGTTTTTCTAAGTGAGTCCACATATGAGTTAATCTAGGTAATAAATATTGATATTGCGCTAATAATACTTGTAATTTTGATTGATAAGACCTTGCATGCATAGCAAATATATTCATTATAACCATGCTTTTGTCTAAAATATTACATTTAAATAAGTTTTCAAGATTTTTTATTTGAGAACCTTTCAATTCTCTATTAAATATTATCATATCAATATTTTTTTCCTTAGAAAGATTATTTATATATTCATATATCATTAATGCTTTTCCTTTTCCTATATAAAATTTTGGATCTATATGATATAAATTTTGAGAAAAAATATCAACTATATTATTTTTATTAGTTTTAACTAATGAAATTAGTTCATTTATTTCTTCTTTTTTATTGAAATAATTTTTTTGAGTGAATGCAAATATTAGTATACAATTATTTAAATAAATTCCATTATTATTATCGAATATATATTTGTTATGATTTTTCAATAAAAAATCATGTTTTATTTCTTTATTTTTAGACATGATATTTTTATTGCCAATTTAAAAAAAATTATATTACAAATAATAAAAATATTTGTATATATTTACTTCATTAAAATGACAGTAATATTATCATTATAATATTAATTATAATATTTTGTTTATTGTTCTTTGAAAATTATGTACAAAAGTTTTATGATAGTCTT
>CAZUHH010000009.1:0-46052 GCA_964620755.1 uncultured Bacteroides sp.
ATAACAATACTGATATTAATAAAGATAACAATACTGATATTAATAAAGATAACAATACTGATATTAATAAAGATAATAAAATTGTTCCCATGTCAAATTTAAGGAAAACTATATCTAAAAAATTAGTACAAGTTATTAATACAGCAGCTATATTAACAACTTTTAATGAAGTTGATATGTCTAATATTATTTTAGCTAGAAATACATATAAGAATCTTTTTAAAAAACAAAATGATGTAAATTTAGGATTTATGTCTTTTTTTGTAAAAGCATGTACTAATGCTTTAAATAAAATGCCAATTATAAATGCAAAAATATTAAATGAAGATTCTATTTTATATAATTCAGATATTAATATTTCAATTGCTGTATCTACAGATAAAGGTTTAGTAGTGCCAGTTTTAAAAAATACTTTAAATATGGGATTTAAAGAAATTGAAAAAAGCATATCTAATCTAGCTGATAAAGCTCGTAAGGGAAATATCAGCATCGATGATATAAAAGACGGAACATTTACTATAACGAATGGAGGAACTTTTGGATCTATGTTATCAACTCCTATTATTAATGGAGATCAATCTGCAATTTTAGGAATGCATAATATTGTTAAAAGACCAGTAGTTGTGAATAATGAAATTTTAATTAGACCAATCATGTATTTAGCACTTTCATATGATCATAGAATTATTGATGGTAAGGAAGCTATTACTTTTTTATTAACAATTAAAAATATGCTAGAAGATCCTATTAGATTATTAATTAATATATAATAATTTTTTTAAAAAAAATTATTTTTATATATTTGTATTATTGCGGGGTGGAGCAGAGGTAGCTCGTTGGGCTCATAACCCGAAGGTCGTCAGTTCGATTCTGGCCCCCGCTATTAAGATTATTATTAAAAATATTTAAATTGTATAAATCTGGTTTTGTAAGTATAATTGGAATGCCTAATTCTGGTAAATCTACTTTAATGAATTCTGTATTAAATTATGATTTATCTCCAGTTACTCATAAATGCCAAACTACTCGCAATAAAATAATTGGTATATATAACAGTGAAAACATTCAATTTATTCTCATTGATACCCCTGGAGTTTTAAAAAAACAACATGGTAGAGTATATACCTATATGTCTAAAATTATATTATCATCATTATATGATTCAGATATTATCTTAGTTCTTTTAAATGTAAATGATTCTATTATAGATAATAAATTTATTCTTAATTATGTTTCAAATATAATTAAAAAACCTTTATGTATATTAATCAATAAAATAGATATTTGTAATCAAAATTTGATACAAGAGAAAATTCAATGGGTAAAAACATTATTTATAAATAAAATTAATATATACGCTATATCAGCAAAATATAAGTATAATATTATTGCTGTATTAAATTTTATTACTAATAATTTACCTATAAATCCTCCTTTTTTTGATGATATTAATTTAATATCCAATCAAAACAAACGTTTTTTTATAGCTAAAATTATTGAAAAACATATTATAAATAATTACCATAAAGAAGTTCCATATGCTTCTGTAGTTGTTATCAGGGATTATAAAAAAAATAATAATATTGATTGTATATATGGAGATATCATAGTAGAAAAAGAATCTCAAAGAAAAATTATTATTGGATATAAAGGTAATTTGTTAAAAAAAATATCTATAGGATCTAGAATAGATATTGAATTATTTTTAACAAAAAAAATATATTTAAATTTAAATGTTAAAGTATTTCCTAATTGGAGGAATAATAATATCTTTTTAAAAAAAATAGGATATTAATTAATATAAATTATTTAAAAATTATGCATAATAATTCTGTTATTATTATAGGTAGTCCTAACGTAGGAAAATCAACTTTATTTAATAGATTTACTAAATCATATAATGCTATTGTAAGTAATTTATCAGAAACTACAAGGGATATAAAATATGGAAATGTTTTTTGGAATAACAAAATATTTAAATTATATGATACAGGAGGACTATATTTAAATACAAAAAAATATTTAAATAATTTAATTAATAAACAAGTTTTAAATCAATTAAATATTTGTGATATTATTTTATTTTTGTTAGATATACAAAATGGCATTAGATATATAGATATAGAAATAGCTAAATTGTTAAAAAATTATAATAAAAAAATATTTATAGTACTTAATAAAGTTGATTCTAACAAATTTAGATATGAAGTTAATGATTTTTATTCGATGGGTATCAGTGAGAAAATTTTTAAAATATCAGCTATAAATGGAAATGGAACAGGAGAGTTATTAGATGAAATTTGTCAATTTATACATCATGATTCATCATATATAATAAATAAAGATTTACCTAAGTTCACAATTGTTGGCAAACCTAATGTAGGTAAATCTTTATTTATGAATATTTTGACAAATAATACTAATAGTATAGTATATAATATGCCTGGTACTACTAGAGATATTGTTACAAAAGAATGCAAAATATTTGGTTATCATTTTATATTGTTAGACACTGCTGGTATGCGTAAAAAATCTCATATCTATGAAAAAAATATTGAATATTATAGTAATATTAGAGCTATTAAAGCAATAAATGATTCAGATGTTATTATACTTATCATAGATAGTACAATTGGAATAACACAACAAGATATTAAAATAATTGAATTAGCTGCAAATCATAATAAAGGAATTTTAATAGCATCAAATAAATGGGATTTAATTAATGATTTAAATTATAAAAAATCATATTTAATAAATATTAAGGCTACTATAAAATTTTATCATTATATACCTATAATATGTATATCTGTTATAAATAAATACAATATGAGCAAAGTTATAAATCAAGCCTATGATATTTATTCTAGAAGGAAAAATATAATATCTACATCTAGATTAAATAATATTTTATTACCTATTGTTAGTAAATATCCTCCTGCATCATTAGGAAAAAAAATTGCTAATATTAAATATATTACTCAATTAAAAAATAACTATTCTACGTTCATTTTTTTTAGCAGTAACTCTAAAATTATAAAAAACTCTTATAAAAAATTTTTAGAAAATAAAATAAGAGAAAATTTTAATTATTTAGGTATATCAATTAAAATATTAATAAAAGAAAAATAATATTATGTAATATTAACTTTTTCATATATTTGATTAATAGAAATATTATAATAACTTTTTATATTATAATCAGCCTGATTATAATATAATTGACGTTTCTTTGCTAATTCTTTTAATTCATTATTATTATTTTTTTTTAAAATAGGCCTTTTAATAGATTCTTTTTTTTTATTTAAATTATTAATAATAGTATTAATATTAACATTTAAATAGATGGTAATACCATTTTTTTTCATAAATGATAAATTATCATAAAAACATGGAGTACCTCCTCCTGTAGCCATAACAAAACTAGTATCATGATAATTTCTAAGATATTGAGCTTCTTTAATTCTAAAAAAAGATTCACCATTTTCGTAAAAAATTTCATTAATAGTTTTTTGTTCATAACTTTCTATCTCAACATCTAAATCAATGAATTGTACATTCATATATTTAGATAATTTTTTACCTAAAAAGCTTTTACCTGATCCCATAAATCCAATTAAAAAAAATTTCATAAATAATAAATTTAATTATTGTAATAATTATTAATTTCAATAAAATTAAAATCTTTTATTTTAAATATTTTCATATCATAATTTATATATCCTTCATTATGATCATAATAAAATATTGTATTATTTATACATCCTATATTTTTATTTTGTATAATATTGTAATGTTTTTGATTAAAAAGTAATTTTAAAGATAAGTTAGCAACATCAAAACCATATGCTGCAGCTAAAGAAGGTTTAATATTAAAAATACTAATATATTGTTTTAAAAATTGATCATTATTAATTATATAATCAGATATTAAATATATATCATAAAATTCAGCTTTATTAAAAATGTTTGGAGGCATGCAATTAAAATTAATACTAGTTATAATATGAAAATCTAAATCTTTATTTTTCTTAAAATCTAAATATGAAAACAATACTTTCCAAAAAGTAATATCATGAGATAAAACTACAAAAACAATATTATTATTATTGTCTATAATAGAATCTAGTTTATATATTTTATAGCCATTGTCATTAATATTAACAAATTCTACATATAATTGTGTAGGTTTATCTTCTTTTAATAATATTTTATAAAAAAGATCTATATAATTTTTATTGTATAAATCATTATCTGATAATAATAATATCTTATAATCTGTAAATTTATAATTTAATAATTTAATAATATTAGTTATATAATTATGTATTGAATTATTTATATATATTTTACAAGGATTATCCATTTCGAAATTATTCCAATTTAAAGGCGATATAAAATATATATTATTAGTCTTTGAAATACTATTTATACGATCAATTTTATCAAAATAATATGGACAAATAATAATACTAGATTTTAATAAATCATTTTCTATAAATTTGTGTATATCACAGGTATATAGCTTAATTTTAACATTATAATTAGTATTATAAGTATTTATGCCATGTATAAAACCTTGATAAAAATCAAAAGATTCAGAATTATAACTATCTTTATAATTAATATCATCTTTTTCTATATTTATATTTTCTAAATTAAAAGGTAATATCAAATTTATCTGAAAAGATTTTATGTTTTGTATTTTAATATTTTCATTATATATATTATTTACATTATGTAATATAAAATTTTCTGATGAACAAGATGTAAATATCAATAATATTATTATAAAATATATATATTTATTAATGATATAAATAATATTATTCATTTATTTATTTAATATTTTTCAAAATTTGAATCAAAATAGTTTTTATGCTAATAAAACGATTAATAACTTGATGTTCAATAAGAGACATATTGCTATCTAATAAATCACTTGATAATTCTAATTCTCTTCTTACAGGCAAACAATGCATAATTTTTGCATTATTACTATGTGAAATTTTATCAATATTTAAACACCAATCTAAATTATTATCATTATATGTTAACCCATAATTATTATAAGAAGACCAATTCTTAATATAAATAAAGTCAGCATTTTTTATAGATTGATTTAAATTATTACTTATAGTAGCACCTGAAGTATATTTAGAAGCTAATTCAAATTCTTTTGGAGATACAATAGTTAAATTATAATCTAATATATATTTATATTTACATATCCACTCTGAAAAAGAATTAGGAACTGCTTGAGGTAACGATTTTACATGTGGAGCCCATGCTAAAACAATATTTTGAGTTTTATTAATACTATTTTTATTTTCTTCTATTGTTAAAATATCAGCAAAACTTTGTAAAGGATGCAATGTAGCACTTTCTAAAGAAATAATAGGTTTATTAATATAATAAACTATTTTATTTAAATAATATTCGTTATAATCTTTTAATTTGTCAGTTAAAGATGCAAAACATCTAACACCTATAATATCGCAATAATTATTTAAAACCATTGCTGCATCCTTAATATGCTCAATATTATCACCATTCATAATCTTATTGTCATCAAATTCTAACTTCCAACCATCTGTATTTATATTTAAAACAATACTATACATTCCTAAATCAAATGCAGCTTTTTGTGTACTTAATCTAGTTCTTAGACTATTATTAAAAAATATTAATCCTAATATCTTTCCTTTACCTATATTATAGTATTTATTAGTATATTTTTTAATATCATATGCTTCATTAATTAATGATTTAATATCAATTACATCATTAACAGAAATAAATTGTTTCATATTTATTATTTTAAAACTTCTTTTAATGCATATAAAAAATAATCAATTTCGCTAAATGAAATATTAAGGGGAGGTAAAACACGCAATATATCTTTTTTAGAAGATAATCCTGTAAAGATATTATATTTACTTAATAATTTTTTTGATATTATTTCACTTGTATATTCTTGAAATGATAATCCTATCATAAGCCCTTGACCTTTAATTTCTTTTATTCCTTCAATATTTTTAACTTTTTTATTAAAGTATTGAGAAATAGATATAACATTATTTATTAGTTTTTCTTTTTTTATAATATCTAACACAGATATACTAGCTGCACATGCTAAATAATTACCTCCAAAAGTAGTACCCAGTAAACCATATTTAGCTTTAATAAAATCAGCTATTAAAATAGCTCCAACAGGAAATCCATTACCCATACCTTTAGCAATACTAATAATATCTGGTTTAATTTTATGCCATTGATAAGCAAAAAAATTACCTGTGCGACCATATCCAGATTGTATTTCATCAAGTATCATAACAATATTATATTTATCACATATTTTTCTTATATGATATATAAAATCAGTATTAATAGTATTAATACCTCCCATTCCCTGTATTCCTTCTATAATAATTGAAGATATTGATTCATTGGCATATTTATATAATTTTTCAATATCATTTATTGGTAAAAATTTAACATCTATATCATTGTTAAAATTTGGTTTAATGCTGTCATTATCTGTCACTGATAATGCACCTAATGTTCTACCATGAAATGCATTATAAAAACTAATTATTTTTTTCCTTTTATTGTGAAAAGATGCTAATTTTAGAGCATTTTCATTTGCTTCTGCACCTGAATTAACAAGAAATAAATTATAATCATGACAACCACTTAATTCTTCAAGTTTATATGCTAATTCTTCCTGTTGTTTAATATCAATTACATTAGAATAATAAGATATTGATTTTAAAGTGTTAATCATATTATCAATGTAAATAGGATGATTATGTCCAACACTTATTACAGCATTACCTCCATAAAAATCTAAATATTTATTATCTCGGTTATCAAAAACATAAGATTTATATGATTTAACAAGATTTATTGGTATTTTAGGGTATACATTAAAAAGATCCATAATATGATTTTAAATATAAAAATTAACTAATATGAAAATATATTTATTTTATCAAAATAAATATTTAATAAGATATGGATTTAATATTCAATCCTGATTTTTCATCAATATTAAACATTAAATTCATATTTTGAATTGCCTGACCAGATGCTCCTTTAATCAAATTATCTATGCATCCTGTTATTAATATTTGATTATTATATTTATTAATATTTAATAAACAAATATTTGTATTAATAACTTGTTTAAGGTTAATATTAATATCACTTAAATAAACAAATGGATGATTTTCATAAAATTTTTCATATAAATTTATAATATATTTTATATCTTCATAGCATGTAAAGTATAAAGATGCAAATATACCTCTACTGAAATTACCTCTATAAGGTATAAAATTAATATTTTTTTTAAAATTAGGATATAAAACAATAGAATTATTTTTTATTTCATCTAAGTGTTGATGAGTAAAAGCTTTGTAAATTGATAAATTATTATTTCTCCAGCTAAAATGAGATGTATAACTAGGGCTTTGGCCTGATCCAGTAGAACCTGTTACAGCAGAAATATTGATATCGTATTTTAAAATCTTTTTTTTTATTAATGGCAATAAAGCAATTTGTATTAAAGTAGCAAAACAACCTGGATTAGCAATATAATGTGATCGTGCGATATGCTGTTTATTTAATTCTGGCAATCCATATGTAAATTTGATATTACATGATTTTTCATTTTGCAAAATAGGATTATTTCTAAAATCTTGACTTAAATCTATTATTTTTAAATTATTTTTAAATTTAAATTGTTTTAAAAATAACCTAGATTTCCCATGACCAGAACATAGAAAAATTATATCTACATTGTCATCATAACAAGACGAGAATTTTACTTTTTTATATTGAAATAAATCTTCGTGTATTTCATATAAATATTTATTAGCATTACTCTTGCTATACAAATACTTAATATTAGCATTTGGATGATTTAATAATAATCTTGTTAATTCGCCTCCAGTATAACCAGCCGATCCTATTATTCCTATATTAATTTTTTTCATCGAAAAATTTTATTTTTTTTAAGAAATTATTATATAACTTATTTTTTTGATAAAAAATAGCATTTGAATTGCCAAAAATTTTGGTAAATCCTTTTACATGATTGCTTGTCCATGTTGTATTAATTTCACCATAATAATTTTCTTTTGATTGCATAAGATCATAATTAGACTCTATTCCTGTAAGAATAAATCTATAAGGGTATAAAGTAATATATACTTTACCAGAAACAGTTTTTTGTGTATCTTTTAAAAAACATTCTATATTGGTCATTACTGGATCTAATATATGACCTTCATGTAAATAATTACCATACCACATGCTTATTATATCCTTCCAATATAATTGAGATTTAGATAAAGTATGTTTTTCTAATAAATGATGTGCTTTAATAATAATTAATGGTGCAGCTATTTTAATACCTACACGTCCTTTAATGCCTATTATAGTATCTCCAACATGCATATCATATCCAATTCTAAATTCATTTCCTAAATTTTCTATAGTTTTTATTATTTTTATAGGATCTGTAACAATATCATTAATCCCACATAATTCTCCCTTATCAAAGGATAAACTTATTTTTTTGCAATTATTCAAATTTATTTTACTTTGAATATTAAATGCTTCTTCTGGTAAATATTTATCAGATGTTAAAGTTTCTTTCCCTCCTATTGATGTACCCCATAATCCCTTATTGATAGAATAAATAGATTTTTTAAAATCTATTTTAACATTTTGTGATTTTAAAAAATTTATTTCTTCTTGACGAGATAATTGATTATCCCTTATAGGAGTTATTATTTTAATGTTAGGAATTAAAATATTAAAAATCATATCAAACCTTATTTGATCATTACCTGCTCCTGTACTTCCATGAGCAATATATTCAGCATTAATAGATTTAGCATATTTTGCAATTAAAATAGCTTGAATAGCTCTTTCTGCACTAACAGAAAGGGGATATATATTATTTTTTAATATATTGCCATATATCAAATATTTTACAAAATTCTCATAATATTTTATGACAGCATTAATATATTCAAAATTATATGGACCTAAATTTAGAACCATATTCTTGCAATTGTTAATTTCAATATCACTCATACCATAAGTATCTACCATTACAGCATGAACTTGCATGTTTTTAATTTTGTGTAAATATAAAAGACAATATGTGGTATCTAATCCGCCACTATATGCTAAGACAACTTTTTTCATTTTATATTGCTAATTTTTTTTATTTTATTATAATCATATAACAAAGATGTGCATAAACAATTCTTATAATTTTTACTTTTCAATATATTATAATTAACACAACTTTTACAACCATTCCAAAAATTTTCATCTTGTGTTATTTCATTATATGTAACAGGAGTATATCCTAAATTGTAATTAATTTTCATAACAGCCAAAGATGATGTTATACCAAATATTTTATAATCGGGATATTTTTTTCTTGTGTGCTCAAAAATAGTTATTTTTATAATTTTTGCCAATCCATAATTTCTAAAATTTGGATTAATTATTAATCCAGAATGAACTACAAATTTGTCTTTATCCCAACGATCTATATAACAAAATCCTCCCCATTCTAGATTATTGTTATTAATTGCTATAATAGCATCACCAGATTTTATTCTATTTGTTAAAGATTCTTGTGACTTTTTTGATATTCCTATTCCTCTTTCACGTGCACTTTCTTCTATTTCTTTAATAATGTCTTTAACATAATTAATATGATGATCTTTAGCTATTGTAATATTAAAATCTTTGAAAATCATGTTCTTGTTAATAAAATTATCTTAATAATAAAAAATAACATTATGTAAATCTTTAATAAATTGAATTATTATATATTTATATACACGGAAAAAAGGCAAACAATAATATAAACATAAGAAAATAGAGTCTTACAAATGTATTTTTCAAGACAATCATTACAAGAAATATAATATAAGTAATAAGATATATAAATATCAAAAACAATATAATAATATTACAAAATTAAAAAATATTATACAAATCAACATTATTATAAAATTATATAATTTTATAATAATGTTGATTTGTAAACATAAATATATTTTAAATTTTTATTATAAGTAGTGATTTTAATTAACTTTTAATATATTAAAAAAAAATTTAAATTAAAATGATTGTTAAAATACCTCCACAGTCAATAGAAATAGAAAAAATAGTTTTGGGATCTATTTTGCTAGAAAAAGACGCATTAATGAAAGTAATTGAATTTTTGCATTATGAAATGTTTTATGATCCATTTCATCAGCAAATTTATCAATCTATTAAAGACTTATTTGAAAATAACCAACCAATAGATATTATAACACTTAATAAGCAATTAAGTAAAAACAAGTCATTAAATTTACCATATAATTCTTCATATATAATACAATTAACTAATAATGTAGCTTCTGCAGCTAATATTGAATATCATGCTAAAATTATTTTAGAAAAATATATAAGAAGACAACTAATTAATACAGGTTCAGATATCATATCATTATCATATAATGATTCAATTGATATATTAGATACAATAGATCAAACAGAACAGAAATTGTTTAATATAACTGATTATAATATTAAAAAAAATTTTTATCATATATCTAGTATAATTAATGAGTCATTAAAACAAATGAAATCATTAACAAAAACAGAAGAAGGATTAATAGGAATACCAAGTGGATTTAAAGCTCTTGATAATATAACAGCCGGATTTCAAAAATCTGATTTAATAATAATTGCAGGTAGGCCAGGTATGGGTAAAACAGCTTTTATATTAAATACCATAAGAAATGCTGTTTATTTAACAAAAAAACCCGTTGCTTTATTTTCAATGGAAATGTCTTCTATACAAATAGCAAATAGGTTTATATCAAGTGAAGTAGAAATTTCTCAAGACAAACTTAGAAAAGGTAATTTATCTGAACAAGAATGGGCAAAATTACATAGCAAAATAGATACATTAATAAATTTTCCAATATTTATAGATGATACTCCTGCCTTAAGTATTTTCGAATTAAAATCTAAATGTAGAAAAATGAAATTACAGCATAATGTAGAATTAATTGTAATTGATTATTTACAGCTTATGCGACATTCGTCTAGCAATAAATATGGTAATAGGGAACAAGAAATTAGCAATATTTCAAGATCATTAAAATCTATAGCAAAAGAGTTAGATATTCCCATTATAGCGTTATCTCAATTAAGTAGAGAAGTTGAAAAAAGGGGAGGTATAAGAAGGCCTATATTATCTGATTTAAGGGAGTCAGGATCTATTGAACAAGACGCTGATCTAGTTGTATTTATATATAGACCTGAATATTATGGCATAATTGAAAATGAAGATAATATACCAACTAAAAATTTAGCAGAAATTATAATTGCTAAACATAGAAATGGAGAAACATCAAAAATATATGTCAAATATATAAATGAATATGTAAAATTTATAGAATGGGAAGACAATAATGATACTACAGAATATTTATTCTAATTTTTATAATCAATTTTTAATTCATTTGCAACTATATTTATTATATTGTTCTCTGGTGGAGCATTGATGATAATATTATTACTATTATCCAATATATATATAAATTCATTTTTTACTGCAATTTCATTAATAATTTTTTTTATAATATCATATAGAGGCTTTAACAAATCATTTTTTTTATTAGATATATCATATTGAGAATATATTTGATAATCATTAATTCTTTGACTTAAATTTTGTAATTCTTGTTCTTTATCATATTTTAACGATTCAGGTAGTAAATTTTTATTATTTTCATAATCAGAATATTTAATTTGAAAATCTTTTTGCATTTTAGCTAAATTTTGTTCTAAATTATTAATATAATCATACATTTGATTATTTACAGAATTAATTTCTGGCATTAATTGCAATAACTCGTTGATATTTATATATCCTATTTTTAAATTGTTAGTGTAACATTTAAAACTTGATAAAGTAAATAATGTTATGAATATTATTTTAACAAAAAACACATCTTGTAATATTAAATTATAAATTAATAAAATAAATAATTTTTTTATTGTAAGCAATAATTATATATATTTACTGATATTCAAAGATATTAAGTTTTTAAAATCAATATCATTCATAAATGGAATTAAAGGTAATCCAAAATTAATAGATATTGGGCCAATCAATGGTATTAATATTTTTATTCCTACTCCTCCTGATAAATTAATTTTATTAATTATTTGATTATATGTCAAATTGCCATTATAATTATTATTAATATCTATAAATGCTATGATTATAATATTATGTAAAATATTACTTTTAATATTTGTATGATAATGTACTTCAAAAGTATATTTGTTATATATTAGTTTATTTTTTTTTGAAACATTATTATCATATGGGTAACCTCTTATATTATATGCATAATTTATAGCAGATATATCATTTAATGATAAATGATTAACATTATTTAATTGATATATATACCCAATATTATAATTTATATGAAATATGATATCATTATATAATTTTAAAAAATTATCATAACTAAATTGTAATTTATATAATTCAATTAATTTACTATTTCCTATAATAGGCATTAATTCAATATTAAAATTTATTTTTGTACCTTTTTGCGGTAAAAAGATATCATTTAATGAATTATATGATATTTCATTATTAATACTGATGAAATTAGAAGATTTTTTATTATAAAAATCAAATTTTAATAATTTTATAAAAATGTTATTATATACGTTTTTTAAATAAAAAATACTATTATTTTTAATACCTATATTAAAGCCATATTCTTTATTTTGTTTTTTTAAAAAGAAATCTTTATATCTATAATTAGATATATACATTTTATTATAAAAATTAAATAAATTTTCTTTTAGTAAAAAAAAATTATTATAAATTAAATTTAAGTTTAATTGATTAAAATTATTTTTTGATAATTCTAATAATAATTTTTCTAAATTATAATTTTCAGATTTTATATTTAATATCTTTCTAATAGAAAAGTTATTGAAATTTAATACTACATTATAAACAATATATAAATTTTCAATGCCTCCTGATAATTTTAATTTATAATGTTTTTTTTTATGCAATAAGTATTCAATATCAATACATTGAAGAATGTCATTAGGGATTATAGATACTGCTATATTATCATTGTCAAACAAATCTGTATTTTGTAAATTATTTACAGTTTTTACTATATCATTATAATCATATAATGCACCTACAAAAGTATATAATAATTTATTTATAATATTAATGTTAATATTATGATCTCCTTTAATAATAATTTTGTTTATATATGATTTATTGCCTTCTGTTATATTGAAGAACAAATTTATTTTATTATTATTATAATTAACAATATGCTGTATTTTAGTGAAATAATAACCTTTATATTGATACATATTAATTATATTATTAATAGCTTCTATAATGTTTATATTATTAACAATACTTCCTTTTTTGATATTCAAAATATTGTTCAAGTATTTATCAGAAAATACACTATTGCCTGACCATGTTATAGAATTGATATAATATATTTTTATAGAATTATTATATTCAATTTTATTAGAATTTATACGTAAAAAATTATTTCCATATAATGGATGAAAACATAATAATATAATTATCAAATAGGCAATTACTCTATTCATTATTTAATTTGCTCACTAGTTAATCCAAATCTTCTTTCTCTATTTTGATAATCAATAATTGCATCATAAAAATCTTCTTTTTTAAAATCAGGCCAAAGTTTCTCAGTAAAATATAACTCAGAATATGCAATTTGCCAGAGCATAAAATTACTAATTCTTTTTTCTCCTCCTGTTCTTATAATTAATTCAGGATCTGGAATATTAGCAGTATATAATAAAGAGTTAATAAATTGTTTATTAATATCTTCTTTTCTAATATTATTATTTAATACCATTTTCATAACTTTATGTACCATGTCTATAATTTCCAATCGTGAACTATAACTTATAGCTAGGTTAAGAATCATTTTATTATTATGACTTGTTATTTTAATTACGTTATTAATTACTTTATAGCAATTAATAGGAAGTTTTTCTAAATTGCCAATTACATGCAATTTAATATTATTTTGTATTAAATATTCTTTTTCTTTATTGATTGTATCAATTAATAATTTCATTAATGAAATAACTTCTGTAGATGGTCTTTTCCAATTTTCACTAGAAAATACAAATAAAGTTAAATAATTAATTCCTAATTCAAGATTAGTGTTTATAACATCTTTTACTGACTCTATTCCTTTTTTATGCCCATCGATACGAGACATTCCATTAATTTGTCCCCATCTACCATTACCATCCATTATAATAGCAATGTGTTTAGGTAATTTTTTTATAATGATATTATGTTTTTTATTCATTATAGTTTATTATTATGTTATATATTTAATATTGTAATATGTTATTTAAATAAATATTTTATTTAATAATTTAATTTATAATTAACAATATGATATTTATACAATTTTATATGTAATTTTTAATATAAAAAATTCATTAAAATTAATAATTTAAATATCGAAAACAATATTATAATTGAAAATTAAGTATTATATTTGGATTAAAATATTTTATTTTACAATGTAATTTTTTTTGTACTATGAATAATAATAATGATTTTATGTCACTTAAAAAGCTAAAAAATACTACATTATGTGTGAATAAAAAAAATATAGTAAAAAAATGGTTTTTAATAGATGCTAATAGTAAAATTTTAGGAAGATTGGCATCAAAAATTTCTATTTTAATTAGAGGTAAAAATAAAGTTTATTATACTCCACATATAGATTGTGGAGATAAAATAATTATTATTAATGCTTCAAAGGTTTTACTATCAGGAAAAAAAATTTATAAAAAACAATATGTTAGGCATACAGGATATCCTGGAGGTCAAAAATTTTATAATCCCTGTTATATAATTAATAAATATCCTGAAAAATTAATTTATAATGCTGTAAAGAAAATGTTACCTAATAACAAAATTAGAAAAATTAATATGAATAATCTTTATATTTACTCAGGAGATTTACATCCACATATTGGACAAAAACCTATTAAAATCTTATAAAACAATATTTATGAATAATAATGTTATTACATCTGGCAGGAGAAAAACTTCAATTGCTAGCGTATATTTAAAGAAAGGCAATGGTAATATTACTGTTAATGGCAAAGATTATAAAAAATATTTTAGTGTTAAATTATTACAATATACTGCTAAACAATCATTGTTAATTACCAATACAGAATATATGTTTAATATAATAGCTAAATTAAAAGGTGGAGGTATAAAAGGTCAAGCTGAAGCATTAAGGTTAGCAATATCTAAAGCCTTATTACAAAAAGACCCTAACCTTAAAATAAATTTACGAAAAAATGGAATGCTAACAAGAGATTCAAGAGTAATAGAAAGAAAAAAATATGGACATAAAAAATCTAGAAAACAATTTCAATTTAGTAAACGTTAATATATTTTACATTAAATACATAAAAATATGAATATACAATACCAAGATTTATTAAAGGCTGGTGTTCATTTTGGTCACCTTACATATAGATGGCATCCTAAAATGGCTCCGTATATTTTTATGAAAAAAAATGATATTCATATAATAGATCTTCATAAAACAATTGATAAAATTAACATTGCAAATGAAGTAGTTTACGATATAGCAAAATCAGGTAGAAAAATATTATTTGTTGGTACAAAAAAACATACTCAGAATATTATTTCTCATTATGCTAAAAATGTTGAAATGCCATATGTATCAGAGAGATGGTTAGGGGGAATGTTGACTAATTTTTCTACTGTAAGAAAATCTATAAGACGTATGCATAATATAGATAAATTAAAGAAAGAAGATTCATATAATAATATGTTAAAAAAAGAAAGATTAATGTTAGAAAGAGAGTATTATAAATTACATAAAATATTAGATGGAATATCTAATTTAAATAGATTACCAGCTGCATTATTTATTGTTGATATTAATAAAGAAAATATTGCCGTAAGAGAAGCTATTAAATTAAATATTCCTATAATAGCTATTGTAGATACAAATACAAATCCTTCATTAGTAGAATTTCCAATACCAGGTAATGATGATTCTATTAAATCTATCGATTTGATAATGTCTGTAATAACTACACAAATATCTAAAGCTTTATCTATTAGGCAGAAAGAAAAAAAAAGTTTAAATAATAAAAAATTTAATTAATTGATATAAATAATGATATCTAATAAAATATCTATAAATAGTATAGTTAAATTAAGAAATAAAACAGGTGCTGGGTTTGCTGATTGTAAAAACGCCCTTATTAATTCTAGTGGTGATATTGATAAAGCTATAATATTTTTACGTAAATTAGGAGCAAAAATATTATCTAATAGAAGTGTCAATAATTCAAATGAAGGTTGTATTTTTATAAAAATTAATAATAAAAAAGACATAGGAATTATTTTATCTTTAAATTGTGAAACTGACTTTGTAGCAAAAAATAGAAATTTTATAAAATTAGGAGAATGTATATCTGATATAGCATTATCTAATTTACCTAAAAAATTAGATAAATTATTAAATATAAAATTTAATAATTTATCAGTAAATGATATGATATTAGATCATATTAGTACTCTAGGAGAAAAAATTTTTATATCAAAATACAATATGATGACTAATCATAATATTATTTCCTATATTCATAGTAATAAAAAAATAGGTGTAATGTTATCATTTAATAAATCATTTAAAGAAATTGAAGTAATTGGAAAAAATATTGCAATGCAAATTGCTGCTATGCAGCCTATAGCTATTGATATTAAAGATATCAATATTAATATTATTAACAATGAAATTGATATTATTAATAATCAATTTGATAATAAACATATTTCTGAAGTAGTAAAAAATAATATAATAAAAGGTAAATTAAAGAAATTTTATGAGAACAATGTTTTGTTAGAACAGCCTTTTATTAAAGATAATAAAATTCTTATTAAAGATTTAATTAAATCTATTGACAGAAATTTACTAATAAATGATTTTTTGTTATATAAAATATAAATATATTAATAATCATTAAATTTGATTATATGCGATATAATAGGGTTTTATTAAAAATTAGCGGAGAATCTTTGATAAATCATAAAAATTGTATAATAGATAATTGTATAATTGATCAATATGCAAATGATATTAAATCTGTTTTTGTTAAAGGTATACAAATAGCTATTGTATTAGGAGGCGGTAATATATGTAGAGGTTATGATAAAACATTTTATAAAAGATTAAGTTATGATAATATGGGTATGTTGTCTACAGTTATTAATTCTATTGCATTAAAAAATGCATTATTTAAAGTTAATATTCACGCTAAATTAATGTCTGCCATTGAAATAACGTCAATATGTGAAATATTTTCACCAGAAAAAGCAATTCAATACTTAAATAACAATGAAATTATATTATTATGTGGCGGTATTGGTACTCCATATTTTACAACGGATACTGCAGCTGCTATAAGAGCTTTGGAATTAAATGCTGATGTTTTATTAAAGGGGACTAAAGTAGATGGAATATATTCTTGTGATCCAAATTTAAATAAAAATGCAATAAAATTTAGTACTATGTCATATAATTATATATATAATAACAATATTAATATAATGGATAGGACAGCATTTATTTTATGTGAAGAAAATAATCTACCTATAATTATTTTTAATATTAAAAAGAAAGATAATTTTTTTAAATTGATCTTTGAAAGTAATATTGGTACATTAGTTAAGTAAAACTTATAAAATAATATATATGCATAATACTATTATAAATAATTATATTGACAATGCAATTGTATCTATAAAAAAATCAATTAATAATATCAATTTAAATTTATCATATATACAATGTAATAGAATTAATGAATCTATTTTTAATAAAGTTAAAATAGATTATTATAATTCTAAAGTATCAATTAATAAAATTAGTAAAATAAATATTCTTAATAATAAAGTTATTAATATTGAACCTTGGGAAAAGAAATTTTTAAAAGCTATAGAAACTTCTATCATAAATTCTAATTTAGGATTTAATCCTCAAAATAATGGTAACTTTATAACTATTAATATTCCTATAATAACATTTGAAAAACGTAAATATTTAGTTAAAGAAGTAAAAAATATTATTGAATTAGGAAAAATTAATATTAGAAATATACGAAATAATGTAAATAATAAAATAAAAGATTTAAAAAAAGACAATATTTCAAAAGATGAGATTAAACTTGGAGAAAATAATTTACAAAAAATATATTTTGAAAATATAAATTATATTAATAAAATTATGGAACAAAAAGTCAATGATATTATTAAAGGATAATAATTAAATATTATTTTATAATGAAAAATTATTTTTTAATATTAAAACCTATTCATGCAATTTTTGCTTTACCATTTGGAATAATGGGATTTATAATGGCTAACTATTTATATAATTATGAGTTTAAAATATATAATTTTATACTGTCAATAATATGTATACTAATAGGCAGAAATATAGGTATAATATTTAATAGATATCTTGACAAAGAAATTGATGCAAAAAATAACAGAACAAAAAATAGAATACTACCTTCTAAATTAATAAGTGATAGTAAAATATTGATATTTATGAATATTAATATTTTATTATTTTGTATATGTAGTTTTTTTATTAATAAAATTTGTTTTTATTTATCTCCTATATCATTAATCATTATATTATTATATAGTTATAGCAAAAGATATACATATTTATGTCATTTGCATTTAGGTATTTCTCTTGCTATTGCTCCTATAGGTGGATTTATTGCTGCATGTAACAATATAGCATTAGCTCCTATATTATTATCAATTGTAGTAATATTGTGGATTTCAGGATTTGATATTATATACTCTATTCAAGATGTTAATTTTGATAAAGAAGAAGGTTTGTATTCATATGCTTCAATTAAAGGATCTGAAAATGCTATATTGTTATCATTTTCCTTATATATTTTATCAATAATAATAGAAATTTCAATAGGTATTGTTTATAAATTAGTTTTTTATTATTGGATTGGTGTAATATTATATTCTATAATATTATATATTGAATATTATATTTTAAAATATAAATACTTTAATAATATTAATAAATTTAATTTAATAGCAATTATGCATGGTTTATCCAGCATATCTTATTTTATTTTTTTTGTTTTAAGCTATTTAATATGATTAATATTACATTTATAATAGGCAGTTATAGAACTAATAGACAGACACCTAAATTATCTTATTATATTATAAAGAAATTTGAAAAAATACTCAATATTAAAATTAAAATCATTGATATAAAAACTTGTGATTTACCTATAATGGATGACAATTTAATTCAAAAATCTGATGAATTATTATTGTTGCAAAAAAATATTAATAAGTCTGATGGTATTGTTATAATTTCTCCTGAATATAATGGAAGTATACCTGGATCTTTAAAAAATTTTTTAGACTATTTTCATACTGAATTTAAACATAAAACATTAGGTATAGTTACATGTTCTTCTGGAAATATAGGAGGAATATATGCATCTATTTCATTAATGCAATGGGCATTTCATATGTTGTCATATGTATGTCCATATAAAGTTACAGTACCTAATATAAATACTATTTTTAATGAAAAAAAAATTATAAAAAACAATATTATTGAAAATGATATTAATATCTTTGTTAAAGAATTTACACATTTTACAAAAATTATATCATATTATAAATCAATTAATCAAACGAAATAGGTATTTTTTTTGATAATTTTATCATTTCATCATATTGATCTGGAGATATATCATTAAAAAAAAATAATGCTGGATCAATAGGTTTATTATTTTTATAAACTTCGTAATGTAAATGAGATCCTGTAGAAATACCTGAATTACCAACTAACCCAATGATATCACCTCTATTTACAAATTGATTTTTTTTAACAAAAGATTTGCTTAAATGCGCATATAATGTTTTATATCCATAGCCATGATTAATAGATATACTTAGTCCATAACTTCTTGTTATATTGACATCTTTAATAATACCATTTCCAGTAGCATATATTTTAGTACCAATTGGAGCAGAAAAATCTATTCCGTAATGCATCTTACTTATTTTATAAATAGGATGTATTCTCCAGCCAAAACCAGAAGCTATTCTTTTTAAATTTTTATTTGATATAGGTTGAATGGATGGTATTGAATCTATCATATTTTTTTTTAATTCTATAGTTTTAGATATATCAAAATATGATTTTGATTGCGTTTTTATTTTCTGATCTAAAATATTAAGCTTAAATTGTATATTTTCAATACAATTATCTGTTTTATTAAAATTTAACGAGTTTATAGTTTTATAATTATTATTATCATCTATATTAATAGAAAATATAGATTTATATATATTGTTATCTCTTTCACTCAGTTCATTTAATGATTGATCTAATGAATTAATTTTATTATTGAAAATATCATAATTATATTCTAATTTACTTATATAGTTTTTTAATTTAATATCTTTAGGTAAATCAAAAAAATATTGATATATAGTAATAAATAAAAATGATAATGTAAAAAACATTATTAATACAAAACTGTAATAATAAAAAAAATCACTAATTTTAAATGTAATTTTTTCATATTTTAATTTTTTTTCATTAAAATAATACTTACTCTTCATCATATAAAATATAGAATATTATTTGATAATGGATTAATAATATAATAAAATTATAATAATTAAAATAAATTAAAAGGTATTTTATTAAAATGACAATATCAACTTTTGATCTTAAAAAGATATTTTTAAATTTTTTTAAGCAAAAAAATCATATATTAATTCCTCAATCATCTATTATTGCAACTAATGATAGTAGTCTGATGTTTACAAATGCTGGAATGAATCAATTTAAAGATATATTTTTAGGTAATGAAATAGCACAATATAAAAGAGCGACTAATTCTCAAATTTGCCTTAGATTATCTGGAAAACATAATGATTTAGATATTATTGGTTATGACTTGCATCATCATACTTCTTTTGATATGTTAGGTAGTTGGAGTTTTGGCGATTATTTTAAAGAAAAAGCAATTGAATATAGCTGGGAGTTATTAACTAGTATTTATGGCATAGAAAAAGATAGATTAATTGTTACAATTTTTACAGGCAATGATATAATAAATAAAGATAATGATTCATATATGTATTGGAAAAAATATATTTCAGATCAACAAATAGCATTTTGCAATTATAAAAGTAATTTTTGGAGTATGACATATAATGGACCATGTGGGCCATGTAGTGAAATTCATCTTGATTTAAGAAGTAATAAAGAAAGAAAAATTATACAAGGTAATAAAATTGTTAATACAAATAATCCTAAAATAATAGAATTATGGAATTTAGTATTTATTCAGTATAATAAATTAAATGATAAAAAATTTCATTTTCTGTCAAATAATTATGTAGATACTGGCATGGGTCTTGAGCGATTAGCTATGATAATGCAAAATAAAAATTCAACGTATGATATTGATATTTTTCAAAAAATTATTTTTGAAATAAATAAGTATACTAATACAATTTATGGAGAAAATAATAATGTTGATATTGCTATAAGAATAATTGCAGATCATATTAAATCAATTGTTTTAATCATTTATTATGGTCAGATACCTGGAAATACTGGAGCAGGATATATAGTTAGACGTATTATAAGAAGAGCTGTAAAATATGGTTATTCATATCTTAATTTAAGAAATCCTTTATTATATAAATTAGTTGATATAATTTCTAATATTTATTGTGAAGAAAATATCAAAAAATATCAAAATATTATAGAAAATATTATATATAATGAAGAGAATATTTTTCTAAAAAACCTAGATGCTGGAATATATAAAATTAACAAATATTTAAAAACAAATAATAATATAAGTGGTAATTTTGCATTTTTATTATATGATACATATGGTTTGCCTATTGATATTACATCTATTATAGCAAGAGAAAAAAATATTAAAATTGATACTATAGGATATAATCATTTATTATTAAATCAAAAAAATAGATCTAAAAATATTACACATGATAAATTAATGCAAATAGATAATTGGATAAATATAGATGATAGTATATCAACAAATTTTTGTGGTTATGATACATTTAAATGTAAATGTAAAATATTAAAATATAGACAATATAAAACAAATGAATATCATATTGTATTAGATAAAACTCCTTTTTATCCAATACAAGGAGGACAAATTAATGATAAAGGTTGGTTGTATAATAATAATAATGCAAAAATAGAAATTATCAATGTTTTTAAAGAAAATAATTTAATATTACATGTTAGTAGATATTTATTGCCAATAAATAGTAATTGTTTTACTGCAGAGATTGATATTAATAATAGAAAATTAATTAGTTGTAATCATTCTGCTACCCATTTATTAAATTATGCTTTAACAAAAATAATAAATAGTAATATTAAACAATATGGATCTTATATTTGTGCTCAATATTTACGTTTTGATTTTAATTATCACACTAAAATTACTGATAACCAGATAATAACAATTGAAAATTTAATTAATAGAATAATTAATCAAAATATATATAAGAAAGAATTCATAACAAAATTTTGTGATATTAAAACAGATAATATTAAATATCTTCATAATAAAAAATATGGAGAAAATGTAAGAGTTATACAATTTGATAATTTATCAAGTGAATTATGTTCCGGTACTCATGTAAATTCTACTTATGATATTAAAGTTTTCAAAATTGTAAGTGAGAGATCTATTGCATCAAATATTAGAAGGATAGAAGCTATTACTTCTGATGAAGCCATTAAATATTTTAATAATAATATTAACACAATAAATAAAATTCAACAATATCTAAAAAATTATGATGATATTTTAAGTAAAATTAAGTCTATAGTAGATAATAAAAAAATAATAGAAAAAAAATATTCTGTTTTATTAGATAAATATTGTACTACTATTATTAGTAATATTAAGAATAACAGTATTTATTTAAATAAAATTAATTATTATATTAGCATTATAGATAATATATTATATAAAAATATCAATAAGATAATATCTTTAATAGAAAATTATCAAAGAAATTCTATTATTATATTAATAATAAATCAAGAAAATAATTGTAAAATTTTTATATCTAGAAATTTATCAAATCATAATTTGAGCAGTAAATTAGAATTTATTGTTGATAAAATTATTAAAAAATATAATGGTATTTTATTATTTAAAAATAAATATTACTATTGTATAAATGATATTAAATTTAATTTATTTAATTTTAAATGTTTTTGTTTATTTGTTCAAAGTATTTGTTTTAAAAGTAAAAAAAATATTTAATTGATAATTTATTTTTCATCAAATTTTTTTTTAAATTCATTTTAAATTTTACTTGTAAATTATGTCTAAAATATGTGTTTTAACTGGCAAAAAATCTGTAATAGGTAATAGAGTTTCAAAATCTAATATAAAAACAAAAAGAAAATTTAATATTAATTTACATAAAAAAAGATTTTATATTCCTGAAAAATCTATATGGATAAAATTAAAAGTATCATCTAGTGCTATCAAAAATATTAATAAAATAGGAGTGTTTAACTATATATGTAAGATTGGTAAAAAACATCTTTTAAATAATAAAAAATAAATCTTTTAATTAAATATATAATAATGGCTAAAAAAAGTAATAGAGTTCAAGTTATTATAGAATGTACTGAACATAGTAAAACCTTGTTGAAAGGAACATCACGATATATTACATTTAAAAATAAAAATAATCATTCAGGTAGATTGTGTTTAAGAAAATACAATCCTATTATGAGAAAAGTTACTCTTCACAAAGAAATAAAATGATACTATTTAAAATATTTTTTTATTATGAATAAAAATAAAATTGAAAAAAATAAGAAATTTTCTAAAGTTATAATTCCTAAAAAAGTTATAAAGGGGGATTCTGTTTATACTTATAAATATTTAGAAAAAATAATTGCTACAGATTATATTGATGATTTTCTAAAAAAATGTTAACATTTTTTTTACTTTTATGTATTTTAGCGATATACTAAAAAAAATTAATAATTTCATCTTTAACGTTAAAAATAATAATATTGATGTTATATTAAATAATTTAGAAGAAACCTTAATTAAGGCTGATGTTAGTATTGATACTACTTTAAAAATTATTTATAAAGTAGAATCTTACATTAAAAATAATAAAAATAAATTAGACAATGATATTAAATTATTAGTAAAAGATATTATTAAAAACATTTTATGCAAAGGAATTGTTTCTAATAAATTATCAATTAAAAAACCTTATGTTATTATGATAATGGGTATTAATGGAGTAGGCAAAACTACTACAATTGGCAAATTGTCACATATGTTTTACAATAAACATAAGAAAGTTATTATAGGTTCAACTGACACATTTAGATCAGGTGCTATAAAGCAATTATATTTATGGAGTCAAATTACCAAAGTTGATTTTATGAATTGTAGATTTGAAGATGATCCGGCATCTGTAGCATATAATACTGTTAAATTTGCTATTAATAATAATTATGATTATGCTATTATTGATACATCTGGTAGATTGCATAACAAAAAATTTTTAATGCAAGAATTATCAAAAATTCATAGATCTGTAAATAAATTATTAGTTAATAATTCAAGTGATAATATTTTAATTATAGATTCAAATACAGGCCAAAATGCTCTTAATCAAGTAAAAGAATTTTCTAATATTATTAATATTAATAGTATTATATTGACTAAAATAGATGGTACTCCAAAAGGAGGTATTATTATAAGTATTGTTGATAAATTTAATATACCAATTAGTTATATTTGTAATGGAGAATCATTAAATGACATCAATATTTTTGATCATCAATCATTTATTAATGAATTTATTTAAAATATATGATTTTAATTGATATTATTACTATTTTCCCTGATTTTTTAAATAAATGCCTTGATTATTCTATAATAAAAAGAGCTATAGGGGGTAATTTTATTAAAATTAATGTTCACAATTTACGTGATTATTCTATGTATAGAAATAAAAAAGTAGATGATTATTGTTATGGAGGAGAAAGCGGTATGGTATTAATGGTTCAACCATTAGCTAATTGTATAGATTTTTTGTTAAAAAATAATAATTATGATGATATAATATATTTATCTCCAGATGCTAAATTATTAAATCAAAGTTTAGTAAATTATTTATCCACTAAAAAAAAATATATAATAATATGTGGACATTATAAAGGTATTGATGAACGAATTAGAAATTATTATGTTTTTAATGAAATATCAATCGGAGATTATGTTTTATCCGGCGGAGAGCTGCCTGCTCTTGTTTTAATAAATGCAATATCACGTGTTATACCTGGAGTTGTTAAATCTGATTCAGTAATGTTAGATTCATTTCAAAATGGTATTTTAAGTGCACCAATATATACAAGACCATATAATTTTAATGGGTTAATAGTTCCTAATATTTTATTAAGTGGCAATAAAAAACAAATAGATGAATGGAAGCATGAAGAAGCATTAAAAAAAACAAAAAAATTAAGACCAGATTTATTAAAAAAATAAAATAATTATAATTTAAAAATATGATATATTGGATTATTTTGTCAATGGCTATTATAATAGAATCAATAGGATTGACTTTTATGAAAACAGCAAATGGGTTATCTAAATTTTATCCATCTTTATATATGTTTATATGTTACATTATTTGTTTATGCTTATTGACAATAGCTGTTAAAAAAATTGATTTAGGTTTAGCTTATGCTATATGGTCGGGTGTTGGTACTGCATTAATTTGTATTATAGGTATAATATTTTTTAATGAAATTTATACTTTATATAAATTGATAGGATTATTAATGATTATAATAGGTATTTTATTATTAAAATACTAGATTAGTTATTATATATTTTTGTGTTATATTACATATATTATTTAATAAGATGAATAATGAGTAATATTCTCAATACAGATATAAAATATATATCTATTTTAGATGATAAAATCATATATCATTTAAATAAATCATACAACATATATACATATAATGATTTAATAAAATATTATCCAATAAAATATATAGATAGGAGATTTTGTACTCAAATAAATTTAGTAACTTCTATAAATCAATTTATTCAAATAAAAGGTATTATTATAAAGAAGATATTATTTAACAATAAAAAACATTCCAAAAAATTAGTTATATATATAAAAGATAAAACAGCAGAAATAGCATTAATATGGTTTCAAGGATTTAATCAAATTAACAAATTAGTTAAATTGCATAAAGAATATTTAGTTTTTGGTAAAACTAATATTTATAATGGTATTATCAGTTTAATTCATCCTGAAATTAAGTCAATAAATAATTATGATATTGATTATCGTATATTATCTCCTTTATATAAGATAAAAAAGAAACTGTCTAATATTTATATAACCAATAACTTGTTAAAAAAAATTCAATCTATATTAATAAAAAGAATTTTTAATAAAATTGATGAAACATTGCCTAAGTATATTATTTTTAAATATAAATTAATGTCTTTATATAATGCTTTTAAAAATATTCATTTTCCTATAAATGAATATTTGTTAAAAGATGCTCAATATAGATTAAAATTTGAAGAATTATATTTTTTACATAAAAATATATTATTATCAAAATTACAGCAAAATAATATTAAATCATATTCATTCAATGTTGTTGGTAAAATGTTTAATGATGTTTATTATAAATATTTACCATTTAAATTAACATATTCACAAAAAAAAGTTATAAAAGAAATAAGAAATGATTTAAAATCAGGTATACAGATGAATCGATTGTTACATGGTGATGTTGGATGTGGTAAAACTATAGTAGCATTAATGATTATGCTTATTGCAATTGATAATAATACTCAAACATGCCTTATGGTGCCTACTGAATTATTAGCACAACAACATTTTTTATTTATAAAGAAAATGTTAAATAAATTACCAATTAATATAGAATTATTAACAGGGTCAACAAAACAGAAAGATAAAAAATTAATTAAGAAAAAATTAATTAAAAATGATATTAATATATTAATAGGCACACATGCTATTTTAGAAGATAATATCATTTTTTCTAATTTAGGACTAGCTATTATAGATGAACAACATAGATTCGGAGTATTACAAAGAAGTAAATTGTGGAATAAAAATAATGTTTTATCTCCTCATATACTAATTATGAGTGCAACACCTATTCCCCGTACACTTGCAATGACATTATATGGAAATTTAAGTATTTCTATGATAGAAAGTTATCCTAATAATACAAGAAATATTAAAACTATTCATTGTTATGATAATAAAAGATCTGAAGTTTTTAATTTTATAAAGCAAGAAATTGATAAAGGTTATCAAGTATATATTGTTTATCCAATAATAAAATGTTCTGAAAAGTTTAATTTGAAAAGTTTATTAACTGAATATAATAATATTATTAAATCATCAATATTATCAAAATATCAAATTAGCATTATTCATGGTAATATGAATTATAAAGAAAAAATAGAAGCTATGAATAAATTTTTAAATGGTCAGTCCGATATTATGATTGCAACTACTGCTATAGAAGTCGGAATAGATATTCCAAATGCTTCTATTATATTAATTGAAAATGCTGAACAATTTGGATTGTCTCAACTACATCAATTAAGAGGCAGAATTGGCCGAAGTAATATTAAATCATATTGCATATTAATGACAAAAAATATAATATCACAAAAAGCCAAAATAAGAATTAATGCAATGGTCAATTTACAAAATGGATTTGCAATATCAAATATAGATTTAAAATTACGTGGTCCTGGTAATTTTATTGGCATTGAACAAAGTGGAATAGTACAATTAAAAATTGCTAATATTGTAAAAGATGAGAATATTGTAGAAATAACAAGAAAAGCAGCTTTTGAAACAATTAATAATTTTGAAAGTGATAATAGCATTATTACTTAATAAGTAATATTTTTTGTATTATTTTTTCAGATATTTCCTTGAAAAATGATTCTAAATATTTATTATTAATTATTAAATCAATTTTATTTTTTTCTGACATAATTATTGGCAGCTTTCCTAATATAGGGATATTAAATTTTTTTGATATAACATCAGAACCATTTTTTCCAAATATAAAATATTTATTATTTGGTAATTCTTTTGGAGTAAAATATGACATATTTTCAATAATACCTAAAATAGAAATATTAATTTTTTCCATTTTAAACATATAAATACTTCTCGTAGTGTCTGATATTGATAATATTTGAGGAGTTGTAATAATAATAGATCCGACTGCATTAAAATTTTGAGCTACTGTAATATGTATATCTCCTGTTCCAGGTGGCATATCTACAATCATATAATCTAAATTACCCCAATTAGCATCATTTAAAAGTTGTTTTATTGCTGATGAAACCATAGGACCTCTCCAGGGTATTGCTTGATTGTCACTTGTAAATAATCCTATAGATAATATTTTAATACCATATTTTTTTATTGGTATTATTAAATTTTTATTTTCAATTATTTCTTGTTTAGGTTGTTCATTACATATATCAAATATAATAGGTATAGATGGGCCATATATATCAGCATCTAAAATACCTACTTTAGCTCCCATTAAAGATAATGAAATAGCTATATTAGAAGCAACAGTTGACTTGCCAACTCCACCTTTTCCAGAAGCAATTAAAATTATATTTTTTATTTTATTATGATTTATTTTGGTGACATTTTTATTTTTTGTATTAGATTCGACATTAATATTTATTTCTATATTTTCAGATAGATATTTTTTAATTGCTGTATGGCATGCATTGATAATATAATTTTTTAATGGATTTACAGGAGTTGTTAACATTAATGTAAACTTAATTGTATTATTAGTTACGATAATATCTTTAATCATATTTAATGTTATTAAATCCTTTTTTGAATCAGGATCATAAACATTTTTCAGTACTTTTAATATTTGATTTTTAGTATAAAGCATTTAAATATATATATCAAAACAAAAACAAATTATTTTATAAAACCAACCTGTAAACAAATAAATATAATTAATTATATTTATTTTAGATAAATTTTATGCTATTTATTGCATTATTAATATATTAGTGTAATATATATTTTAATATTTTACAAACATTATATATGATATTTATTAAGATATATGCATTAAAATGGTTTTTAAAATATTATACTAGTTAATTTTAAATATGTTTGAATCACGTAATAATAATATAAATATCCCTTTATTATTAATTAATGAGGATATTGAATTTTTTCCACTTATGTCTAACGAAGAAGAAGAAGAATTGAAACGTGAAAAATTGCCTCATGTTCTTCCAATATTGCCATTACGTAATACTGTATTATTTCCTGGGGTAATTATACCGATTACTGTTGGAAGAAATAAATCGATAAAATTAATTAAAGATGCTTATAAAGATCGCAAACCTATAGGAGTGATATCTCAGAAAAATATTAAAGCAGAAGATCCTCATATAAAAGATTTAAATAGTGTAGGTACTGTTGCTTCAATATTAAAAATGTTACAAATGCCAGATGGGAGTATTACTATTATTATACAAGGTAAAAAAAAATTTAAGGTAAAAAGTGAAATAAGTACAGATCCTTACTTACAGGCACAAATAGAAGAATTTATAGAAGTAGATGTTAAAATGGTTGATAAAGAACTTAATGCCTGGATAACATCTGTTAAAGATTTAGCTCTTCAGATAATTAAAAAAACCCCTAATATTCCTTCTGAAGCTAGTATATCGATTAAAAATATTGAAAATACTACGTTTTTGATTAATTTTATTTCATCGAATATGAATGTGTCTGTAGACAAAAAACAAAAATTATTAGAAATTAATAATTTAAAAGATCATGCTAAAATGGTATTTGAATATTTATCACAAGAGCTACAAATGTTGGAATTAAAAAATCAAATACAATCTAAAGTAAGAACGGATATTGATAAACAACAAAGAGAATATTTTCTTAATCAACAATTAAAAACTATACAAGATGAATTAGGTTATTCATCATCAGATGATGAAATACAAAAAATAATTAAGAAAAGCAAAAAGAAAAATTGGAGTTCATATCAAAAAGAATATTTCTCTAGAGAAATATATAAGCTTAAAAGAATGAATCAATCTTCGGCAGAATATTCTGTTTTGTATAATTATTTAGATTTGCTTGTTGATTTACCATGGAATACTTTTACTAAAGATAATTTTGATTTAAAAAAAGCAAAAAAAATCTTAGATAAAGATCATTATGGGCTTGATGATCTTAAAAATAGAATATTAGAGTATATAGCAGTATTGAAATTAAAAAATGATATGAAAGCGCCTATTATATGTTTAGTTGGTCCTCCAGGTGTTGGTAAAACATCTATGGGGCAATCTATTGCTAGAGCTATAAATAGAAAATATTCTAGAATTGCATTAGGTGGGATAAGAGATGAATCTGATATTAGAGGTCATAGGAAAACATATATTGGAGCTATGCCAGGACGAATAATTCAATCATTACGAAAAATAAAATGTTCTAACCCAGTATTATTATTAGATGAGATTGATAAAGTCGGTAATGATTTTAGAGGTGATCCAGCATCTGCATTATTAGAGGTATTAGACCCTGAACAAAATAATGCTTTTTATGATCATTATATAGAATTAGAATTCGATTTATCAAATATATTATTTATAGCAACTGCAAATTCAATATCTAATATACATCCTGCATTAGAAGATCGACTAGAAATAATTGAAATTAATGGTTATACTACAGAAGAAAAAATAGAAATAGCACAAAATCATCTTATACCAAAACAATTAAATATACATGGCCTTAATAAAAAGAAGATTAGATTTACAAAAAAAATTATAGAAGAAATTATTGAATATTATACAAGAGAATCAGGAGTTAGAGGACTTGAAAAACAATTAGCTTCTTTAATTAGAAGAAAAGCAAAAATAATTGCATCAGATGAAAAATGTACTTTAGGATTTAAAAAAGAGGATATAGTTAATATATTAGGAATTAGAAAATTTGAAAAAGATTTATATGAAAATACTAATAATTATGGTGTGTCTATAGGATTAGCATGGACTTCTGTAGGCGGTGATATCATATTTATAGAAGCTTCATATAGTTCTGGTAAAGGAAAATTAACTTTAACAGGTAACCTAGGTGAAGTTATGAAAGAATCAGCTATTATTGCTTTGTCATATTTAAAATCTAAAATTGCTAATAAATTAAACATTGATATTTCGTTATTTGAAAATTCTGATATTCATGTTCATGTACCTGCTGGAGCTATACCTAAGGATGGCCCATCAGCTGGAATTACAATTTTAACTGCTTTAGCATCTTCATTGAGTAAAAGAAAAGTAAAACCCAAATTAGCGATGACCGGGGAAATTACTTTAAGAGGAAAAGTATTGCCAGTAGGAGGCATTAAAGAAAAAATACTAGCTGCTAAAAGGGCCGGCATACAAAATATTATTATGTCTATTGATAATGAAAAAGATGTAAAAGAGATATCAAGTATATATACTAAAAATTTAAATTTTATATACGTAAAATGTATTGATGAAGTAATAGATTGTGCAATTCAGTAAAAATTTATTTCTAAATAAGTTAATATTGTAAAAATTTACAATAATTGTTTTATAAAATATTATCAATGAATTATAATGAAAATTAATAAAAGCGAATATATAAATATTATTAGCTCTAATACAATAATAGAGGGTAATATAAAATGTGATGGAGATATTAGGTTAGATGGTAAAATAATTGGTAACATATTATCAGATAATAAAGTTGTAATTGGTAATAATGGTAAAATGTTAGGAAAAATGGAATGTAATAATGCAGATATATTAGGATATTTCAATGGCAATATTAAAGTATCAGAAAACTTATTTTTAAAAGATACTGCTAATATTAAAGGTAATATTTATGCTAAAAAATTAATAGTTGAATCTGGGGCCATTTTATCTGGTAATTGTAATATTGGAGATATATCAAAATTCAATAACAATATTGAAGATAATTCAAAAAATGATATTAAGAAAAAATATAATTAATATTAATAATTATATTATTTATCATATAATATTTATTTGTATAATATTGCTTTTTGAAATGATATTTGGTAATATCATCGCTAACTATTTTATAAATATTTATTTAATGAATTTATTATATATAATTAAGATGTTAATTATATATAAAATTGATAATAATATTATAAAATGTAAATTTATAATATTATTCCAAATAATTAAAATTTTAATTAGTATTATATTTATAATATTTTTTATTAAAAAAGGAATTCCTAATATTTATATATTTATGTCAAATTTTTTCGCAAATTATTTATTATTTTATATATTTAACATAGCTTTATTTATATAAGGTATTTTTTTATTAAAAAAAACAAGCTTTAATTATTAAATTTTCGTGTTTAATCTAAATAAAATATTTATATTAATATTATTATTATGTCCTATATGTGTTTATTCTAGTGAATTGTCTTTTAAGCCTGATAAAGATATTATAAATCACATACAAGACTCCCATAAATGGAATATAATTGGCGATATTGATATATATATTCCAGTGATTATTTATTATAACAATAATTTAACTTGCTTCTCCTCTAGAAAATTCTATGAAAATCCCATATATGAATCTAATGACCTTCAATATTATCAATATTGTAATTTTATTTTAAAAAATGAAAAAATATATAGCTTAGATAATATTAAATCAAAAAAATATTTATTAATTGATTTTTCAATTACAAAAAATGTTATTTCAATGTTTTTTTCTGTATTATTATTATTATTATTATTTATAAAAATTGCTGTTGAACATAATAAATATCAATACAAGGTAATTAAAGGAATTAATTCCTATTTAGAGCCGTTAATATTATTTATAATAAATTATATTGCTAAACCTAATATAGGTAAAAAATATATAGAATATATGCCTTTACTACTAAATATATTTTTTTTTATATTATTAAATAATATAATAGGAATTATTCCATTTTTCCCTGGTGGAAATAATGTAAGTGGTAATATATCATATGCCATTGTATTAGGAATGATAAGTATATCACAATCATTAATATCAAGTAATAAGTATTATTGGAAAAATATTTTTTCCCCTAATGTACCATATATTATATATCCTATTTTAATTCCTATAGAATTAATTGGTATTGTATCAAAATTGTTATCTCTTATTTTAAGATTATTTGCTAATATATCAGCCGGGCATATTATTATTATTAGTCTAACAAGTCTTATTTTTATTTTTAAATCAATATTAATATCTCCAGTTAGTGTATTATTTTTAATATTTATGTATATGTTAGAATTAATAGTAGCTTTTATGCAAGCATTTATTTTTACTTTATTAACAGCATTATTTATTGGAGAAACTATTAATAATAATCATCATTAATTGGTAATAATAATAAAATTGTGTAATATTAGAAAATATTGATTTATTAACCCTTTAATAAAAAAAATAAAATGATTGATAACATAGCAGCTATTGGTGCAGGTATAGCCGTCATTGGTGCAGGTATAGGTATAGGACAAATAGGAACAGCAGCAGTGCAAAGTATAGCACGTCAACCTGAAGCAGCTGGTAAAATTCAATTAGCAATGATTGTATCTGCTGCATTTATAGAAGGTGTTTCTTTATTTGGTATAATTATTGCTTTAGTTAAGTAAAATTTATTATTTTTATATCCCTATTATATAACATTATAGGGATATAATAATTTTATTATTTAAATATATGGATTTACTGACTCCTAGTATTGGTTTGGTTTTTTGGACTACCATTGCATTTTTAATACTGATGTGTATATTAAGTAAATATGGCTGGAAACCTATAATAGATTATATCAATAACAGAGAAAACTTTATAGCTAAATCTTTAATAATTGCATCAAAAGTAAATGATGAAATTAAAAAATTAAATGAAGGTAAAGATATAATTATTAAAAATGCATATCTTGAAAAAGATAAAATATTAAAGGATGCTAATAATATTAGTAATATTATTATTGAAAATGCTAAAAAAAAGGCCCATAACAGTGCATTAGAAATAATTACAAATACTAAAAATGATATTGAAATTTATAAAAAACAAATTTTAATAGATATACAAAAAGAAATTAATGAAATATCAATATTAATTGCTAAACAATCATTAAAAAATGTTATTAATAGTGATGATGATCATATGTATTTAATTAAAAAAATTATTAATAATATTACATTAAAGAATCATTTTTAGCTATATAAATAGATACTTTATAAAATGAGAAATATAATAGCCTATAGATATGCAAAAGCTTTATTTGATTTATCAACTAATAATAAATCATTAAATTTAGTCTATAAAAATATTGTACTTTTAAATGAAGTATTAAAAAATAACAATGATTTAAATAAAGTTATTAATAGTCCATCAATTAATGGAAATAAAAAAAATAATATATTACAAAATATATTTAAATATAAAAATGAATATTTAATTTTTGATTTATTGAAATTAATGATATCTAATAAAAGATACCATTATATATATTCAATGACTAAAGAATTCATATATTTATACTATAAATATATGAATATTGTAGTATTTACAATAACTTCTCCTATTAAGTTAAAAAAAAATGATTTTAATTATATAAATGAAATTTTAAAAAAAATAACTAAAAATAAAAATACTAAATTGTTAAATATAATTAACAATAAATTAATAGGAGGTATTATTATTGATTTTAATAGTGTAAGATATGATTTCAGTATATTAAATCAATTAAATATTATCAAAAATAAAATAATAAGTTAAAACATTATAACATTTAAATATGAATTATATTAATTCAAATGAAATATCAGAAATTATAAAAAAACAATTAACAAACAATTTATCATCTTCAATACAAGGAGAGGAAATAGGTATTGTATTACAAGTTGGTGATGGTATTGCTAAAATATATGGATTAGATAAAGTAACTGCTGGTGAAGTAGTAATATTTGATAATAATTTGCAAGGTATTGTATTTAATCTTGAGGAAGATAACGTAGGAGTTGTATTATTAGGTGATTATAGTAATGTAAAAGAAGGAGATATTGTTAAAAGAAGTTATAAAATGGCTTTTATAAATGTTGGAGAAGGACTTTTAGGAAGAGTTATTGATACTTTAGGAAATCCTATAGATGGGAAAGGGCCTATTAAAGGCGATTTAATAGAATTGCCTTTAGAAAGAAATGCACCAGGTGTAATATATAGAGAACCAGTTAATGAGCCATTGCAAACAGGTATTAAAGCTATAGATTCAATAATTCCTATAGGTAAGGGTCAAAGAGAATTAATTATTGGTGATAGGCAAACAGGAAAAACAACTATAGCAATAGATACTATTTTAAATCAAAAGATTGCTTATAAATCTGGCAATCCAGTTTTTTGTATTTATGTAGCATGTGGACAAAAAAATTCTAATATAGCTAAAATAGTAAAATTATTAGAATCTAAAGGTGCTATGGATTATACTATTGTAATATCAGCATCTGCTTCAGATCCATCTCCTATGCAATTTTATGCTCCATTTTCTGGTACAACAATAGGAGAATATTTTAGGGATTCTGGAAGAAATGCTCTTATAGTATATGATGATTTATCAAAACAAGCAAATGCTTATAGGGAAGTTTCATTATTATTAAAAAGACCACCTAGTAGAGAAGCTTATCCAGGAGATGTTTTTTATTTACATTCTAGATTGTTAGAAAGATCAGCAAAAATAAATAAAAATTATAATATTGTTAAAGATATGAATGATGTACCATTGCCATTAATTAATAAAATAAAAGGTGGGGGATCATTAACTGCTTTACCAATTATTGAAACACAATTAGGAGATGTTTCAGCTTATATTCCTACAAATGTTATATCTATAACAGATGGACAGATTTTTCTTGATTTATCATTATTTAATTCAAATATTAAACCTGCAATAAATACTAATATATCAGTTTCTAGGGTTGGTAGTAATGCTCAAATACCAGCTATGAAACAAATATCTAGTACATTGAAATTAAACCAAGCTCAATATAAAGAATTAGAAGCTTTTACTAAATTTGGATCAGATATTGATAAAACTACTGAAAATATTTTAAAACAAGGTATTAGAAATACTGAAATATTAAAACAAATAAATCATAATCCTATTCCTATAGAATATCAAATTGCCATTATATATTGTGGTGTTAATGGTCTTTTAAATGAACTACCTATATCATATATTAAAAAATTTGAGCAAGATTTTATTAAAATATTAAAATGTGATTTTAATAAAGTTATTGATCATATAAAAAAATATAAAATTAATTCTGAAGTACAAGATATCTTTAAATCAATAACACAAAAAATAATAAATAAATATTTGAATAAATGAAATGTTAAGTTTAAAAACAATTAAACAGCGTATAATATCAGTTAAATCAACTGAAAAAATGACTAAAGCTATGAAATTAATATCTGCTGTTAAGTTGCGTAGATATATATATTATTACAATAATATTAATAGTTATTATTATAATGTAAAAAATACTTTACCAAGTATAATTTTTTATAAGAAAAATCATTACAATAAAATTATTAAAGTTTATTTAGATGTTCAAATAAATAAAAAAACATTGTTAATAATATTAACCTCAGATAAAGGATTAGTAGGTAATTTTAATAATAAAATTTTCAATTATATTAATGATAATTTTATTATAAACAATAATATATTATTGTTTTTTATTGGCAATAAAGGTGCTAATTTCTATTATAAAAAATATAAATGTCAAGGAAAATATAATATTAATATTGATGAGATAATTGAATATAAAACGCTAGAAGATATTTCTAAAACTATTATTAAAGATTTTACTGAAAGTAAATATCATGAAATTAAAATAATATATAATGGATATGATAAGATGAATAAATATAATATAAAAAATGAAACATTATTACCATTATCATTAGATGATAAAAAATATTTAGATCATAATTATATTCTAGAATATAATTATGATCTACAAAATATTGTTTTTTATATTAAAAAATTTATTACTATACAATTATATAAATGCATCTATAGCTCTTTAGTATCTGAAAATATGGCTAGAATGATTGCAATGGATAAAGCTTCTAATAATGCTAAAGACTTATTTAAAGAATTGAATTTACAGTATAATAATATAAGACAACATATTATTACAAAAGAAATTATAGAAATTATGAGTAATAATTTAAATAATACATGATTGATAACAAAAATTATATATCTTATTTATATAGTTTACCAAGTTTTGAAACAAATGGTATATCTTACTTCAATAATTCATTAAATAAAATATCATATTTATGTAATTTATTTGATAATCCTCAAAAAAAATTCATTAGTATACATGTAGGAGGTACTAATGGTAAAGGATCAGTAGCACATATGATATCATCTATATTACAAGTATCTAATATCAATGTTGGATTATATACATCTCCTCATATAGTAGATTTAAGAGAAAGAATAAAAACTAATGATAATTATATAGATGAAAATTATATAGTACTTTTTTTAAAAAGAAATAAATATATATTTGATTATATAAAACCAACCTTTTTTGAATTAATAACTTTAATTGCATTTTCGTATTTTGCTGATAAAAAAATATCAATAGCAATTATAGAAGTTGGAATGGGAGGTAGATTAGATGCTACAAATGTAATTGATCCTTTAATTACTATAATTACCAATATAGGATATGATCACACAGATATTTTAGGAAATACTTTACAAAAAATAGCTTATGAAAAATCGGGAATTATAAAACCAAATTCAACTTTAATTTTAAGTGAAAGTAATTCATTAACAGATTATATATTTATTGAAAAAGCTAATAAATATAATATACCTATACTAATTGCTAGTGATGAATTTCAATTATATGATTTAAAAAATCATTATTTTTCAGTTTATAAAAAAAATAAAAAATTATATGACATTTGTCCTGATATTAAAGGCTATTATCAAAAAAAAAATATTAAAGCTGTGTTAACAGCAATAAATGTTTTAAATTATAAATTAACAAATATTAGTCATAATAGTATAATAGAAGGGTTAAGAAATATAAAAAAAAATACTGGATTAAAATGCAGATATCATGTTATTAGTTATAATCCTCTAACAATTTTAGACATCGCTCATAATATAGATGGAATTAACAATATTGTTCCATATATATTACAATATAAAAAAATTCATATAGTTTTAGGAATTATGAAAGATAAAAATTTATATTCTATTATGAATGTTTTGCCTAAAAATGCTATTTATTATTATTGTTATAATAATAATAATAAGCGAATGTTGCATTCTAAAATTCTAATGCATATAGGTTTTTATTTTAAATTAAAAGGTAATTGTTATTATAGTTCTATAAATGCATATATTAATGCAATAAAAAATTATCAATATGGAGATGTAATATTGGTAACAGGTAGTTCTAATATAATGTCAAATATTATTAAATATTATCAATAATATTATATTAAATAATTTTTTAATACATTAATATTATTAATTATATCTCCATTATAAAATACACTTTTACCAACTACTAATGTTTTAATATCATAAATCGAAAAATTTGTAATATTACTTTGATTAATTCCTCCATCTATTGTTATATTGAAATTATAATTATTTAATGATTTTACTTTTAAAATTGTTTCTAATTTTTTATAAGTTGTATCAAGAAATTTTTGTCCACTAAATCCTGGATATACAGACATTAATAATATTAAATCAATATATTTTAAATAATTTTCTTTAATAAAATCAATACTGGTATTTGGATTAATAGCAATTCCTACTACAAAATTCATTTTTTTCATTAATTTTAATAAATAAATATTTTTTAAAATTTCATAATGCACTATTATATTTTTAATATTTAATTTATAGCACATATCAATATATTGCTCAGGATTATTAACCATTAAATGAATTTCTAAGGGAATAATGCTATATTTTGTAATTATTTTAACAATATCAAATCCTATTGAAATATTAGGTACAAAATGACCATCCATAATATCTATATGTATTAAATCAGCATTACTGTTATTAATTTTATTAATAACATCACATAAATTTGAAAAATCAGAGGCTATAATAGAAGGAGCTATAAATTTTGACATATTATTATAATAATTTTTTATATTTCATAAATAAATTTATAGCATTAAATTTACTAAAATTCATTCTATATTGAATATTATTTATAATATAATCAACGTACTTATCATTATATAATGTTATTATTTTAATTCTGTTTTTAATTCCATAATCAAGAGTATTATTCAATTGATGTATGAATAATTTATCAATATTTTTTTTACCTACCCATACAGCAAATACAAATGGAAGTTTTGTAAATTTATACCATTCATTGCATAAATCAACACAATATTTATACTTTTTTAAAGGTATTAATAATGCATTATCTCCTATTAATAATTTACCATCTGCATATAAATTATTATAATAAAATTTTATTGTTTTATTTTTCCAATAAAATTTTGCTAATATTTTTAACAAAATATTAGAAGTCATTGAATTATTATCCAAATTAATACTTTGTAATGATGCTAAAGACTTATTAGAAACGACAATAACAGATTTAACATATTTATAAGCACTAATACAATATTGATTTATTATTTTATAATCTTTTAAATTATTTAAAATAGATATAGGACATAATCCTATATCTATTTTATCATTTAAAATGTTAAATCCAATTTCTATAGGATTTTCATATGTAATATTAATTTTTTTTACAATATCATAATTACTATTAATACTATATATAAAAGGCATAGAATTAATATATTTTATAATAGATAATTTTATTTTAACCACAATTTTTTTTATGTAAAATATTATACAAATGAAAATTTATCTTATAAAATATTATAAAATGTGTCTCTTTCTTTTGGAATTCGTCCCGAAGATATAATTAGTTCTGATAATTCATCTACAGTCATAGTAGGATTTTTTTCCTCAGATCCAGCCATAGAATAAATTTTAGTACTATCATTGATAGTTCCATCAATATCATCAACTCCATAATTTAATGATAATTTAGCAATTAATTTACCAATCATTACCCAATATGATTTAATATGATCAAAATTATCTAAATAAATTCTAGCAATAGCATAGTTTCTTAAATCTTCTATTATGGATACTTCATTAATATGACTCATATTATTATTTTTATTTCTAAACTTTAATGGAATAAAAGCTTGAAATCCATTGGTTTCATCTTGTAAAGATCTTAATAATGACATATGTTCAATTCTGTCTTCATAATTTTCTATATGACCATATAACATGGTAGCATTTGATTTTATATTTATAGAATGAGCTATTTTATGCATATTTAACCATTCATTAGCATTACATTTATTTTTAGCAATCATATTACGTATTTTATAATTAAATATTTCAGCTCCACCTCCTGGTAATGAATTGAGTCCTGATTTTTTTAATTTTTTTAATCCATCTAAGTATGAAATTTTTTCTTTTTTGAAAATATATACTAATTCTACAGGAGTAAGAGCTTTAATATGTATATTAGGTTTTATTAATTTTATAGATTTAAATAAATCACAATAAAAATTTAAGTCATATTTGTTATATACTCCTCCAGTTATATGTACTTCAGTTGAGTTATTGTTTTTAGAATCTAAAATAATATTTAAAATTTGTTCTTTATTTAATTGCCATCCATCATTCTTTTTTTTAATTGTTCTTGAATAAGAGCAAAAATTGCATGTATAAATACATATATTAGTTGGTTCTATATGAAAATTTCTATTGAAAAATGTATTATTGCCATGTAATTTTTCTCTAATATAATTAGCCAATATGCCTAAATAAGATATTGGTGCCGTTTTGTATAACATTAAACATTCATCATTATTAATTCTTTTAAAGTTTTTAACTTTTAAAGCAATTTTTTTAAATTTTTTTGGAAAAAAATCAATATTTATCATAATATTATAAATATTTAATTATTAAATACAATAATTAAAATTAATAATTTTATCATAAAATTATGCTAAAATTATTTTTTTATATAAATTTGTTTAATTAAATCATTTTTTAGAATTTTTATAAATTTTAATATCTATGTCAGGAGAGTTAATAATGTTTTTATTGATAATTATTAGTATTATTGTTAATATTTACTTTAAAAGAAAAACTTACGAATATGATAATATCATGTTACAATCTAATTTAACAGGTAAGGAAATAGCAGAAAAAATGTTATATGATAATAACATTTATAATACCAAAATAATTTCTATTAATGGATTATTGTCAGATCATTATAATCCCTATAATAAAACTGTTAATTTAAGTCATAATGTATATACTAAAAATAGTATTTTATCTGCAGCTATAGCAGCTCATGAATGTGGACACGCTGTACAACAAATGCAATCATACAAATGGTTAAATATTAGATCTAATATGGTACCTTTATTATCTATAACTAATCATTTTGTTACATGGACATTGTATGGAGGTATTCTGATGATAAATATTTTTCCTATTTTAATTTGGATAGGTATATTAATGTTTATGTTTACCACTATATTTTCATTTATCAATTTACCTATAGAATTTGATGCTAGTAATAAAGCTATAATATGGCTTTGTAAAAATAAAATATTAAATAATAACGAACTTAATAAAGTTAAATCTGCATTAAAATGGGCTGCTTATACTTATGTTATAGCATCATTATCATCCTTAAGTACATTATTACATTATGTATTTTTAGCATTAAATCATCATAATGAAAAGTATAACTAACATTTATCAATTTATAATATTTATCATTTTATGATTTTATATAACAATTTATATGATAATGCTATAAAATTACTTAAAAATTTAATTAAAACACCTTCTTTTAGTAAAGAAGAAGATAAAACAGCTGATATAATTGAAAGTTATTTAAGAGATAAATATATAATATTTAAACGTTATAAAAATAATATATGGGCTTTTAATAAATATTATGATGAGCATAAACCTAACATTTTGTTGAGTTCTCATCATGATACTGTAATGGCATCTTCTAAATATACTATTAATCCTTTTGATCCTATAGAAAAATATAATAAAATATTTGGTTTAGGAAGTAATGATGCTGGTGGTTCATTGGTTTCTTTATTAGCTGTTTTTACATATTATTATAATTATGATAATCTTAAATATAATATATTATTTGCTGCTACAGCTGAAGAAGAAATATCAGGTAACAATGGAATTAAAATATTATATAAAAAATTTTTTCCAAAAATTTATTTTGCTTTTATAGGAGAACCAACAAATATGCAAATGAACATTGGAGAAAATGGTTTATTAGTTTTAGATATATATTTTTATGGTAAATCTAGCCATGTTGCTATGTCTAAAAATGGTGAAAATGCAATTATAAATGCATTTAATAATTTATCTTGGATGATCAATTATAAATTTACCAAAAAATCAATTATTTTAGGTTCAGTTAAAATGAATATTACTCAAATAAATGGAGGTATACAACATAATATAATTCCTGATACATGTAAAATGGTAGTTGATATAAGAGTTAATGAATTGTACTCTAATAAAGAAATAGTCAATATAATAAGTAATAAAATTCATAATGGAAAAGTTATACCAAGATCTACTAATTTAAATGCTAAAATCATTTCAAAAGATCATCCTATCGTACGTATTGGTCTTGATTTAGGGTTGAGTACATGTGTATCATCTACTATATCTGATAGGCTATTAATTTCTAATGATGCATTAAAAATTGGTCCTGGTGATTCATCTAGATCTCATATCGCTGACGAATATATTTATAAACATGAAATAAAAGATGCCATAGATATATATATAAATATTATGAATAAATTGTTTATTTAAAAATAATATTTTTAATAACAAATAATTTCTATTAAATTCATAATAATTTCATGGCCCATTCGTCTATTGGTTAGGACGTCAGATTTTCATTCTGGAAAGAGGGGTTCAATTCCCCTATGGGCTATATTATATTTCATAAAATGAGTTTTATATTATGTATTGAAACATCAAGTTTCAATTGTTCTGTATCTTTATTTAAAGATTATAATCTAATATTATGTAAAGAATATATATTAAATAACACACATGATAAATATATTAATATTATTATAAAAGATGTAATATTAAAATCTAAAATATATTTTTCTTATATAGATTATATTTGTGTTGGTATTGGACCTGGCTCATATACAGGATTAAGGGTTGGCATATCTACTGCTAAAGGTTTATGTTTTGCTCTTAATAAGCCTTTAATTACTATAAATACGTTAGATGTGATGTGTTATGGATTAAAATCTTTATATAGCAAATATAAAAAATATATACTTTATCCAATAATATGGAAAAATAAATTAGAATTATGTTCAATAAAACATAAGTATTATATTAATAATAATATTAGCATTTATACTATAGAAAATTTTGTAAAAAAAATATTGGAAAATTATAATAAAAATATCATTATATTCGGAAATAAAATAGATCCTATAAAAGAAATATGTATAAACAATAATTATAAAATTTCATTCATTAATAATTTTACAATATCTTCTAAATATTTAATATTACCTGCTATGGCATGTATCAAATATAAAAAGAAATTTAATTTAATAGAAGCTAAGCCAATATATATGTGAATTATTTATATAATATTAATTATTTTTTTGTTAAATTAATGTTTATATTTTTATTATTCCTCAGTAGCTCAGTTGGTTAGAGCATCTGGCTGTTAACCAGAGTGTCGTTGGTTCGAATCCAACCTGAGGAGTCTATAATATTTTATTTTTTAATAAAATATGATTGATAATTTATTTGATATTAATGATTATAAACTAATCAATAGATTTATTTATGATTATTTATATTTTCCTGACAAAGTTTGTGAATTCTATAAAAATCATTATAAAGATATAAATTCATATAAATTAGCAATTGATACTAAGCATAATAACAATTGTAATAGAAAGATTATTAATAAAGTATTAATAGATCAATATAAAAAATTTAATATTCATAAAAATGTATATAATAATATAAATAAATTATTAGACGATAATACTTATACTATTACAACTGGACATCAACCTATGATTTTTAGTGGATATTTATATTTTATTTATAAAATTATATCGACTATTAATTTAGCCAAGTTAATAGAAAAACAATATCCTCAATATAATATTGTGCCTGTATTTTGGTTGGCAAATGAAGATCATAATATTTCTAATATTAATAATATTAATATTGAAAATATTAATATAAAATGGCATTTAAATAATAATAATCAAATAGTAGGATCATTAAATCCCAATAGTCTTTGTAAAAATATTTTTGATATAAAAAATATTTTAGGCAATAATAATAATGATCTTAATTATATATGTGATATATTTTATTATTCTTATTCTAATTATAATACTATAAGTGATAGTACTAGATATTTTGTTAATGAATTGTTTGGTGAATATGGATTAATTATAATAGATGGAAATAATACTATATTAAAAAAAAGTTTTCAGCAGTATATTAAAAAAGATATTATTGATAATATTAGCAATTTATATATAAAAAAAACAACAGATAAAATAAATTTTTTAGGTTATAATCATATTAAATATGATAATACCAAAATTAATTTTTATTATTTAAATAATAATTTTCGATATGAAATATATCATAAAAAAGACAATTTATTTTTAATAAATAAAAAACAATATAGTTATAAAGCTTTAGATAAAGAAATTACAAAGAATACAGAAAGGTTTAGTCCAAATGTTTATACAAGGCCATTATATCAAGAATTTATATTACCAAACATTGCATATATAGGAGGATATCATGAAGTATCTTATTGGTTGCAATTAAAGGATATGTTTGAATTTTATAATATTAATTATCCCATTATAGCATTAAGGCAATCCATTTTTTTATTATCATATAACAAAAGCAAAAAAATATCAAATCTTAATTTAAGAAAAAATGATTTTATAAATAGCCCCCAAATAATTTTTAAAAAAATTTGTAATATTAATGATGTAAATTTAGAATATGAAAAAAAAATACTTGTTTCAATGTTCGACACAATGGTTAAAAAATTTAATAATAATAGGAATGAAATAATTTTAACCAGTAAATTATTTAATAAGTATATGTCTAAATTAGAAAAAAAATTGATTAAAAAACAAAAAAATATATATAGCTGTGAATTAAATCAAATTAAAAATATTAAAAATCAATTATTCCCTAATAATATAATTCAAGAAAGATATAACAACATTATACCATATTATAAAAAATATGGTAAAAAATTTATTGATACAATTATACAAAAATGTAATATTTTAGATAAATTTCTGTTATTTATAACATTATCAAATAAAAAATAATGGGCACTTACTTACTCTCCCACGTTTTACCGCAGTACCATCAGCACAAGTAGACTTAACTTCTTTGTTCGAAATGGATAAAGGTATACCCCTACCGTTAATAGCACCCATTAGTCTTTTTAAA